>NZ_QZDT01000188.1 GCF_009917485.1 Parablautia muri
GACAGGAAAATGGGTGATTTCACGACAGCAGGTGAGGTCGAATCTGTGACAGCTCATGAAGTTATTAACACGATATGCGGACGGAGCTTTTTGCGGAGAGCATGGAGGAACTGGCGGAAAAGCGGATGCTGCTTGGTGTCCTGCAGGACGCTATGGATTCCCTCCTGCCGGAAGAACGGGAGCTTGCCATGAAGGTGTTCGGGGAGGAAATGAGTGTTTATGAATATGCGCGGGTGACGGGAGGCAACAGGCGGACGCTTGATTTCCGCAAAAACAAGGTCATGGAGAAACTGCGCCATTTTTTCCGGGAGCATGGATTTGACGTGTGATTCTCTCCATATTCGACAGGAAAAGATACGTTTGTCGAACGGTTTTCAAAAAAGTTTTATTTTTCATTGCCTGTTTTCAAAAAAGTGTCATTACGACAGTGAAGGGGTACAAGATTATCTGCCCCGGAAAGGAGGAATGGAACCTATGGAAAAATCACAGGAGCTTATCGGCATCTTGCAGGCAATCAGCATCGTTGCGAAAAGCCTCGCTGCCAAGCTGATGCAGATCGAGAAGGAAGTGGAAGCCTACGAAGCCGCAAAAGCGGCGCATGACAGGAAAATGAAGAAAGGATGGAGGCGCTGATGCGTAAGAAGGTTTTTATCTGCAGCCCCTTCCGCGGCGACATGGAAGGGAATGCAAGGAAAGCGGCGGCCTACTGCCGCATGGCGTGTGAGGAAGGGCATCTCCCCATTGCTGTTAATAACTTCATGAGCTGTCACAGAGAGTGTGTGAAATAATTTCTGTAAATTAAGATCTTCTATGATAAGTTAATAAGAAAGGTAGGTGCTTTTAT
>NZ_QZDT01000189.1 GCF_009917485.1 Parablautia muri
AGATAACTGAATAACTGCCAGGTATTGAATTTTCAAGGTGCATAGGCTAAATCTATGTGCGAAGTTTGAGTTACTAATATAAATTTCATTGAGTAAATCACTCTATAAATTTTTCGATGGCTGTGCTAATGTTAAATTGTGTTTATTCGATGGAGGGAATACTGTATGACAAGAAAAGAACAAAAAGAAGCCAGAAAAATACAAATTATTCAAGCTGCGCTGGATTTATTTGTGGAGCGGGGATACTACGGAACCAAAACAAGCCAAATATCCAGACGGGCAGGGATCAGCGAAGGACTACTGTTTCATTATTTCCCTACAAAGGAAATGTTGTTAGAGGAATTGGTAAATATTGGTTTGGAAGGGATGCGCATGCCAATGCAGGTGAAAGCAAAAAATGGTTTGGATTTCTTTTATCAATTTACAAAAATGTTGTTTCTACAGATAGAAAAGAATTCTTTCATTGCAAAAATGTTTGTATTTATGGGACATATTGTACGGAGTGAAGACGTACCAGAAAAACTTCGTAAGCTGGCAGTTTCCGTAGATACGATTGCATTTTGCCAAAACTGGGTGAGAGCAGGACAGAAAGACGGAAGCATTCGCAAAGGAGATGCCATGTCGCTGTCAAATATGTATTGGTGTGCGGTACATGGAATTATGGAACAGTATACTTTGAATCCGGATATTCCATTGCCGGAACCGGAGTGGGTGGTGGGTATGCTGCAAAATGGTAAAGAACAATTTAGTTTAAATAGTTTATTTATGGAGCTTCCTGTATAATTCAAATATAGGGAATTCCAAGAAGGGTGGTTGATAAAAAAATACCTCAGAGTAA
>NZ_QZDT01000190.1 GCF_009917485.1 Parablautia muri
AATATAGCGGCGAAGCTGTCTAAGGGAGAGAGTTTAGACGGAGGAATGAATTTTATAGAGCCTTTGAATGTCATCTATCAGAGTGCGGAGGACGGTCTTGCCGATGCGGTCAAGCCCCGATTGGAACAGGCAGGGGCAGATTGTGAGAAAATCTCGGTCATTGATGAAAAGATAAAATCACTTTCCATGATAGATGAACGCTTGGAAGAAGCTGTTATAAAGACAGGCGCAAAGCTGCTGATTTTAGACCCGATACAAGCCTATTTGGGCGGCGGTATGGATAATGAACAAATCCAGCAAGCTGGATTGGCGAATGAAGCAAGGGATATGACAAAGAAGTTGGCGGCACTGGCAGAGAAATACCAGTGTGCGATTGTCCTTGGAGCCGATTGGAACAATCGGCTTGGGCATAATGAACAATGCGAACAAAGTTCGCATCAGCGGCAGGAAATAAAGCGGCATACCGGGGAATGGGTTCGATTGATTTCTTTGCAGTTGCTAGAAGTGTTCTTTTAGTCGGCAGGGTAGAGAGAGAAGAAAATATAAGGGCTGTGGTGCAGATTAAAAACAACCTTGCAGCGTTCGGACACCCGAAAGCGTTTGTACTGTCAGAGGACGGTTTTCAGTGGCTAGGGGATTATGAGATTACTGCTGATGAAGTGTTAGGCGGCATTGCTCCCAAAGCCAGTCAAATAAATTTGACTCTCGCGGCAGTCGCCAAATGGATATGCAAGCATATCCGCTTGGCTCGTTGCTCGCGGAAGTAAAATGGAACAGGCGAAACGGTTACT
>NZ_QZDT01000191.1 GCF_009917485.1 Parablautia muri
TCTTCAAGGGAAGTTTCCGGCGCAAGGGGCGCGGAATAGACAAGCTCATAGTTCGCCCTGTCAACCACATTCCCCGCCGCCTGCAGGCGGTCGTAAGGCTCAAAGCGGAAATCCCTTGTTTCGTCCCCGCCCTTTATCTGGTAAATGGAAAAGGTGTCTTTGTCCTGTCCGGCGGTCTGCGCCGTTTCCTGTGCCTTTGCGTAAAGCTGCTTCACGTCGCCCTCGGTCAGCTCGCCGCTTTTGAGCTGCCCCATAAGCTCGCGGCATTTCTCCGGCGTTCCCGTATAAAGCACGTCGCCCATTTTCGCCCGCCCGTTCTCCTGTGTCACATAGGCTTGCAAGAGGTAGCTGTTTTCCCGGCTGTCGCTGTAAGGGTTCCGGCGCACTCTGTAAATCGTTTCCGGGGTAAAGGCTTCTTTCGGGGCTGCGCCCGCCTTTTCCTGTGCGCCGGATTTTCCCGGTGCGGCTGCTTCCGGCTTCTCTTTCCCGGCTGTATCTGCCTTTGCCGGGGCTTCCGGCTGCGGCTGTTCTTTCGGGGCTGCCTTTTCCTCTCTGGTGGGCTGCTCCTGTCCGGCGGTCTGCTCCTTGTCCTGTGCCTTTTGCAGCTCCGCAAGATTTTCGTCTATTGAATTGATAATCTCGGCGGCTGCGCTGCGTATCGTTTCAAGGGAGCTTTTCAGCTCGGACAGCTCCCGCCCGCTGCTCCACCCGGCGACGTAGCCGAAAGAGTAGTCCGACGTATCAAGCCCGTAATGTTGGCAGACAGTATAGGCGACGCTTTCCGCTTCGAC
>NZ_QZDT01000192.1 GCF_009917485.1 Parablautia muri
TCTTCAAGGGAAGTTTCCGGCGCAAGGGGCGCGGAATAGACAAGCTCATAGTTCGCCCTGTCAACCACATTTCCCGCCGCCTGCAGGCGGTCGTATGGCTCAAAGCGGAAATCCCTTGTTTCGTCCCCGCCTTTTATCTGGTAAATGGAAAAGGTGTCTTTGCCCTGTCCGGCGGTCTGCGCCGTTTCCTGTGCCTTTGCGTAAAGCTGCTTTACGTCGCCCTCGGTCAGCTCGCCGCTTTTGAGCTGCCCCATAAGCTCGCGGCATTTCTCCGGCGTCCCGGTGAAAAGAACGTCCCCCATTTTCGCCCGCCCGTTTTCCTGTGTCACATAGGCTTGCAAGAGGTAGCTGTTTTCCCGGCTGTCGCCGTAAGGGTTCCGGCGCACCCTGTAAATCGTTTCCGGGGTAAAGGCTTCTTTCGGGGCTGCGCCCGCCTTTTCCTGTGCGCCGGATTTTCTCGGTGCGGCTGCTTCCGGCTCCGGCTTCTCTTTCCCGGCTGTATCTGCCTTTGCCGGGGCTTCCGGCTGCTCCTGTCCGGCGGTCTGCTCCTTGTCCTGTGCCTGTTGCAGCTCCGCAAGGTTCGCGTCTATGGAATTGATAATCTCGGCGGCTGCGCTGCGTATCGTTTCAAGGGAGCTTTTCAACTCGGACAACTCCCGCCCGCTGCTCCACCCGGCAACGTATCCGAAAGAGTAGTCCGACGTATCAAGCCCGTAATGTTGGCAGACAGTATAGGCGACGCTTTCCGCTTCGAC
>NZ_QZDT01000193.1 GCF_009917485.1 Parablautia muri
AATAAGGAGTGAACAAAATGGCAGAAAACAGACAATATGACCACGAATACAAAGTACAGGCAGTGAAGCTCGCTAAAGAAATCGGACAAGCTAAAGCGGCTAAAGAACTGGGGATTCCCAAAAACACCATGTATGGCTGGGTGCAGGCCAACCGCCTTGGCAGCCTCGACCTTGGGGCAGGTTCACAAACTCCGCAAAGCGCCATGACGCTTAATCAGGAACTTCTTCAGCTCCGCCATCTGGTTAAGGAACAGGAAAAAGAAATTCGCCGTTTGAAGAAGGAAAATGACTTTCTGGAGGAAGCCAGCGCTTTTTTCGCCGCGAGCCGTCTGAGGTCAGCAAAAACGAAAGAATGAAGTTCATTGCTCTTAAAACCAAAGACGGCGAATTAAAAGGGGATATCTTCTTTTACTGCAGAACCCTTCATGTCAGCAGGCAGGGATTCTGCCAGTACCTTGCAAATAAAGACCGCCCATGGAAGTATCAGCCCCTGGCAGACGCCATGATGGAAATCCTTGAGGAAGATGATTGTAATGACACCTACGGCCGGAACCGCATGTATCAGGCATTAATGTTAAAACAGCCTGAAAATGTGGATATTCTCAGCGAACGTACTGTTTATCGTGTCATGGAGGATATCGGCATCAGCCACCATCCCAGGCGCAAACCAAACGGAATCACGAAAGCGGATCGGCAAGCCCGGAAATCAGAAGATCTGTTAAAACGTAATTTCAAGTCAGAGG
>NZ_QZDT01000194.1 GCF_009917485.1 Parablautia muri
ACTCTGGAAATCCAGGATATCGGATGATGAGGGTTTATTTGCTGCGAGCGAAAATCAGTTTGAGCAATACAACTGTATTAAAATATATGCAGGAATTGGGGATCCGATCCACAGTGACACCCAAAAAGCCTGCATACAAAAAGGGGGACTGCTATAAAAAGTTTGAAAATCATCTAAACAGGAAATTCCATGCGGAAAAGCCAAATGAAAAATGGTGTACAGATTTTACCTATATTTTTATGGAAGATGGAAGGAAGCGATATAACTGCAGCATTATTGACCTGTTTGACAGATCTGTGGTGGCAGCCCTCAACAGCAGCCATATCGATGCAGAGCTGGCTGTGCAGACGCTGAAAGCAGCTCTGGAAAGAAATTATCATCCAAAAAACCTGATGCTGCACAGTGATCAGGGTTCACAGTATACCTCGCGGGCATTTACAGATTACTGTAAAGAAGAAGGGATTGAGCAGAGCATGAGTAAAGCGGGATGCCCCTATGACAACTCCCCAATGGAAAGCTTTTATGGGACGTTCAAAGCGGAATTCATCAGCAAACACCGTTTTTCAACAGACGAAGAACTAAATAATGCAACTATGGATTATGCATATGCGTATTACAATCATATCCGCCCACATTCATCAAATGGATATATGACACCATTTGAAAAGAGAATGCAGGCATGATTATGTCAAAACTTTTCCTTGTAAGTG
>NZ_QZDT01000195.1 GCF_009917485.1 Parablautia muri
TATCCGGCAGTACGGGGTGCTTGTGCCGGGGATTGCAAGACCGAGGGCGGGCGGCGGCTATGAAATCATAGCCGGACACCGCCGCAGACGTGGCTCGGAGCTTGCCGGAAAGACGGAGATGCCTGTGGTTGTCCGCAATTACACCGATGATGAAGCCACGATTATCATGGTGGATTCCAATATCCAGAGGGAGGACATTTTACCAAGCGAAAAGGCGAGAGCCTATAAGATGAAGTATGAAGCCATGAAGCATCAGGGGAAAAAGTCAGGGAAGAACACCCTTGATGAAGTGGGGGAAGCCGCCGGGGAGAACGCTAAAAAGGTTCAGCGGTATATCTGGCTCTCCCGCCTGTCTGATGAACTCCTTGCTATGGTGGACGGTAAGAAACTCGGCTTCTCACAGGGCGTTGACATTTCCTTTCTGGCGGAGGAAGCACAGCAGTGGGTACAGGCAGTCATAGAGGAAAAAGGCTGCAACGTCAGCATGGTGCAGTCGGCAAAAATCAAGGAATATGGCAAGACCGGGGAGCTTACCCTTCCAATGGTGCGCCTGATACTGACGGAGGAAAAACCGAAGGAACGGAAAGTGACGCTGAAAGCGGATAAAATCAGCGAATATTTTGCGGAGGACTGCAGCAGTGAGGAAATAGAGGGCATCATCATTCAGCT
>NZ_QZDT01000196.1 GCF_009917485.1 Parablautia muri
TGGCCGCTGTTTCAGGTGTGATAAGGTCGGACATATAGTCAGAGATTGTCCCATGCCGCCAGATCCGAACCGAGCAAGGGTAGCTCCCAGAGTCTATGCAATGATAGAAGATGAGGAAGCTGTGCAGCATACAGTCATAACAGGTACCATTACAATCTGTGGTTTTACTGCTTACACATTAATAGATACAGGAGCTACACACTCATTTATATCAACCTTGTTTGTATGCAATCATAACCTGAAATCTTTACCAGCTGAAAGGTCGTATAATATTATGTTACCATCAGGGAAGTCCCTACATTCAGAACGTATTGTTAAAGGTGACATTGTGTCCTTAGGAGATAGAAAACTATATGTAGAACTGATTGTAATTGACATGAAGGGATACGAAGTTATACTAGGGATGGATTGGTTACACAGACATTATGCTACAATAAGTTGTAGGTCTGGACTAGTTAATTTCCAACCCCCGAATGGTGACCAATATTCTTTCCAAGCTATCCCAAAAATAAGTAAGATACCAATCATATCTTCACTAGAGGCTCAACGGTTACTGAATGACGGGTGTGAGAGTTACCTAGCAAGTGTAGTTGATAATCAGGTAAAAAGTAAAATAGAACTGCTCAATATTCCCATAGTCCGAGAATTAGAGGT
>NZ_QZDT01000020.1 GCF_009917485.1 Parablautia muri
TGCTATTTTATTGCCAGTTTTTATTGAATTTTCAAGGTGCATAGGCACTTATTCAAGTGCGAAGTTTGAGTTAATAAATATAAAATTATAGTTTGTTCTGCGCTATAACCTATGCTATACTTCCATATATCATAAGCCTCCATGATTTCTTGGGCCGGCTTATTGAATAAACCTGCAAAGGCGCAAAGAGATTCCGGCGCCTAATGTGTATTAAGGAGGAAAAAGAAATGGGATTATTTTCAAAAAAAACAACGGAGTTAGCCTATGACGCCGCAGAATGTCAAAGAAAAAAAGATATAATGCGCCAAATGTGGAATGAGGCGGTTGAGGATGGAGACAGCTACGAAATTCTCCATGCCACCCAAACCACCTCCAAATTCGAGAGAGGCTTTATCTTTGACAGCAACACAACCACCTACTATCACTATATCGTGGGATACCGCAAAAGCGATGGCAAAGTCGGCATGGTGCAGGTAGACCGGGACTTGACCCAGCATACCGAACCATTTTTTGTGGATATAAGCGCCGTAGTTGGCGTGAGCTATTACGCTAAACTACAGCAGGCGTGGCTCCTTTACCGTAAAGGTTATGATTCTTACGGCGAGCAGTTTAATATCAATGATACGGGCAGCAAAACAGTAGCCGGTATTGCAAATATGGTCCAAAACGAAGAACGCGAGAAATTCTTAGACTTTTTAGAGGAACTGCGCGCCCGGCTGGAAAAAGAAGGACATAAACAGGAGAAGTGGAAAAGAGTATGATAGGACGATTATGCCGAAGTGTATCCGGATTTTCCATATCCATTTTATTTTTTGGTTGTATCCTTTTTGGCGTGTTGATCAAAGAAGGGGACTTTCCGTATCTTTTCATGCCCTCTCATGATTATGACGATGTGCTGGAACAGGGCTTAAAATGCGGCCAGCACATAAAAGGAGACTTGTTTTACAGCCTTGGGAGCTTTGCCTCTAAAGAAAGCTATACCCAATATGAAAATTCCAGAACGGCAGCTAAAACCAACGGTTATTACTATCTGATTCCTGTAGGCGATGGAGGAATGGCGGCGGTTTATATCCATAAAGATGATTTGGATGTTATGGAGAAACTGACCGAGGAAACCTATGCCTATTTGGAAGGAGGCAGCCTCCCACAGACAAAAGTGCATTTTGAAGGGGTGGCGGTAAAAATGGAAAAAAACCTGAAAGGCTTGGAAAATGCCTTTCGGGAAGAACTGGAATCCATCGGATACACCAAAAGCGATATAGAAAAAATCCTTGCCTCCTCCGGCGGAGAATGTCTTGTTCTCTACGGCCCGGCGAATATGTCCATCATGTATATTATGCTTGCCATCGCATTTATTATGGTTTTGGTTGGAATCCTCCTGATTCTGCGTAATTATAAAGAGGAAGCCGCATATGATAAGATGAATGCCAGCCATGCAGTAAAATACAAATAAAAGAAAAGGAGAAAACGATGCATATCCAAATCATCACCGATTCATCATCAGATATTACAAAAGTAACCCGCAGCGACCTTACCGTCCTCCCCATGAAAATCACTTTTGATGAGGAAGAATACCTTGACGGAGTAAACTTATCCCACAAAGAATTTTATGAAAAATTAGTTGAATGCGATACTCTGCCCACCACAAGCCAAATCCCGCCTTACGAGTTCGAAGAAGCCATAAGAAAAGTGACGGCCTCAGGTGATGTGGCTATCATCATCACTTTGTCCGGCAAGTTGTCCGGCACCTACCAGAGCGCATGTATTGCCGCTAAGGAATTTGAAGGCAGGGCATTTGTGGTGGACAGTGAAAATGCAACCGTAGGGGAAAGAGCGTTGGTTGAGTATGCCCTGCAGCTGAAAGACGCCGGTATGGCGCCCCGGGCTATCGTGGAAAAGCTTGAGGCGGATAAAAAGAAAATCAGGCTCATTGCCCTTCTGGATACTTTAGAATATTTGAAAAAGGGCGGCCGCATCTCTAAAACCGTAGCTTTTGCCGGTAATGTCCTGTCCATCAAACCGGTTGTAGGGGTTGTGGACGGCGAAGTTGTCATGCTTGGCAAAGCAAGAGGCTCTAAGCAGGGCAACAACCTGCT
This sequence comes from Parablautia muri, assembly GCF_009917485.1. Lineage (GTDB taxonomy): Bacteria > Bacillota > Clostridia > Lachnospirales > Lachnospiraceae > Suilimivivens > Suilimivivens muri. The sequence goes on from NZ_QZDT01000020.1 coordinate 2,097, forward strand.
TGCCCAGCATATCAAAACCTCCGGCGGCATTGATTTTCAAAAGCCTTATTTCCTGGGCTATACCGGTTTAAGCGATACCCTGATGCAAAAATATATTATCGACAGCGAAGCTTTATGGAAAGAGCACGTGGAGAGCCTTCCTGTGTCCACTGTGGGCGGCACCATCGGAACCCATGTAGGACCTGGCGGTATTGCGGTTGCATTTTTCACTCTTTCCTGATGCAATCCGGCAATCAGATTTACATATGCGCGGCAAGTTCAGCCTTCGGCTTCACTGCTACCTTGCCATACCATTATGCATTTTCATACCATTATGACGCATTTTCATTTGACAAATCCGGCTGATAATGATATTATGAGACTCATTAAACCCATGAGGGAGTAGCAAGCGTATTGCGCAGCAAGTCAACATACTGGCTATTTAGCCTGGCTTGCTTTAAATTGCGAGACTCATGTATAACGATAATGCTATACATGTTGTCCGTATATTGAGAAACGATGCCCAAGTATAGCGTTATTGTTGTACTTGGGTTTTTGCATTGTAAGATACAGGAGGTATAAAATGGAACCAAATTTATTATTTTTCTTTAACAGCATTCTGCTGGGCATTGGACTTGCTATGGACGCCTTTTCGGTATCACTTGCAAACGGTTTACATGAGACGGAAATGAAACCTGAGAAGATGTGCGCAATCGCCGGCACATTTGCCCTTTTCCAGGCGTTCATGCCAATGTTCGGCTGGATGTGTGTTCACACAATTGTCCAATATTTGAAAACATTCGAGCAATTTATCCCTTGGATTGCTTTTATATTGCTCCTTTTTATTGGCATCAAAATGTTATTAGAAGGTATTCAAAATAGTGATTCGGAACTTCCAAAGCCCGGAGTCGGATTTTTCTCCCTTATTGTGCAGGGTATCGCCACCTCCATAGACGCACTGTCCGTTGGCTTTACCATCGCGGATTATAACTTTTATATGGCAGGCGCCAGCGCGCTCATCATTGCGGCCGTAACATTTCTGGTTTGTATGACAGGCCTTGTAATCGGGAAAAAATTTGGCACAAAGCTCTCAGGCAAGGCAACGCTTTTAGGCGGCGCCATATTAATTGTAATCGGATTGGAAATCTTTATTACCGGCATATTCTAAAGGAAAATCACCCTCCATCCAATTGACAGATTAAGGATTTACATTGTAAAATATATAGGTATATTAAGGTTTTTATTTTCTTTTACTTTCTATAGAAACAACGGATAAAAAGTTTTACAACTGTCCGTGCGGGCACGTCTGGCTTATCTCGCTGCCCGCTCAAAACAAATATCCCGCCATATGCAACGGGGTATCAATCTTGCCATAAAGGGAGGAAACAGAAATGTACCGTTGCCACGTTCATTTCTATTTAACAGGCCGCCAGCGTAATCTGTTTGACCTTATCAAGGGAATACCTTCTCTTGAGAATTTTATCCACTATTTTTCAGAAAGTGACGAACCCGACAAAGAATGTGCCGCCAGGGCAGATGTTATTTTGGTTCATTTACAAGGGTTGGATGTAAAGCATGCGCTGCAAACGCTTATCAGCAGCAAGCGCAAAGAGGCTAAACTAATTTTACTTGCAGACAGGGAGCAGTTTCCGCTTTTTTCAGACTATCTGACCGAAATTGACGATATATGGACGCTGCCCATGTCGGAATCTGAGGTCAGTTTTCGGTTTTTAAGATGGCAGCAGTCTTATAAACTAAGTAAAGATTTCTGGCAGACCAGCCAATTTTTAGAATCCACTATCAACAGTGTTCCAAACCTTGTCTGGTACAAAACCAAAACAGGTATACACGAGAAAGTAAACGACAGCTTTTGTAAAACCGTCAGCAAAACCAAGGAACAGGTACAGGGACGCGGCCATGCTTACATATGGAACGTTGAACAGGACGACCCTGCCTGCATTGAATCCGAAAACATGGTCATGAGCCTTAGAAAGACCTGTGTATCTGAGGAGATTATTCAAACCGGGGAAGGTAAACGATTGCTTACCACCTACAAATCACCATTGTACGATCTTGACGGCACCGTTATGGGCACCGTTGGCGTGGCCATTGACATAACACAGGAACGCGCTTACGAGCAGGAAATTATCAAAAAGAACCATACCCTGGAAACTCTTTTCACAACACTGGACTGTGGCATCATGTGTCATTCTGTGGACGGTTCCCACATCATAAGCATCAACAGGGCCGCCCTCAAGATCTTAGGTTTTGAATCCCAGGAGGCTCTGCAGGAAGCCGGGTTTGACCTGGTTGCAGCCTCTGTGCTGGACGAAGACAGAGACGCATTGCGCGCTTCTATCCTATCCTTGAAAAAAGCAGATGACAATGTCAGTGTAGAATACCGCGTACAGCATACCGATGGTGAAATACTGCATATCATGGGCAATGTTAAACTGATAGAAGAACACGGCGAACTGTTTTATCAGCGATTTCTTTTAGATTGTACCGCTCAAAAGCTTCAGGAGCGAAGGGACCGTCTTGAACAGGAACAGCGGCAGGCGGAATTGGTTCGGGCGCTCAGCATTGATTATAATCTTGTCTGCTTTTTCAATCTTGAAAACGGTATGGGAAACATCCTTCGGCTTGAAGATTGCGAACAACATGTATTAAGTTCCATTTTTTCCGGCGAAATCACCCTGAATGAAAGCATAGAGCGCTACATACAAACCTGTGTTCATCCCGATGACCGCAATATGATCCGAAATGCATTATCCCTCGATCAGCTCAGAACAGATTTACTTGAAAAGAAAACGTACTACATCAATTACCGTACATTCTGCGAAAACACATTAAAATATTTCCAGATAAAATTAGTTCTTGTAGGCAAGGATACCAAAAACTATGGCGCTGTTTTAGGCTTTAGGAGTGTGGATGAAGAAACACGGCGGGAACTGGAAAAGAAAAGTCTGCTTGAAGATGCTCTTATGCAGGCGAACCGGGCTAGCAAAGCCAAAAGCACCTTCCTTTCCAATATGTCCCATGATATCCGTACGCCTATGAACGCCATTGTCGGTTTTACGGCACTTGCCATCACTCATATTGAACAAAAGGAACTGGTGGAAGAATATCTTAAGAAGATTATGACTTCTGGGAACCATTTAATCAGCCTGATTAATGATATTCTGGATATGAGTCGTATCGAAAGCGGCAAGCTGCATCTGGATGAACAACTATGCAGCCTGCCTGACATTTTGCATGGACTACGCAATATTGTACAGGCGGACGTTTATGCCAAACAGCTTGATCTGTACATGGATGCGGTGGATATTCTGGATGAAGAAATCTATTGCGACAGGCTTCGGCTGAATCAGGTTCTTTTGAATCTACTTGGTAATTCAATCAAATATACCAGTGCGGGCGGCACAGTCAGCATCCGGGTGATAGAAAAAACCAATGCCCAGGCAGGCTATGGAACCTACGAATTTCATATCAAAGACACGGGCATTGGAATGAGCAAAGAATTTGTGGAGCATATTTTTGAACCATTTGAAAGAGAAAGGAACTCCACAATCAGCGGCATCCAGGGAACCGGTCTTGGAATGGCAATCACCAAAAACATTGTAGATATGATGAATGGAACCATCAACGTGAAAAGCGAACAGGGTATAGGGACAGAATTTATTCTCTGTCTTACCTTCCGCTTATATTCCGGAACAAAGGAGCCTCTTATCATACCGGAATTGAAGGATTGCAGGGCTCTTGTGGTGGATGATGATTTCAACACCTGCGACAGTGTAACCTACATGCTCCAGCAAATAGGTATGCGTGCGGAATGGACCTTATCAGGCAAGGAAGCCGTACTGCGCACCCGTCAGTCCCTTATGCGCAATGACAATTATTGTGTTTATATCATTGATTGGCGCCTGCCTGATATGAATGGGGTTGAAGTTGCGCGAAGTATCCGAAGAGAAACCGGTGAAAATGTACCCATTATTGTTTTAACCGCATATGACTGGGCGGACATAGAGGATGAGGCAACCGAAGCCGGCGTCACAGCTTTTTGCAGCAAGCCCTTGTTTATGTCGGACTTAAGAAGATGCCTGAATTCCATCGTAAATGCAGACGAAATCGAGCGAAACAAAGCCGCTTCCGAGCTCACTGCCCATTACACAGGCCGTATTTTATTGGCCGAGGATAATGAACTAAATCAGGAAATTGCCACTGCAATTTTAAACGAGGCAGGATTTTCCGTTGAGATAGCAAGCAACGGAGAAATAGCCGTAGATATGCTGAAGAATTCTGAACCGGACTACTATCAGCTTATTCTGATGGACGTCCAAATGCCTGTTATGAACGGCTATGAGGCAACCAGGGCTATCCGCGCGCTGAAGGATTGTGAACAATCATCCATTCCAATCATTGCCATGACTGCCAATGCCTTTTTAGAAGATAAGCAGGAAGCTTTAAGCGCCGGTATGAACGGGCATATTGCCAAACCTATCGACATAAAAGTTTTATTCCAAACTTTGGATAAAATATTATCTTAGTTTACAGGCTGGCTTTTCGCCAGCCTGTTTTATTCTTTTGTACCCTTCATCCTTTCTCTGAGCCTCCATTCCTTTTCCGGATCTATCACCTCCGGAGCGTCCTTAAGCAAATCGCAGGTCTCCTTACTCCCACATGCTCCATCTAAACAGGCACAAGACATATGCGTTTTTTTATAAAGATTATCCTGCTCCCCTTTTCTATAGGCCACCGGATACAAACCTGTGTAGTGAATTTCTTTACAAAATCCCTGAACATATAAATACTTTTCCAAACCTTTATCCTTCTCTCATTTTACATATAAACTTCTACAGGACAAAATCAAACAGACTAATCTGATTGGATTCCGGCAGTTCTCCTAAAAGATGCAGGCTATACATCAAATCCACAATTGATTTTGACACCTTTGCCCTGTCCCTAAAATCATCCTTAGACAAAAAGGGACCATCCTTTGCCGCCTCCACGATGGAATCCGCCGCCTTTTCTCCCAGTCCGTCAATGCTGCTTAAAGAAGGCATCAGCTTTCCATCTACAATCTGAAAATTCCGTGAATGTGCCAAAAAGATATCAATCGGTACAAAGTCAAACCCTCGAACGTACATTTCCTGTACAATTTTCATATCTTTCAGGGTATCCTGTTCTTTTTTGGACAGGGTATCGCTCCTCCTTTTGTAGTCCGCCATAGCATTTTCAAGATGCTGTTGTCCTAAGCACATCAGCTCATAAGAAAAAGCAGATGCGCGAATCGAAAAATAAGCTGCGTAATAAGCCAGCGGATAATTAATCTTGCAGTAAGCAATACGCCAGGCCATCATAACATAGGCCGCAGCATGGGCTTTGGGGAACATGTATTTAATCTTTTTGCAGGACCATATGTACCAATCCGGTATCCCCTGCTCTATCATAGCTGTCTCCCACTCGGGTTTTAAACCTTTTCCCTTACGCACACTTTCCATAATGGTAAAAGATAAGGCGCTGTCCATCCCCTGGTTAATCAAATATATCATAATATCATCACGACAGCATATGGCAGTAGAAATCGTTGCTTTTCCATCCATAATTAAGGTCTGTGCGTTGCCAAGCCACACATCCGTTCCATGCCCTAATCCGGAAATCCGAATCAAATCTGAGAACTGCTTCGGCTTGGTATCCAAAAGCATTTGGATAACAAACTCCGTTCCAAATTCCGGTATTCCAAGAGAGCCTACCGGACAGCCGTCAATCTGCTGCGGCGTAATGCCCAGAGCCGATGTATTTTGAAACAAAGACATAACCTGCGGATCATCCAGCGGTATTTGCGTTGGATCTATTCCCGTCAAATCCTGAAGCATACGAATCATAGTAGGATCATCATGCCCCAGTATATCAAGCTTTAACAGATTATGGTCAATGGAATGGTAATCAAAATGAGTGGTTACAATGTCCGTACTCATATCATTTGCGGGATGCTGAACCGGTGTAAAGGAATTGATATCTTCTCCCATGGGAAGAACAATAATTCCTCCCGGATGCTGTCCTGTACTTCTCCTGATACCGGTACATCCTCCTACAATGCGGTTAATCTCACAGACTCGTTTCCGTTTTCCACGTTCCTCATAATAGTTTTTCACATATCCATAAGCGGTTTTATCCGCCAGCGTAGCAATGGTGCCTGCCCTGTAAGTCTGCCCTGCTCCAAAAATAACCTCCGTATATTTGTGGGCCTTACTTTGGTATTCTCCTGAAAAATTCAAGTCAATATCCGGTTCCTTATCCCCCTTAAACCCAAGGAAGGTCTCAAAGGGAATGTCAAATCCATCCTTCACCAGAGGTTTTCCACATATAGGGCATGCCTTATCCGGCATGTCACAGCCGGCATTCCCGGCATAAGCTTTCACCTCCGGCGAATCGAAATCATAATAGAAGCAGTTCGGGCATCTGTAATGGGCACTGAGCGAATTAACCTCGGTAATTCCAGCCATAAATGCAACAAGGGATGAGCCCACCGACCCACGGGAACCTACCAGATATCCATCCTCCACCGATTTCCACACCAGCTTTTGGGCAATAATATACATAACCGCAAACCCATTGGTTATGATGGAATGCAGTTCCTTTTCCAGCCGCTCCTTTACCACCACCGGCAATTCCTCCCCATACAGCTCATGTGCCCTTTTATAACAGATATCCGTCAGTGTCTTATCACTGTCCGGGATAACCGGCGGACACTTGTCAGGCCGCACCGGAGCCATCACATCAATTCTGTCCGCGATCTTATTGGTATTGGTAATGACCACTTCCTCCGCCTTATCGCTGCCCAGATAAGAAAATTCCTCCAACATCTCCTCTGTGGTACGCAGATATAAGGGGGCCTGCTCATCTGCATCGGCAAATCCTTTACCTGCCATGATAATTCTGCGGTAAACCTCATCCTCCGGATCTAAAAAATGTACATCACAGGTAGCCACCACAGGCTTATGAAACTCCTCCCCTAAAGCAACTATCCTCCTGTTAATATTCTTAATATCCTCCATACTATTTATCGCAGAAATTCTCTCGGATTCAATCATAAACTTGTTATTTCCAAGAGGCTGTATCTCCAAATAATCATAAAAGCCAACCAACCGCGCAATCTCCGTCTCCGGTTTTCCCTCCAAAAGAGCACGGTACAGCTCTCCTGCCTCACAAGCGCTTCCCAAAATCAATCCTTCTCTGTGTTTCATAAGAAGACTTTTGGGTACTCTGGGACGCTTACTGTAATAAGTAAGATGAGATTCCGATACCAAAGCATAAAGATTTTCCCTGCCAATGTTATTTTCTGCTAAAATAATCGCATGATAGGAGGGAAGCCTTTTTATGATCTCGGGGCTGGCATCTCCAAGGGCGTTTACTTTAGCAAGCGTGTCCGCACCGGTTTCCTTCAACATGGGAATAAACTTTACAAAGATTTCGGCGGTTGCCTCCGCATCATCTACGGCCCGATGGTGGTTTTCCAATGATACTCCCATGGTTTTTGCCACCGCATCTAAAGTATGCTTTCCCTGATGGGGCAAAAGAATTCTGGCAATCCCCACCGTATCCACATAAGAAAATTCCCGGTTTATTTTCTGTCGCAGGGCATTTTCTTTTATAAAGCTCATGTCAAAGCCCGCATTGTGGGCAACCAATACAGCTCCCTCACAGAAGGCTAAAAATTCCGGAAACACCTGCTCAATGGTCGGCGCCTCCAATACCATACCATCGTTGATACCTGTTAACTTTTCAATTTCAAAGGGAATGGGAACATCCGGATTTACAAAGGTTGAAAATCTCTCTGTGATTTCCCCTTTCTGTACTTTCACGGCTCCAATCTCAATAATCCTGTTATTGACCGGCGAAAAACCCGTGGTCTCTATATCAAATACCACAAAATCCACATTAAAATCCTGCCCCTGTTCTCCCGTCACAATCTCCTGAAGGTCATCTACCAGATAGGCCTCCATTCCGTATATAATCTTAAAAAAGTCCTGCTTATCAGGCTCAGCCTCTCCGGCTTCCTTCCGCTTTGCCTTCTCCGCCTTCCAAAGATCCTCCCACACATGATTTGCATCCGGAAAGGATTGTACCACACCATGGTCTGTAATTGCAATTGCAGGATGGCCCCATTTGTAAGCGCGCTTCACAATATCCTTTGCCTCAGACACTCCGTCCATATCACTCATTTTCGTGTGGCAGTGAAGCTCCACCCGTTTGCGCACACTATGGTCGCTGCGTGAGACTGTGAAATCAGGTATTTTCTTTATGCCAGTCACAGAACCAATTGTCAGTTCACTGTCAAATTTGTCAATGGAGGTAACTCCCTTTAGCTTTACAAAAACCCCGTTCTTAATCCCCTGCTTCATCTCGTCCACCTGATCATTGTGCACAAACAGCTTAATGGTCATAGTGTCCGTAAAATCCGTCACATCAAACATGAATATGGTTCTTTCATTTCTGATTTCTCTGGTATCAAAGTTGATAATTTTTCCACGGATAGTCACCTCACCCATCTCTCCTACGATATCTTCTATGGGTATGGCTTCCTCCTCAAAATCCCTTCCATAAATCACATCCGGATTATCTGATCTCTTAACGGCACGCCTGAAATCTCCCCGGTTTCCCTTAAAGTCCCCTTTGCGCAGGCCGCCCTTTTCTCTGCTGCCAAAGGATGACACACTGCCGCTGCCTGCTGCACCGCCTTTTTTGCCCCCGCCTAAGAGAACTGTGTTTCCATCCTGCACTCTGCCATCGCTCCAGTTCCTTGCAGGCTTATCTTCCGTTTGTAACACTGTTTGGGAAATGGCTTTAGAATGATCCTGCAAGCCACCGCCTGCCTGCCCATCCGATGCCATATTCCCACCATCTATGCCATGGTCCTTTGCATGGATGGCCCGTGCCGCGATTTCCGCCACCTGACGGGCGATTTTCAAATCATCCTCCTGTCGATATTTCCCGGACTTCTTTTCCTTATACTCCACCTTGCATACAACACTAAAGCCGCACCGCTCATTAAAAATTTTTTCAAGAATTCTGGAAAGCTCCTCCGCCTTACTTCTGGCAGGTATGGTATCTTCTATTACCAGTCTAAGCTCTTTATCCTCTGTAAAATGAATATCCGCCCCTTTTAACAGGTTATATTCAATGGGACTGTAAGCTTTAAATTCAACCAAGATACTTTCTTTGTAAGCATCCAGCAATTTTTCCGGTGTATACTGTTCTGACAAATGAAACCTCTCATAAAGCTTTACCGCCACATCATGAATTGCAAAAAACTGCTTTTTAATTTCAGACTCTACCCTGAAAATCGTTTCCTTTGGAATCAGATAATCGCAGGCTATGGTAACACGAATGAAATCTCTGCTTTTTGTAGCAGAAACCTTCTCCACCGTAACCTGTTCAAATAAATCCTGTATTTTCTTTTCCAAATTTAACTTGGGAAACACCTCAAAAAACTGCTTTGCCATTTTTCCTCCACTCCAAATCGCCTTACCAAAGCCAAGCGATTATACCTTTACACATCCCAATGCTCTAATTCCTCTCTAAGTACCGCAAGCAGCTGATTTTCAGGCACTTTTTTAACAATCTCACCCTTTTTAATCAAGAGGCCTTCACCAATTCCGCCTGCAATACCGATATCCGCCTCCTTTGCTTCCCCAGGGCCATTGACCGCACATCCCATCACGGCCACCTTAATATCCAATGGAAACTCTGCCACCATATTCTCTACCTGGTTGGCAAGCCCAATCAAATCAATCTTTGTCCTTCCGCAGGTAGGACAAGAAACTACCTCGATTCCACCCCTGCGAAGCCCTAAAGTCCTTAAAATCAATTTGGCAGACTTAATCTCCTCCACCGGATCGCCTGTAAGGGATACCCGGATGGTATCTCCAATTCCCTGATGAAGAATCAGTCCCAGACCAATAGAAGATTTAATGTTGCCGCTGATAATCGTGCCGGATTCCGTAATCCCTACATGCAGTGGATAATCTGTCTTTGCAGCAAGAAGTTCATGGGCCTTTACACACATCAGCACATCCGAGGATTTAATGCTGATGACCATATTTTCATATCCCAATTCTTCAATCATATGTACTTTATCCAAGGCACTCTCCACAATTCCCTGGGCGGTAACACCGTGATATTTATCCACCAGTTCCCTTTCCAGAGAGCCGCTATTTACCCCTACCCGAATGGGTATATTCCTCTCCTTGGCCACGGCTACCACCTGGGCTACCTTATCCTTCCCGCCAATATTTCCGGGATTAATTCTAATTTTATCAGCGCCATTTTCCATAGCCGCAATCGCCATCTTATAATCAAAATGAATATCCGCAACAAGAGGAATGGTAATTTGCTTCTTAATCTCTCCGATTGCCACAGCCGCCTCCTGCGTTGGGACAGTACATCTGATAATCTCACAGCCAGCCTTTTCCAGCCTGTGAATCTGTTCCACTGTCGCCGCAACATCCTCCGTTCTTGTGTTTGTCATTGACTGTATCAAAATAGGGGTTCCTCCACCAATTACCTTATCACCAATTCTAATCACTCTCGTACTTTCTCTCGCCATCATTTCCTCCACCCTCGCATCGCAATTTCCTTTACAATTCTTTTATCCATGAACATTTTCGTACATTCTATTCTACTAAAACCAAGATAGCAAGTCAACGGCCCAACCCTCATATTTAGTGGTTATCGCTCTATGAAAATACAGCCAAGCGTTCTTTCACTCCGCCTTAATAAGGAAAATCCGGCTGCAATATTTACTCCCATCCTCCCCTTTCGCTACCACCTGCACGGCAAGCTCCTGTCCCGGAAGTCTCCCTGCAGGCAATTCAAACCGTACACAATCACTTGCCACATAAACGGCTCCATCCCTTAAGAGCATTTTCCTTCCCTGTTCATCACGCATTTCCACCCAGAGTCTTTCTTCTTCCCCCTCCGCATGTACCGGTTGTAATGGCATAGCAAAAAAACCACTCATCAGCACACCTCCAAGCAAAAACAGCCAAAAGCCAAACAACCCGGAAAACTTCTTTTCCGTCAGCCATATATTTTTTTCCTGTCTATAGGGAGGTCTTTTTTCTTTCAATCTGTAAAATATAAGATGTAATCCCCATGAAAGCAGCAGAAAAACCAAAGGCTTGGTTAAATACGGTAATGGAATATGATCTACAGGCACACCCTCTGACAACGGTAAAAGTAAGCAAATTATCCCATATGCTCCCGTAAGGAATACCGCAAGTCTCTTGATCTTCCTCTTAATTCCTGTCCAAATCCCCGTCTTATGGTATTGCAGCAGCGCATTTTCCAGCTGTTCCATGGACTGATATCTGTCACCGGCTTTCTCTTTTGTACAAGTCCGTATTATTTTTTTAAGTGTGTTTCGATACCACTTGTTATAAACTTCCAAAGGCAGCCTCTCATAGGGCGGCCTGGAAGGATTTATGCCTGTGAGCATTTCGCCAAGCACTTTCCCCACCCCATACACATCCCAGGTTACATCTCCACGGGTTTCCTTCCACTGTTCAGGAGGGCAGTATCCAAAGGTTCCCACACAATGCATTTCTCTTTTACTGCCGCAGGAATATTGCAAAGCGCCTCCCAAATCAATCAGCTTCAGCGTTCCATCCCGTTGAATCATAATATTTTCAGGTTTTAAATCCCTATAAATAATTGCAGGATGCCTTGCATGCAAATAGCCAAGTATTCTGCACAGCTCTATGGCCCATCTTACCGCCTGTTCCTCCTTCACCACACCGTACTTGTTCAGATAACGCCTAAGGCTCACCCCATCAATATATTCCATTACCATATAAATCTTTTCTTCCTGTTTAAAGTAATCATATATCCTTGGAAGTCCCTGGTGCTCCAATTCCTTCAACAGCTCTATCTCCTCCGAAGGAAATTCCTCTTTGCTTTCTTTCACCGCCACAAGTCGATTTAAATGCAGATCTCTGGCAAGATATACCTTGCTCATTCCTCCGCTGCCAATCAGCTGCAACCGCTCATATTTGTAAAATAAAATTTCTCCCATCCGGCTTCTCCATTCATGTGGAAATGATTCGCTGAAAAATCATCGTCTGAAAGCATAACCGTTCAAACATAACCAAACTGTTACCTGAAAATAGCATAAATCGCCGACATGTTATCCTGCTCACCTCTTTTATATGCTATGGCAGCCATCTCTCGAAGCCGCCTTCCCGTCTGTTCTTCGCTGTCAATATCCGCCGGATTTAACACCTCAAAAGCTGCTCTGCTTAATTTTCTGTAAAATCCATCTGTACATAATAAAAACCCACATTCCCCCCGAATTCTGCCGGTCAAAATATCCGGCGCCTGAAAGGGAAAGCTGCCAATGCATTTCGTGAGCCCTCTGCCACCATCGGAATGATCTTTCGTCAGAAGCTTCATCTCCTTTTTGCGGCATAGATAGATTCTGCTGTCTCCCAAATGCACAATGATATAACGCCTTTTCCATACAAACAAAAGAGACAGGGTAGCCCCAAGCCTTAGCTCCTTCCCATTCCCATAATTCTTAAGCGCATCGTTTATATCATACAAGCAGCGTAGCAGGCTTCTTTCCATTACATGTTTCCCCTTTTTCCTCCCTGCCAGAGAAAGCATCTGACCATAAAAATTTTCAATTAACCTCTCTGTAATATATCCGCTTGCGGTTTCTCCTTCCTTAAGCCCTCCAATTCCATCGCTTACTGCGGCCAGCAGCACCCGTCTTTTGCCCGCTGCTGCCTGCTGTAATGCAATGGAATCCTGATTTTGTTCTCTCCGGCCCGGATCCCAATATACCCCTGAAATTATTTTCATCCCCTTAGATTTTCTTTTCACTTTGTTACCCTTCATTTTTTCATTACTGTCAATGGAATATTCTAAAGACACTAAATAGAGCGTAGCAGTTCGGATAAGCTAAACCGTTACAACAGATTTCTTAGACCATAGGAACGATAGAAATGAAATAGATTATATGAATTTATTATATACTCCTATCAAAAAAGAATCCATTATGCAAAGTTGCCAAAAAGCAAACTTCGGCAATTTTGCACAAGGATTCTTCTTCTTTTGCTTATAAATATCAAAAAAACTTTGTAATATCGTTAAAAAATACTAACACCATAAGTAGCATCAAAGCCACCATTCCAGCTAAATGCACCATTCCTTCTTTTTCTGGAGGTATTGGCTTTCCACGGATCGCTTCTACCAGTAAAAATACCAAACGCCCTCCGTCAAGTGCTGGCAGAGGCAGCAAATTCATGATTCCCAAATTAACAGATAAAAGCAGGGCTATATTAATCATATTAAGCAAAACCTCTATTGCCCCATAAGCTTTGGCTGAATCATAAACTTCATCTACCACCTTTACAAGTCCTACAGGCCCTGACACGTCATCTCTGGAAAGCTGTCCTGTGACAAGCATCTTTAGACTCTGGATGGTAGCCTCTGCATAAAATTTCATGGTATAAAATGCATATTGGAAGGTCTGTGGCACATTGCACTTCAAATAACCGCCCGCCACAATCCCCATATAATAACGCCCGGTCGTCTCATCATAGGCAGGGTCTATTACCACCGTATTTTCCTGTCCATCCCGTCTATAGGTAACAGTCAGGCTCTCCCCTTTCGTATTGAGCTGGGAAATTAAAGTAACCTCTCCTCCTAAATGAATACGTTTTCCATTCATTTTTGTGAGCACATCACCAGCCCTAAGGCCTGCCTCCTCAGCCTTGCTTCCCTCATTCACTGCCTGAACCTCAGAGGTTGTAATCCCGCAAACCGATACAAGAATCAGCGCCATCAAATATGCAAGTAAAAAATTAAACAAAGGTCCTGCAAAGATTGTGGCAAAGCGCGCCCAAACCGGCGCATTTGGAAACGCTTTCTCGGACATTTCCCCCTTTTCCGCAGCCAGCCCATCTTCCCCCTCAAACATACATGCCCCGCCAATGGGGAACAGTTTTAAGGAGTACTTGGTATCTCCTTTTTGGAAGGAAAACAGGGAAGGTCCCATTCCAACAAAAAACTCAACCACACGGATTCCATTCTTTTTCGCCAAAATAAAATGACCAAACTCATGAGAAATTACCACTACAAAAAAAATAACCAAAAATAAAATAATAGAAACTGCCACTTTAATCCCTCCTGTGGGCATTGCCATAGGCATTTATATATTCATAGGTTTCCGCCTCCGCTTCAAGTATTTCTTCCACAGACGGATTGCAAACCGTTTTATGCTGTTCCATAGCACCCTCAATCAAATCATATATCTCAAGGAACCGAAGCCTTCTGTCAAGAAACAGCGCCACGGCTCTTTCATTTGCCGCATTGTAAACTGTTGGCATACTGCCTCCCAGCTCTATCGCTTTATAAGCCATTGCAAGCCCCTTAAAGGTTTCCGTATCTGGTTTTTCAAAGGTAAGAGAAGAAAGCGTATAGAAATCCACCTTTTTTCCTTCCATAGGCCTTCTATCTGGATAAAACAGCGCATACTGAATGGGAAGCTTCATATCCGGCATACCAAGCTGCGCCATAATGCCCCCATCCACATATTCCACCATGGAATGAATGATGCTTTGGGGATGCACCACTACCTGAATCTTTTCCGGTTCCACTCCGAAAAGCCATTTTGCCTCAATCACCTCAAGGCCTTTATTGACTAAGGTAGCGGAATCCACCGTAATCTTTCTTCCCATAGCCCAGTTCGGATGGTTCAGCGCATCTTCAACCGTCACTCCCTTTAAATCCGCGCTGCTTCTTCCCCGAAAAGGTCCACCCGAAGCAGTCAGAAGAATCTTGCTGATTCTCTCCTTGTTTTCCCCATGCATGGACTGAAAAATAGCACTGTGCTCACTGTCCACGGGGAAAATCGGAACCTTCCTTTGGGCTGCAAGGGGCATAATCAGATGCCCTGCAGTGACCAGTGTTTCCTTATTTGCAAGGGCAATGGTCTTTCCCGCCTCAATCGCTGCTATGGTCGGCTTTATACCTATCATGCCCACAACGGCAGTTACAAAAACCTCTATTTCCTCCATGACAGCAATTTCCAAAAGCCCTTCCATACCGCAAAGGACCTTTGTATTCGTATCTGCTACCCGGATGCGAAGTTCATCCGCTGCTTTTTCTTCCCAGAGTGCTGCCACCGCCGGAGAAAATTCACGAATCTGCTCCTCCAGCTTTGCCACATTGCTCCCTGCCGCAAGCGCAGCCACCTGTAAATCTTCATTATTTCTCACAATAGCAAGGGTCTGTGTACCAATCGAACCGGTAGATCCCAAAATACCTATTTTTTTCATCCTAATCCCTCATATGTCAGCTGTGTATTAATAAAAAGGTCAAAAAATATATCATAGGCGCTGTAAAAATCACACTGTCAAATCGATCCATGACGCCTCCATGCCCCGGTATCAGCTTTCCATAATCCTTGATTTCATGATTTCTTTTGATAGCAGATGCCGCTAAATCCCCCACCTGGGAAATCACTGCTCCCACTGCGCTAATCAACACAAAAATCCACGTAATCTTTTGTTCAAGAATCACATGCTCCACAATAAAATAAGCATAAGCCGCCCCCACCAGCGCGGAACCCACAATTCCTCCTAATGCTCCTTCGATGGATTTCTTGGGACTTAAAACCGGTACCAGCTTATGTTTTCCAAACAAAATACCCACCCCATAAGCGCAAGTATCACAAATCCATGAACTGATAAAAATCATCCATACGGAATAAATTCCATAGGAAAGTTCTCTTACCAGATAAATGAAAGACAGCATAATCGGCGCATAGGCAACGCAGAAAAAAGCGCACATAATCTGTTCAGCCCGGTATTTGGGAAATGTAAACACATAGAGAAACATAAAGGCCACTAAAATAGTTATCACTGCAAGAAACAGGTACCGTGAATCCTCCACAAATACCATCAACAGATAATAAGCAGTGATTCCCACATAGCCTATTATTTCCAGCCCCCTTATTCCCTTAGGCTCCACAAGCTTACAGGCCTTCATAAGCTCGCCAAACGCAATGAGAGCCAGCATAAGAAGCACCGCCGCCAGCACATATCCTCCGGCAAGCACGGTGGTAAGCGCCAGCGCCACAAGAACAATACTGCTAAGTAACCTCGTCATAAACATGACCTATTCCTCCTCTATCCGGCCGTATCTTCTATCCCTATGATTATATGCTTCCACAGCTTTTACCAATTCCTCCTTTGAAAAATCAGGCCATGCCACAGGTGTAAAATAAAATTCCGTATAGGCCAACTGCCAGAGAAGGAAATTGGATATCCTCTGTTCATTACAGGTACGAATAAGCAGGTCCGGCTCTGGCAAGCTGCCTGTGTCAAGAAGCCCTGACAAATAATCCTCCGTCACATCCTCTGCCGAAATCTCTCCTTTTTCCACCCGATTAGCAATCTCCTTCACAGCGCGCACAATCTCATCTCTGCCTCCATAATTTAGGGCAATCTGAAAATGCAGGCCGTCATTATCCTTCGTAGATTCCTCCAGCTGTGCGATTCTGTTTCTAATATCCTCATCCAAACCTGTCTTATCCCCAAGTACACGCACACACATTCGATTCTTTTTGGCTGTGGTCAGACAGGTTTTCATATAATTGCGTAAAAGTTTCATGAGCGCATCCACTTCCTCCTTGGGACGGCTCCAATTCTCTGTGCTGAAGGCGTATACGGTAAGATACTGAATTCCCATCCGATAGGCCTCCTCACAAATAACCTCTACGGTCTTTGCCCCCTGAATATGTCCATAATTTCTTGGCATTCCCTTACTCTTTGCCCATCTTCCATTGCCATCTAATATTATCGCCACATGCTTTGGCATTACCAGATCCTTTTTTTCTGCCATAAGACAAAACCTCTCTTGCGGAAATAAAGGGCAACACGACTAAAACATAATCGCCTGCCCCTCCTTCTTTATGAATTTATGTTCTGATACGAAGAAATATCAAGCGCTGTCACACTTCGCAATCCAGCTTATTCACTGTTCAAAGCTCCCTATCCTATACCGTAAGGATTTCCTTTGATTTTTCCTCCATTAGCTTATCAACATCCTTAATATATTTATCTGTCAGCTTTTGCAGTTCATCCGTAAGCTCCTTAATTTCATCTTCCGATACCTCTGCCTTCGCTAACTTTTTGAACGCATCATTTCCATCTCTTCTGATATTGCGGATGGCAACCTTGCTTTCCTCTGCCTTCTTTTTAACATCCTTTACCAAATCTTTTCTGCGCTCCTCAGTAAGCTCAGGAAATGTAAGTCTTATAACCGATCCGTCATTGGAAGGTGTTATGCCAATATCAGATGCCATAATCGCTTTCTCGATTGCCTTAATCAAAGATTTTTCCCATGGGGCAATCTGAATCATTCTAGCGTCAGGAACCGTGACATTTCCCACCTGCTGAATCGGTGTAGGCGTTCCATAATAATCCACCCGAAGCTTGTCAAGTACATGGGGATTGGCACGCCCTGCTCTGATTCCCTGATAATCTCCATCCAGATGCTCATACGTTTTTTTCATTTTATTATTATAAATTTCTAATCTCTCATCCATTTTATAAGCCCTTTCATTATATAGCCGTTTCCACCCAGAAACATTTATCCGCTTAGATACGTTAAGTTTTTATCACACGGTTATTTTCGTTCCGCTGAATTTCCCCCTGACAGTGTTCACAATGCTGTCCGCTTCATTTAGGCCAAATACCCACATGGGCATCTTATTTTCCCTAGCCAATATGGACGCTGTCATATCTACCACCTGAAGGTTAGCCGCAATCACATCATCTATACTGAGCTCGTCATACTTCTGCGCTGCCGGATTCATCTTCGGATCACTGTCATAGACACCGTCAATTGACTTCGCAAGCAAAATCACATCAGCCTCTACTTCTACCGCCCGAAGCACTACTCCCGTATCAGTAGAGAAATAAGGATGCCCTGTTCCTCCTGCAAAGAAAACCACCATACCTTTTTCAAAATATTGATTGGCTCTATCCTTTGAAAAAAGCTTTGTAAAAGATCCGCACGCAAAAGGTGTAAGAATTGCAGTCTTCATACCCACACTGCGAAAAATTTCAGACACATAAATACAGTTCATGACCGTTGCAAGCATACCAATCTGGTCAGCCTTCACTCTGTCAATGGCTTCACTCGTTCTCCCCCGCCAGAAATTTCCTCCACCTGTGACTACTCCTACCTGGATATCATCATCCAAAAGCTGCTTCACCTGCAAAGCAACACCGCGCACCGTATCCTCATCAAATCCGGTTTTCTTATCTCCTGCCAACGCCTCACCACTTAATTTCAGTAAAATTCTCTGCATAAGAATCCCTCAGGCCTCCAATCATCTGCAAATCTATTTTATTTTTTTCAATTCTTCAAAGAAGGATGAAGGATTAACTTCAGCATAGCACTGTGAACACATACCTTCAATTACAGCACCATTGTTAATCTGTACTGATTTAGACTTAATATCCCCCATAACGATTGCTGATGCATCTAAAATAACCGGCCCTCTTACATCAATGTCACCCTTTACAGCCCCTGCAATCACAGCGCTGTTTGCATAAATATTGCCAAGAATAACTGTGCTCTGTCCCACCTTAATGCTTCCCTGGCTTCTAAGCTCTCCGGTTACTCTTGCACCGTCTGCAAAAATTTCCGCTGCCTGAGAATTTCCCTGTATAATACCGGTAATGTTTAACTTGCCTAAAGCTTCTACATTTCCTACAATGCTTCCTCTCACTTCAAGGGCGCCTTCCGTTGCTATATTTCCGTTGATAATCATGGACTCCGTAAGTATGGAAGTTTCATCAGTAGGCTTTTTGGAAGAATTATCTATCATTGTAACTGGCTCCTTCTTTTCTACTACGGGCGGCTCGTAAACCGGTTCCGGATCTTCGGGCACTTTTACATCCTCTACATTTTCAAGCATCTGACTTAAATCTGCGGCAAAATCATTCACCGTAACCGATGCAACGCTCTCTGGTGTGTATTTTGGTTCATTTCTGGACATATAAGATATTGTATTTGTATTTTCCAGCACGCTCGGTGATGCATCCGATACATCTTCCGCTTCATCCGCAACCTTTTCCTCCGTTGTTGTTTCCTCCTTGACAGTTTCTTCCACTACTTCTTCAGCGCCTTCTTCCGGCAAGAGTTCGTTTACTGCCTGAGATAAATCATCCTTTAAATCTGAGAAAAAACCCATCTTTAAAATCCTCCATTCTTATCTTGCTTAATTTATGTTAGTTGATAAAACATGCTGAACTGGCTTCGTTTCATCCGTAATTGGTAAAATGACAGTATCTCCCCGCTCCTGAATTACCTTTATTACCTCCGGGAGCGCTTCCACCGTTGTTACCTTATCTTTGGCATCATGCATTAAAATCATACCTATATTCACGCTATCTAACTTATTAACACAATTATCTACAAAGGCATCTACGCTTAAGTCCTCTCTGACCGCATCTCCTGAGGAAATATTCCAATCAAAATAGGTTATTCCATTTTCATTCAAATATGCAATCAGCTCCTGCATTTCTACGTTACTTACCGTATTAGAACTGCCCCCCGGGAAACGATAGTATCTGGGCCAGATGCCTGTAATCTGATATAGATATTCCTGCAGCTTCGTCAAATCCTCCACAAAGCTTTCCTTGCTCTCATAAATTTCATCATATTTGTGACTGTAAGAATGCATCGCCAAGGTATGGCCCTCGTCCACAATTCTCTGATACATGCGAGTAGAATGTTCATCCGTCTTCCCTACCACAAAAAAAGTGGCGTGCACATCATATTCCTTTAAAACATCCAAAATTTTATCCGTATTTGCACTTGGCCCATCATCAAAAGTCAGGTACACTTCTTTTACAATACCGTCAGTATCCGCCTGTAAGTCTTCCGTATCCTGCTGCACATCTTCTTCCTTATTGCGGGCTGATTCCTCAATGCCAGATGAAGTAAATACATCTGCCCCGGCGCTTTTCTCCTTTTCTGTCAGAAGCATAGCCTCTAATTCTTTCACCCTGCTTTCAAGAGAAACAACACGCACCCCAAGTAAAATACTCACTATAACCGGAATTATAATTGCCGCCGCAATCGTCCCTAATATGATCTTTTTGAGCCGCCGAATCCTTTTACGCCGATCATATCCTCCCGTCATAAGCCCTTAACTCCTTGTAAAACACTTGCACATATTGTAACACAATATACTTTTATGTGAAAGAGTTAAATTAATTACTGTTCACCTCGTAAGCAGCAATCCATAACAGTTCAAACAAGCTGAGCTGTTGCAGAAACTCATCCTTTTCCCATTAAGGAGTCCTGAAAAAAGACAAAATACCGCTACGTTTATCCTACTTTAACCCATTATACTAAATTATGGATTTACAATCTACATTTTTTGTGGATTTTTTTACTTTTTCTATCACTTTTTTTACCTACATAAAAATCGGGGTTCCACATAAGGAATCCCGATTTTAAAACCTGCCAGCTTCTCACCACCAGCTGTCAGATACATGATTCTCTCACTACATACCTGCCTGAGCTGCAACCTCTGCTGCGAAATCATCCACCTTTTTCTCCAAGCCTTCACCGGTTTCAAAGCGAACAAATTTCTTGATAGAAAGGTTCGCACTGTTTTCTTTTGCAACCTGCGCCACATACTGTGCAACAGTTTGTTTGCCGTCCTCAGCCTTTACATATACCTGCTCTAACAGACAAACCTCTTTCAGCTCCTTATTAAGACGTCCTGTCACAGCACCCTCAATCACCTTCTCCGGCTTGCCTGCCATCTTAGGGTCATTGGCAATCTGCGCTAACAGAATTTCTTTTTCATGAGCCTTATATTCTTCCGAAACCTCTGCTGTGGACACATATTTAGGAGACAATGCAGCAACCTGCATAGCAAGGTTTGTCAAAGCTTCTTTAACCGCATCGTTTACTACATCCGTATCCGCCTCAACGATAACGCCAATTCTTCCGCCACCATGTACATAAGACACAACACAGCCATTTTCAGCAGTTACCTTCTCAAATCTTCTGATATTTAAATTCTCGCCGATCTTTGCAATCTTCTCAACAAGTGCATCTTTTACCGTTTTGGATGCGTCAAGATTCCAGCTCTCCGCCATGAATGCATCCATGTCAGCCGCATCAGATTCAACTGCCTGCTTTGCAACCGCATCTACAAAAGTCTGGAATTCTTCATTCTTCGCTACAAAGTCTGTTTCAGAGTTAACCTCTACCACTGCCGCTGTCTTATCGTCCTTAAGGGCTACCTTGCAAAGTCCTTCCGCAGCAATTCTGCCAGCCTTCTTTTCCGCCTTTGCCTGTCCGTTCTTTCTAAGGAACTCAACCGCAGCATCCATATCTCCGTCTGTTTCTCCAAGGGCTTTCTTGCAGTCCATCATGCCTGCCCCGGTCATCTCTCTTAATTCTTTCACCATAGCCGCTGTAATATTAGCCATTTTTTCCTCCATTTCCAGGCGCTCTCTTAACTATCAATGCCACATCAATTTTAAGTAACCATATCTCTGCATAAGCGCCAAACTATTTATTCCGCATCTGCTGCTACAATTTCCTCAATATCCTTAGGTTCCGATGCTTCTTCAGCCGCTGCCGCTTCTTCCATCTGATCCTCTACATTCTCCTCACCCTGATTTGCCTCAATTACAGCATCCGCCATCTTAGACGCAATCAGCTTAACGGCACGGATTGCATCATCATTACCAGGAATAATATAATCCAGTTCCTCCGGATCACAGTTGGTATCACCAATACCAATCAAAGTAATGCCCAGTGCATGTGCTTCCTGCACGCAGATTCTTTCCTTCTTAGGGTCTACCACAAAAACAGCATCTGGAATCCTGCTCATATTCTTGATACCGCCTAAGTTCTTCTCAAGCTTTTCCCATTCCTTCTTAAGGGCGATAACCTCTTTCTTCGGAAGAACATCAAAAGTACCGTCTTCTGCCATAGTCTCAATTGCCCTTAAACGCTCAATTCTACTCTGGATGGTCTTAAAGTTGGTCATCATACCACCTAACCATCTCTCATTCACATAATACATACCACAGCGCTCTGCCTCCGCCTTAACAGCATCCTGCGCCTGCTTCTTTGTTCCAACAAACAGGATTGTTCCGCCCTGTGAAGCGATTTCGAACACTG
This sequence comes from Parablautia muri, assembly GCF_009917485.1. Classification (GTDB taxonomy): domain Bacteria; phylum Bacillota; class Clostridia; order Lachnospirales; family Lachnospiraceae; genus Suilimivivens; species Suilimivivens muri. Next base: position 24,309 of record NZ_QZDT01000020.1, read on the forward strand.
CCCTGTAAGCCTCATCAACCTTCCCCACAGATTTCTGCAAATCGATAATGTGGATACCATTTCTCTCTGTGAAGATGTAAGGAGCCATCTTAGGGTTCCATCTTCTTGTCTGATGTCCAAAATGAACACCTGCCTCTAACAACTGCTTCATTGAAATAACACTCATTGTTCTACCTCCATTTGGTTTTTCTTCCGCATATTTTCTTCTCTCCTGCAGACCCTTTCGCTATGCCGTTCACACAGCGTTCAAAAAAGCACCAACATTCAATCAATATGCGTGTTTTATTGTCATGTCAAGAAATTATAACATAAAGATTATCGGCCTGCAAGAAATTTTTCATGTAAATCTCCCATTATTTTTATATTTAAACTTGCGAAAAAATGCATATTTATTATAATAAGTATTGGCCGCGGCAGCCGCCAAATATCCGTGCAGGCACGTCTGCTTGGCTCGTTGCCCGCGGGAATAAAAAACTGTAAAGAAACGTAAAAATGAAAGGATTGAGATCTATGAAGCAATGTATCATTCCCGATGACTATCAATCAGCATTAAATCTTCACGAAACCCAGATTGCAATCAAAACGGTAAAAGATTTTTTCCAGAATCTTCTGTCGGAACGATTAAATCTTTTGCGGGTATCAGCGCCTTTGTTCGTGGACCCTTCTTCCGGATTAAATGACAATCTAAACGGTGTGGAACGCCCCGTTTCCTTTGGTATTAAAGAGCAGGGCGATGCACAAGCGGAGATTGTTCATTCCCTTGCAAAATGGAAACGCTACGCGCTGAAAAAATATGGTTTTCAGATGGGCGAGGGTCTGTACACTGACATGAGCGCCATCCGCCGGGACGAAGAAACCGACAATATACATTCTATCTACGTAGACCAGTGGGACTGGGAAAAAATCATATCCGGAGAGCAGCGCTGTATGGATACCCTTAAGGATACGGTGCGGAATGTATATAAGGTTCTGCGGAAAACAGAAAAGTATATGTCCATCCGCTACGACTACATAAAAGAACTATTACCGGAAGAAATATTTTTCATCACCACCCAGGCGCTGGAAGACCTCTACCCTGATTGTTCTCCCAAAGAACGGGAATATCACATCACCAAAGAAAAAGGCGCCGTCTGCCTTATGCAGATTGGCGATTTGCTTGCATCCGGCATCCCTCATGACGGCCGTGCCCCAGACTATGACGATTGGGCATTAAATGCCGACATTTTGGTTTATTATCCCGTACTGGATATTGCCTTAGAGCTTTCCTCTATGGGAATCCGTGTGGACGCTGTTTCCTTACAGAGCCAGTTGCAAAAAGCAGGCTGCGTAGAGCGGGCTCATCTGCCCTTCCAGAAAGCTATCCTGAATAACGAACTGCCTTTCACAATCGGGGGTGGTATTGGCCAATCCAGAATTTGCATGTTTTTCCTGCGCAAAGCCCACATTGGTGAAGTTCAATCTTCCCTCTGGCCTGCATCCGCAATGGAAGAACTCACCAAAAAAGGAGTCTCCATTTTATAATAGGCAGCAAGCTGCCATGGTACCAGGGCAGCAGACTGTCCATCAATCCAAAAAAAGGAAATTGACAGGCATCTATCAAGCTGCCTGCAATTTCCATTCTTTTTACAATAAGCTGACTCGCAGAGCGTGACAGCATTTGTTACATTTATCTTAGGTTGAAAAAACGCTCTGGTGTTACTTTAACAAATCCTTAAATTTTAATGCCTTCCCGATATCTCCCTCTACTTTAAGCATTTTCAGGCTTACTGCCTTTATGGGATCCAAATGCCCTTCTGCTATTCTCTGCAGTGTTTCTGCTTTACAGGTAAATAACGCATCTCTGTCATGGTACTCATAAGGCTCCACATACAGCTTACCGTCCTTTGCTTCCACATAAAAGGTACCTTCCGCATCTCCCTCAATATTAAATTGATACGCCAGGTGCTCTTTCATGCCGCTCATATCTAACTGCGTAAATTTTTCTTTTACCATTGTAAAAAGTTCTTCAAAGTTCATAAGCCGCCTCCTATTCTATCGACCAACAGTCGAATTTATGATACATTAACTATAACATTTCCCCGACCGATGGTCAAGCCTGTTTCCACAAGATTCACTGTCAAAAACCACGTTTATGAGCAATTCATGCTGCTATGCTTCGCAAGTCAGCTTATGGTATAAAAGCTGCTACCCCAAGGGATAACAGCTCTCTTTACTCCGCTCTTGTAATAATTTTCGCTATGCTTTCTAAATCCGCTCCTGACGGTATCTCAAAAACTCCTGTGCGAATTTTCCTATCATATCCATTCTGAAACAAATATCTGTCAAACTCCGATGCCGAACTTATCAAACCTGCTTCCTGCAGCTTAACGCTCACAGTATAAGAACCCTCACCGCTATTGATTTGAATACTGCCGGTCTGTGAAGCCGCCGCTTCAGCCATCGGGGATGTCTCTGCAGGTATGGGCGTTTCCTCCGGCGTTGTAGCCGGCGATTCTGTCTGTATATCCTCCCTGTCAATATCAGGAGTCATCGTTGATACAGGCAGGTTGTCAGGCTCATCTTCTTCTCTTGGTGCCAAAGTAGCCTCTGGCTCGGTTATCTTTTCTGCTGAAGGCACAGGTGTTTTTTCCGCTGAAGGTACTGCTGTTTTTTCTGTAATGGCTGCCGGGGATGCTGCCTCATCTTCCCCTGAAGGTGTTTTCTTTGCACCATCTTCCGGCTGCGGTGTCTTTTCAAGCGGCGTAGGTATTTCAGATTTTTCCGGCTCCTTCGCCTTTGCCTCCGCATCTGGTCCGCTGGCCGCATTCGCGGACTGTCCTGCAACCGTATCTGCCAGCACAGTACTCTCCTCAACCATGCCCAGCTCTCTTGCCCTCTCCATAATTTCCTCATCGCTGAGAACCTGTTTCCTGCCTCCGACCGCGATCTCCATAATTAACGCCGTCACAACAATGCCTATCCCAAGGCCTCTCAGATAATATTTTAAATTCATCATATTTACCAGCGTTCCTTAATTTCCTTCATATAAATCAATTACAAGCTTGACTTCTCCTACACCAAGACCAAGCTCCTTTGCTATTGTCATATTAGACTTGCCCGCTTTGTGTAGCTCTAATATTTTCTCATTGCTATTCCTTGCGTCCGGGTTTTCACTTTCCTTTGAGGCCACCTCGGGCGCCGCGGTCGCTTCAGTCTCTAAGGCCGGGGCTGTTTCCTCCTTTGCAAGTACGCCTTCCGGCAAGATATCCTTAAGTGCCGCTTTTGAAACCTTAGACTTTCTTCTGCCTCTTCCGGATGTCTTAGCCACCTCTTTTTCCTCTGCTTTTTCCTCCGGTGGCTGATGAATTACTTCCAATTTCTCTGCGCTGATTGGCTTAAATTCATCCGTATCCTGTTCTTTCTCCACCTGCACAGGTTCCGCTGCCATCTTAGGTGCTGACTCGAAAGTGACTTTATCCAGAGATGCCGCCGCTTCTATCGCCTTCTTTGTATTATCAACTGCCTTATCCAAAGCGCCCTGTATCTCTTTCGCTTTAGCCTCTGCCTCCTTAGCTGTCACCTCAGCATCCGTCAATGTCTGTCTGACTTCACTTTCTTTTTTCATTGCTTCACTGACTGTTGCCATCAAAGTATCATGCTTATCATTTAACATATCATACAGAAATACTACTTCTTTATGATTTTTATTGATTTCCTCAAGTACCGTATCAGAATACTCATTGACCGCCATTATTTTTTCATTGGTAAGACGCTCCATGGCACGCTCTGACTTTTCAATAGCATAGGTAATCGTCTCATCCACCATATCGCTTACCGTGGACTTTACATTTCCGGCTTCCTTTTCCACCATCTCTCTAACGGCATCCTCGCTTAAGCCTGCATCATACTGCACATCCTCTTTTTTTCCTGCCGGAATCAAAAAACTGACTATAAAAATAACAACCCCAAGCAAAATAAGAACTATTTCCATTACTCCCATACTAATCTCCCATGCTCCCAAAAGCCCGCAAATGCTTTTCAGATTTTGATATCAATGCCTCTTTGACTTTTCAAAAGCACTTTTCCATCTATTTCTTTTTCTTCCCGCTTACGCTTTCGTCCGCCATCCCCAGCATATTTCCCATTGCCTTCATCCTTTGCGTCAAAGCGTTTTTCCTGTCTTTCCGCATGGTCGCCTTGGCGTACCTGACGTACTCTGTTTTCCACGGTACGACCAAACTGCTGTTGAAAGTTGTTCTGATCCACCGTTACTTTATTATCTTCATTATGTTTGATCGTAGTAAAATCCTGTGCTCTCGTTACCTGTCCCTGAAGCTCCACGCGACTAATTGTCATAAAATACCATACCCTTTCCGGCAGATTTTTATTCCTTCTGCACCCAAAAGGTAACTTATGCTGAGAATATTCCCATATAGTTGCCCATTTTCGTTTTCATTTTCTGAAGCGCCCTGGTATGAAGCTGAGATATCCTTGATTCGGATACCTCTAACACATTACTGATTTCTTTCAGCGTAAGATCCTCATAATAATAAAGTAAAATAACCTTTTTTTCCTTTTCCGTCAAAAGCTCTAACGCCTTATTCAGTACTTTCTTTAATTCCTCTTTTTCTATAACTTCTTCCGGACTGTCAAAACGGCGCTGCTGAGTCTGCTCCGCCGGTATCTCCGCACCGGATTCCATAAACTCATTTAAGGAAACTACTCCGGTAATCTTCATCTGAGACTGCCAGGACGTATAATCATTCTCCGAGATACCAAGATTTTGGGCAATTTCCTCATCTGTGGCTGTCCGCCCTGTAGCAGCTTCAATCTCCTTTACCGCCGCATCTATTTTCTTTTGCTTTTGCCTGATGGTTCTTGGAATCCAGTCCATCTTCCTGATCTGGTCAAGAATTGCTCCACGGATACGCAAGCTGGCATAGGTTTCAAATTTTACGGCCTTCATACTGTCAAACTTATCAATTGCATCAATCAGCCCAAAAATACCATAGCTTACAAGGTCATCGTATTCCACATTATATCCTAAATACATACTAAGGCGCCCTGCCACCAGCTTTACAAGCGGTGCATATTCTAATATAAGCTTCTCCCTGATTTCAGGCGATTTCGTTTTTTCATAACTCTCCCAAAGCTTATTTCTTCCCGCTTCGTCCATTGCTACCTCCATCACCTAAAGTCAATTATGTCTCTCCGTCCTCTTGAGCCCCGGCACTTTCTGTTTCTTCCCCTGCCTCTCCCATTTCCGGCACTTCTTCTGCCTTTTCGGCTTCCTCTGCTTCCTTAGCGGCTATTTCCTCATTGATTTGCCGGACAAAAGAATTTACTTTCATTTGTATAAAACTTCCGGCTATATAAAAAACTACAAGAACAATCAAAAGAACTGGCAGCATTTCCTTACTGCTGTAATGAAAAAAATACATCATTAAGCTGACAACCGCCCCTGCAAGAAGCATTAAAAATGGTGCAAATAATTTGTCTTTTTTCATAAAAATCTTCCATGCTCCTAATATTCCATCCATCGTATATACGCAAAAGATGCCTTGTGTATGCATTATATATATAATATATGTGCAATATGTAATGTATACCCAAAAGCACGCTTTACGTCAAGCAGAAATCTGCCTTTGAAAAATTTATTTATCAAATTATCTTCTCCGGCATACCCACGGAACGTATATGGAAGTCTCCTGTTTTAGGATAAAAAACCACTGTTCTACCGTATGTTTTTCCTGTATCCTCCGCAAGAATTGGAATTTTCATTGCGCTAAGTTTTTTTTTGCTGGCAAGAACGTTGCGCTGCCCTACACGTATATTATCATTTTTTCCGCCAAAGGCAAACATTTGTGCACCGCCAGCTATTTTGGCTACAAGTCTGTTTCGACTTCCTCCTAAACGTACAATCTCATTTACCAAATCTTCTATTCCGGTATCTGCAAATTTAGGTCTGTTTGTATTATTTCTAATTTCTGTGCTATCGGGTAACATAATATGAGCCAGGCCGCCAACGCCGGTCATAGGATCTCTGATTGCAATTCCCACGCAGGAACCTAACCCCAATGTAGTTACTCCATCCTCTCCTTTACATGTCTTTAAATCCGCCATTCCCACTTTTATAATAACACCCATGTTCTTACCGTCTCCCGCCTTTTCCGCTGAGCCTACATTACACCAAGTGATTTTAAAATCTTTCCGTAGGACTCCATATCCGGAATCATAATAAAGTAACCATCTAATTCAATATCATCTGAAAATTTCGTCTCAATAAACAAAATTTTATCCCCTAAAATACCAAATTCAACCGCAGGAACGCTGAGCAGCGCTCCTGCCATATCAATACCAAGCTGCGGTATGGATGGGGTTATCTTCAAGCTTGTAAGACTGGATAATGCATTTAAATATGCGCCGGTTATAATATTCCCTACTTCCTTGATTGCAGAGCACTCCATCTCTCCAAACTGATATTCCTCCTGCACTTCCTCATCAATACCAAGCATTCCGCACATTAGTTTATTTACCAAATGAGCTGCAGCACTCTGGGGGAGAATAAACATCATGCTGCCCTCTATATCTCCCGTAACCTGAAGATATATGCCAACCATAATCTGTTCATCACCACCTACAGCATCGCCCAAGTCCTGAAAATCCAGCAGCTTAACCTGTGGTACGGACATATCCACTTTACAGTTGATTAATTGTGCCAGCGCCGTAGTGGCATTTCCGGCTCCAATATTGCCTAATTCCTTCAAAACATCAAAATATTGATTGGATAATTGTTCCATATTAAGGTCCTTCATGGTCCCTCCTATACACTAACTATAACTTCTTCCCTTGCTGTTCATCCATTCATTTTTCCAGAGCTACGGCATTCAGATCCAGAAGGGATATCAGCTCATTCTCATGCTTACCAATACCCATAATAAAACTTGTTTTGTCCTCTTTCCCATCATAGGAAGCTCTTTCAATCTGGCTGGGACTCAAGGTAACAACCTCTCTCACTTCATCCACAATAACGCCAATGGTACCATGCTGCTCCAGTTTCAATATAATGATTCTGGTAGCCTTGGTAAACTCATCTGCCGCCAGATTCATCTTAAGCCGAAGACTCATAACCGGTATAACCTCACCGCGCAAGTTTATGACTCCCTTCAGATAATCGGCTACCTTGGGTACTCTGGTAATATGCTGCATACGCACAATATTATCAATAAATTTAATATCAATACCATACTGCTCATGTCCAAGCTTTATCACGATATATTGCTGCGTATCATACCCTGCCTTTACATCAGCTCCGTCCAGACCAGAAACTTTCAGTTCATCCATTCTTCTTCCCCCTGTCTTATATCAATGCGTTAGCATCCAAAATAAGTGCCACTTCACCATCTCCTAATATAGTTGCACCGCTGATGATCCTGCACTTACTGATGTACTTGCCAAGCGATTTAATGACGATCTCCTGTTGTCCTATCAGCTCATCCACTACCAGGCCTGCCAGTCTCTCGCCCTTCTTGACAATAACTACCATAATATTTTCATCCGGCGCCTTACTGCTTTCTATATCCAACTCATCACTTAATCTGATAATAGGGATTACACTGCCTCTTAAATTAATCACTTCTCTGTTCTCTACAAGCTTTACATCATCTGGGCTGATATCCTCAATGGTCTGAATGCTGCCAAGGGAGACCGCATATTTTTCCCCTCCAACCGTAACCATTAAAGCCTGAATAATTGCAAGCGTCAACGGAAGCCTGATTGTCCAGGTACTTCCTTCCTCCAGGCTGGATTTTACCTCTACCTCACCGCTTAAGGATTCGATCTTAGACTTAACTACGTCAAGTCCTACACCCCTGCCTGATACGTCCGATATGGTCTTGGCAGTTGAAAAACCTGCATGGAAAAGAAGGTTGATAATATCCTTCTCACTCATGGTCGCTGCCTGGTCAGGCGTAATAACGCCACGTTCAATCGCCTTATTCTTAACGCTTTCTACATCAATTCCGTTCCCATCGTCCTTAACCTCTATCACAACATTATTACCGTCCTGATAAGCATTCAGGAAAATGGAACCCACTTCCGGCTTACCTCTCTTAATACGCAGCTCATTGGACTCAAGCCCATGGTCAGCGGCATTACGCAGAAGGTGCATTAAGGGATCGCCAATTTCATCTACCACTGTTCTGTCAAGCTCTGTTTCCTCACCGGACATATACAGCTCCATCTTCTTATTTAATTTCTTGGACAGGTCACGAATCATCCTGGGGAACTTACTTACAACACTCTCAATAGGAACCATCCTGACCTTCATAACAGATTCATGAAGGTTTGTGGTTACACTCTCCAGATACTCAATATGTTCTCTAAAGCCTGTTCCGCCCTCCGCCCTGGAGTCAGCCACCATAGAATTCTTGGCAATAATCAGCTCGCTGACCAGATTCATAAGTACATCAAGCTTTTCAATATCCACACGAACCGTTCTGTTTGCCACAGGCTTACCTGCTGGCTTTTTATCGTTTGCCTTAGCAGACGCTCCCTGCTGGGGTTTCGCAGGCGCGGCCGGTTTGGTTTCTTCCTTGACAGCCACGGCAGCCGTTCCCTCTTTCGTCTCCGGTGCCTCGGCAGTCTCAGCAACCTCATAAGGTACAATAACTATCTTTTCTATTTCAGAAACATTTTTTGCTTCTTTTATTACTCCCTCCAGCTCATAATCAGAAACCACAATGAGACTGAAGCTTAAATCAAACTTTTCATCCTCAATATCCTGTACAGGAGGATTGCAGACAATGATCTCAGCTTTCTCCTCAATTTCCTTATACACCTGGAAAGCTCTGGCTGCTTTCAGAAGACAACTTTCCTCCACGAACACGCTGATGCCAAAGATCCCTTTGCCCTGAGACTTAGCGGCCTCCAAAACCACCCGTTCGGATTCTCCTAATTTGATATCCTTCCATGCTTCTTCCGCCTTATTTTCCTCAGAGGTTTCTTTGCCATTTTCTTTTACTTCTTCTGAAGGCGCCGATACTTCTCCGCCCTCCTTGCTGGCTTTTAGATACTCATTCAGCTGGTTAATAAGCTGCTGATTCTCGTTGGTTCCTTCGTCAGCAGTTTCCTGAATATTGTTGGTATATTCTTCAAGAGCGTCCAGACATTGGAACAAGGTGTCAATCAGATTAGAATTAACCTTCATGGTTCCGTTTCTGATTTCTGAAAATACATTTTCCATGTCATGAGTTAAATTCTGCATTCTCTTATAACCCATAGTGCCCGCCATACCCTTTAAGGAATGGGCTGCACGGAAAATTTCATTAATTGTATCCGAATCCTCCGGTTCCTGCTCCAGATTAAGTATCTGGGTATTCAGGCTTTCAAGGTGTTCCTTTGTTTCATCAAGAAAAATTTCCAGATATTGATTTACATCCATCTAAATTACCCCCACGTTCCTTATAATTTCCTGTGCAATTCTCTCAAGTGATATTCCCTTACCGGAAAGCCCGGACACTACAATGCTCTTTGGCATACCATATACGGTGGAACTTTCCTCACTTTGGGCAAATACCGTTACTTTTTTCTTTTCCTTTAAATTTCTGATCCCAACTGTGCCATCTGCTCCCATACCGGTAAGAACCGCACATACAATCTCATCATAGCTGCATGTAGCTAAAGACTCATACATGTAATTCGCACAGGGACGTACCCCTTCTCTGGGCGGTTCATCCGAATAGCGTATTACATGCCTCGTCCCGCTTCTTACCGCTTTCATATGCCTTCCGCCACGGGCTAAATAGACCTGTCCCTGCTTAATCACATCCCCCTCCGCCGCTTCTTTTACCGCTATCGGGCTTAAGGTATTAAGTCTGGCCGCAAGAGCTTCGGTAAAGCCTGCCGGCATATGCTGTACAATCAAAACAGGCGCATTCAAATTGGCTGGCAGCAGCGGAATCAAACCCTGCAATGCCTTAGGTCCTCCGGTTGAACTGGCAATTGCAACAATTTTTCTACCGGCTCTGATTTCATCTGCCTTTGTTATCATAATAAATCCTTTTCTAACTTAAACATCCAGCAGCAATTCAGGTACAAAAACCCACCTGGACTGTTACTATACTTCCAACACGTAAATTATAGCACATTTTTATCTTCACATGGGTGTAAAGTAATCATCCTTTAAACTTTTTTCCGCTTTCTGATCTTTCTTTCTTCTTCAAAGATGTAACGAATAATTTCTTCACGTTCTTCCATATTAATGTTAATATACTGGGCCCGATGCTCATACATGCCAGGTTTATCCTCAAGCTCTTTGACTCTGAGCACCTTCGCTGCCAGCATAAATTCCTTCTCCTCTCCATCCACGGACAACATATACTTACAATAAATAAGACTATCCTGTTCATAAATGTTATCCGACACAAAACGTACGCCACCACCGCTGATATCTACAATCATACCATGCTTTACGGGAAGTCCCATCGCCACATAATCACGATTTCCTTCAATCGCCACAATTTCTGATTTTTCCATGAATCGTACATCCATATCTAAAGCGCAGCTTAACCTGTAATATTCCCTTCTTTGGTGCCTTCTCAAATTGGTAGTAAGCTCCATCAGCAGAATATACTGTCCGCCTGATTTATATCTGTCTATTACATTTGCCAGACACTGATACAGCCCTGATGATGTATAAAAGCACAAATCATATTCCGTATTCACCGGCAGCAAAATAAGCTTCATCTTCTCCATAGGCATTGCAATCTCCAGCCTGTCTTCTGAAAGAACGTCTAAAACCAGGGTCTGGTATGTCTTTACATTCTCAAATTCATCCAAATCCTGGGCCCGCTCCACTGCCTGCATTTCGATTTTGTTTCCCGGTTCCACATACTTTAATAGCATATCCCTACCTCCTGCTAAACAATTTTACCTGATAATATACGTGAAAAGAAAGCTGCCACTCCCCTTTTAGGAACAATCTGGTCTGTTTCCGGCTCCATTATACTTACAGTAATTCTCTCAAAGGCCGCTACTGATTTCGCTGCCGGCGACTTTAAAGATACCGGCATCTGGTACATCACCGCCTTAGGCAGCTGGCTGTCTCTGGGAATCCCCCCAAGATATGTAATGGGAATTTTCAAATAGCTTCCCACCACGGCATTTAACTTCTCAAAAAGCGCATCTCCTTCTTTCACTGCATTTACCTTGTTGGCGATTATCTTGACCAAGGTTTTCTCCTTGGAAAACTTTGGATGCCTGTTAAGAGCCTTTAAAAGGGAATAGGAATCGGCAATGGAGGTGGGCTCCGTTGTTGTAATCAATACAATCTCCTCGCTGGCCACCAAAAATTCCAAAACCGTATCTGAAATTCCCGCTGCCGTATCTACTATAATAATATCCGCAATTGCATCCAGTTCGGAAAGATTATTGATGATATATGTCAAATAATCTTTATTTAAATTAGAAAGCCCCGTAATTCCCGATCCTCCTGATATAAACCCAACCTCCATAGGCCCCCATGTAATAATATCTCTGATCGTTTTTCCTTTGTATATCAAATCACTCAGGTTATATTTTGGCACTGCCCCAAACATAATTTCAATGTTAGCAAGGCCAAAATCTGCATCCAGTATAACAACCCTCTGTCCTAATTTCCTGAATTGTATCGCCAGATTAATCGCCACGCTGGACTTCCCCACGCCCCCTTTGCCACTTGTAACCGTAATAACTCTTGCAAGAGGTTTGTTATGGCCAATGGCGCCTGCTTTTATAATATTTCTTAATTGTTCGGCCTGATCCATTCTCTTCCTCACTTATCCGTGGTTTATCACTATCAGTTCTTCTTGCCGCCTAATAGCTGCTTTACTGTTTTTTGTGGATTAAATACCTCTATGTCCTCAGGCACATTCTGCCCATAAGTCACATAGGATAACGGTGCTCCAGTATGGAGCCTTATATTGAGTAAACTTCCCAAAGTACTTGTTTCATCTAACTTCGTAAAAATAAGATTATAATCCGTCATCGCGCTATAGCTGTCTGCAATGCTGATCAAATCCTTATATTTTGTAGTTGCGCTTAGCACAAGAAAAACATCCTTTTGCGCCAGTCCGTCCACCGAATGGATAAAACCGATCATAGTCTCCTTCTGTCCTTCATTCTGGGGAGAATGTCCCGCAGTATCCACCATAATAAAATCATAATCTCTGAAATCACGCAGAGCCTGCTCTATTTCCTCCGTAGAATAAATTACCCTGAAAGGAACCTCCATAATATTTGCATAAGTGCGAAGCTGTTCCGCTGCTGCAATTCGATACGTGTCCGCTGTCAGAAGCGCCACCTTCTTATCCCCTTCCACGCTGAATTTAGAGGCAATTTTTGCAATTGTAGTGGTCTTTCCAACACCCGTAGGTCCTACAAAGAAAATAACCTTAGGTCCCTTTTCCGCAGGTGTTATCTCCATAGGTTTGCCAAACTTAAGTATCATTTTCTGATAAGTATTAGCAAGCGCATAATTAAAAGGCATATTCGGCTTATTTATCTTCTTGATTTCATCCACAATCTGATTCGCATACTGCTCATTCACTTCATTTTCAAGCATTGTGTAATACAGCAGTTTCATAAAGCGGTCTACTTCCGTCTCCTCACGCTCCTCAGACTCATCCTTTGTATCCTCCGGTTTTTGAAGCTGCTGCTCTAATAAAGTATGCAGCGTATTTATTTTTTCCTCCAGCTTCTTATTCTCTGCCTGAGGATCCGTCTCCTTATTTTGCGCTTCTTCCTGTGCCTTGTCTTCCTCTTTAGGCGCAACCGGCGCCTTTTCTACCTTAGCAGCAATATCCTGAACCAACGGCTGTGGCTTTACTTCCACCTTTTTAGGAGCAATCATGTTCATTGGTTCATCCTCAAGCGCCACGGTAACCTCCACCACCTGGGGCTTTAGGAAACTTAAAATCCCACTATTTTTTACATTCCGGACATTCATGATTACCACGCCGTTGCCCAGTTCTTTTTTTGCACTTTCTACTGCTTGTGCTTCTGTTTTTCCCTGAAATTTTTTTATTATCATGCCGTCACCATTCCTACAGATTGTAATTCAATATTACTATCTATCTCATTATATGAAACCACGATTAAATCTTTATAATAATCTTCTGTCAATCTCTTAAAATACATACGCACGATTGGGGAAGTTATAACAATAGGACTCTTTCCCAAATTTTCCAGCTTTGCAATTTCATCCCCTACGGATTTCATAATTGCCCTGGTTTTTTCCGGATCAAGTGTAAGATACGCACCTGTCTCCGTCTGTTTCACACTTGCCATAACCTCCTGTTCCAGCTTAGGGTCTAAGGTTACCACACTGGTTGTTTCCCCCGCCGGGAAAAACTTCGTTGATATGGCTCGCTTAAGGCTCTGTCTTACATATTCTGTCAAAATATCCGTATCCCTTGAGGTGGCGGCATAGTCTGCTAATGTTTCAAATATGGTAAGCAAATCTCTTATGGAAATACCTTCCTTCAAAAGATTCTGCAGCACCTTTTGTATCTCGCCAAGTCCTAAGAGCTTGGGTATAAGTTCTTCCACCAAAGACGGATTGGTTTCCTTCAGGTTGTCGGTCAGGTTCTGTACATCCTGCCTTGTAAGTAACTCGGAAATATGTTGCCTGATAATCTCCGTCAAATGAGTAGCGATAATGGAAGGCGGATCTACTACCGTATAGCCCATGCTCTCCGCACGCTCCCTCTGGCCTTCCGTTATCCAGATAGCCGGTAAATGGAAGGACGGTTCAAAAGTGGGAATACCTGTAATCTCCTCCTCCACATATCCTGGATTCATGGCCATGTAGTGGTCGAAAAGGATTTCTCCCTCGCTGACCTGTATTCCTTTTATTTTAATAATATATTGATTCGGATTTAATTGAATATTATCACGAAGCCTGATAATGGGAACCACCGTACCAAGTTCAAGAGCAATCTGTCTTCTGATCATTACCACACGGTCTAAAAGGTCGCCGCCCTGGTTTACATCCGCAAGGGGAATAATTCCATAACCAAATTCAAGCTCGATGGGATCCACCTGCAGCAGGCTATTGACATTCTCTGGCTGTCTGATCTCCTCGGCTGCAATTTCATCCGCATTTATCTCCCCTTCAATCTCGGCAGTCTCAAGAGTGTTTGCCACCATCCTTCCCGTTACAATGAAAATAAGGCCAAGGGTCAGGAAGACAAGATCCGGCAAAGGCGTTACGATTCCCAGCCCGGCAATTACGGCTCCCACCAAATAAAGAGCCTTGGGGATTCCAAAAAGCTGACTTACCAGCACCGTACCGAAATCCGCATCCTTTGAACCTTTCGTTACCAAAATACCAGTGGATAAAGAAATAAGAAGAGAAGGAATCTGGCTCACAAGTCCATCACCTATGGTGAGGATAACATATTTTTCGACTGCCTCCGCAACCTCCATATTCTGGTAAATCATACCCATTGCAATTCCGCCAATGACGTTTACAAAGGTTATAACAAGACCAGCCGTAGCATCTCCCTTTACATACTTAACGGCACCATCCATGGAACCAAAGAAACTTGATTCCGCCTGAATCTTATCTCTTCGTACTTTTGCCTCCGCATCTGAAATGGCACCGGTATTTAAATCTGCGTCAATGGCCATCTGCTTACCAGGCATAGCGTCCAATGTAAATCTGGCTGTAACCTCGGCTACTCTTTCAGAACCTTTATTGATTACCATGAACTGAATTAGAATTAAGATAATAAAAACAATACTGCCGACCACCAGATTCCCGGCGCCTACATAATTACCAAAGGTAGCAACCACCTGCCCCGGATCGCCGGTGGTAAGAATCAGTCTGGTAGAAGAAACATTAAGGGCAATTCTGAATATGGTGGTAAATAAAAGCATGGTAGGATAAAAAGACATATCCAGAACTTCCTTAGTGAACATAGTACCAAAGAGAATGGTAAACGCAATTGAAATATTGCAGGCCAGCAGTATATCCAAAAGCCAATTTGGAATAGGCACAATAAACATAATAAATGCCGAAAGCACATATGCCGCAACGCCAATATCCGCCTTTTTCATGTCCATTCCCCTTTCTTTCATTTTTAGATTACTTTTGTATTACTTTTTAGATTACTTTAACTGCTATGATATATTTACTTTATATTTTACCCTTTAAGTGATATACAAAGGCAAGTACCTCTGCCACCGCCTGGTATAACTCCGGTGGAACTAGCCCTCCTACATCTACATTGGCATAAAGCATTCTTGCAAGTGGTTTGTTCTCTACAATTTCCACGTTGTTTTCTTTGGCAGCCTCTTTAATTTTCAGGGCCAGATAATCTTCTCCTTTTGCAAGCACATAAGGAGCATCATATTTATCCGGATCATATTTAATCGCCACCGCATAATGAGTGGGGTTGGTGATTACCACATCCGCCTCAGGAAGCTGCTGCATCATTCTCCGCATAGAGGCCTCCCTCATACGCTGCTTCTGCTTTCCTTTTATCTGCGGATCACCTTCCGCATTCTTAAACTCATCCTTTACTTCCTGTTTGGTCATCTTCATATCTTCATGAAATTTCCATTTCTGGTATGCATAATCCAAAAAGGCAATTACCATATAAACTGCCGCAATCCTGATTCCAAGATCAATCACAATCTCACCAATCAGTCCGATTGCCCGGTTTAAGGTGATGTCATACAAAATGAAAATTTGTCCCAGTCTGCCTTTTAAATAGGAATAGGCCATATACCCGATTACCAGCAGCTTAAGAATTGACTTAAACAATTCCATCAGAGAGTTCGCTGAAAATATTCTTTTAAACCCTTTTAAGGGGCTTAATTTGCTGAGCTTAGGCCGCATAGGCTTTGTAGTCGGCCTCCACTTAACCTGCATCAGATCGCATATGAAAGCTACCACAAATCCTATCAATAGTATTGGCAGTATTAAAAGCAGCAGCTGAACCATCATGCTTCGGATTATCACCTGAAGTGCTGCTATCGGGGTCTGCCCTTCATATCTTTTAATTGCGTCAGGCATCTGCCCGTAAACCACATTAAAATACTCAATAAACCTGGTTCCTATCGTTCCCAGATATAGCTTCAATATGATAAACAAAGCAAGCATACCAAAAGCATTTGCAATTTCCTTACTCTTAGCAACCTGTCCTTCGCCTCTGGCATCACTTAATTTTTTGGCGGTCGGTTCTTCTGTCTTTTCTCCACCCGGACCGTCCTTCGCAAAGAACTGTAGATTATACGACAACAATAATTTACTTTTCTCCACGAATCCGCCTCCTTTTTCACTTATTGCATCATAACCTCTACAAAAACCGATACCATATGTTTCATCTGATCATATATAAAACTAGCCGCTCCCGGCAGCATGGCTGTAGAAAAGAACAGAATACAAAGACCTGTCAGCACCTTCATCTGAATTCCTACCGCAAACATATTCATCTGCGGCGATACCTTAGCAAGCACACCCAGCACGGCATTTAAAATAATCATAACTGCAAAAATCGGCAAGCATATTCGAAATCCTATCACAATGTAATCTGACAAAAACTCTATCACTGCCATCATTATCTTATCCCGCCTGAATATAACTTCATTGACAGGAATTAACGTATAAGTCTCTGCCAGGGCTTTTAACAAATACCGATGCATGCCAGATAACATCAACATCAGCAGAATCATATAATTATAATAAACACCTGTGATGGTCGCATTCTGTCTTGTGGCCGGATCCATCAGACTTGCCATGGAAAGCCCCATTTCCATATCTGCAATCTGGCCTGCAAAAGTGACAATTGTAGCACATAAATTGGCCGCAAACCCAAGCATCAGTCCGGTTATGACTTCCTTCATGACAATGATTGTATAGCCAAGCAATGTATCATAAGCAATCGTCTGACGGGGTAAGCTCTGATAAAGCAAAAATGCAATACAAATGGCAAGGGCGGCTCTCACACGTCTGGGCGTATTATTCATACTGAAAAAAGGGGCCTCAAACATAAAGCTGCCAACCCGCATAAGGATTAAAAAGAAATACTCTAAATCTGCATAAGTAAATGCATATTCCAACATGATTCCTTACCTTATATACCGACTAAAATCGGACCACAAATCCACCATAAAGCCAGACAACTCCGTCAGCATCCAGTTCCCCAGTAAAATAAGGGCGAGGAAAATGGAAATCACCTTAGGCACGAAGGTCAGTGTCTGCTCCTGAATGGAGGTAACCGTCTGAAAAATACTGATAACCAAACCTACAGCCAGTGACACCAAAAGAACCGGCGCCGCTACCTTTATAACCAAAAACAATGCCGAACTGGCAATCGCCGTAACCTCATCAACTGTCATTTACCATCATCTCCGTCAATAAAAAGTTTCAACAAGATTTACGATAATCAAATTCCATCCGTCCGCAAGCACAAACAACAAAATTTTAAACGGCATAGAAATTGTCGTTGGCGGCAGCATCATCATACCCATACTCATAAGAGTGGATGCCACAACCATATCAATTACAATAAATGGAATGTAAATAATAAATCCTAAAATAAATGCCTCTCTGAGTTCTCCAATGATAAAACTTGGAACAAGCACAGAAAATGGAATACTATCTAACTCTCCATCCCACTCCTGACCGGAAATTTCCAAAAAAACCCTTACATCCTGTGTCTGGGTCTGGGTGTACATAAAATCCCGAAGTGGCTGCGCTCCTGCCGTAAAAAATTCCTCTTGGGTAATCTCTCCGGCTTCAAAGGGAACCACTGCTTCTTCATAAATCCTAGTTAACGTGGGCTGCATAATAAAGTACGTCAAAAACAAAGCAATTCCAAGCAACACCTGATTAGGCGGTGCTGTCTGCGTATTAAGGGCTGCTCTGGTAAAATGCAGGACAATGATGGTCCTGGTAAAAGAGGTAAGCGTGATCAATAACAACGGTGCTAAAGCTATCATCGTAAGCGTGAGTAAAATCCGGAGATTTGCATTGACCTCGCCATTGCCGTTGTTTACCGTAACCGTCAAATTGTTCGCAATGTTTAATTCCGATAAATCTTCCCTTGAATCAGCACTCCCGGGCTCATCTATATTAGTCCTTTCCTCCTGTGAGCCTATAAGATCAGAATCAGCAGCCGTGGCCTTAACAGACAGAGTGGGAATAATACACAATATGCCTACCGTCATCAGCAGGCATACTATCTTCATTACTATTTTTGCAGCGAAACTACTTTTCATACCAATCTCCCGTGCTGCCAATTATTTGCTTATCCTTTATCCTTTTCTTTCAACATCTTGACCTTATCTAAAATACTGGCAAAATCTGCTATTTGTCCTTCCGTATTCTTTTGAAGATCAAGTTGAGATTCTGAAAGTTCCGAAAGCATGTGTACCTCATCCTTCCCAACAGCAATTACAAGATATTTGGTTCCTGCCCTTACAATTTGAATATACTTGTTGGGGGTAATTCGGCAGGTTTCAATTATTTCCAGATTTCCGCATCCTGCCTTTCCTTTCTGGTAACCAGCTATCCACCTGGTAACCAGATAGGTAATGGCAAGTACGAATACAAAAAGAATAAGCACTGTCATAAACTGGACATAACTGTCCGCTCTTGAAACAGCCGTCAGCAACATATTAGCCAACTACCTTCTGTACCGCTTCCAAAACGCGAGCAGGCTGGAACGGCTTTACGATAAAATCCTTCGCGCCTGAATGAATTGCATCAATAACCATGGCCTGCTGACCCATTGCCGAACACATAATAACCTTTGCAGTCGGATCCGCACCCATAATCATCTTAAGGGCGGCAATACCGTCAACTTCCGGCATAGTGATATCCATAAGCACCAAGTCAGGCTTTAACTCGTTAAACTTTTCAAAAGCCTTTGCGCCATTTTCTGCTTCTCCTACCACGTTATAGCCATTCTTTGTGAGAATGTCCTTGATCATCATTCGCATAAACGCAGCATCATCAACAATCAAAATATTTTTTGCCATTTCTTTTCTCCTACCTTTTAATTAATTATTTCGGTTACACGGATGCCAAAACTTTCTTCAATCACCACAACCTCGCCTTTAGCTACAAACTTACCATTTACAAGTACGTCTATCGGTTCACCGGCTATTCTGTCAAGTTCAATGATTGTTCCCGGTGCGAAGTCCAATATTTCCGATATGGATTTTTTAGCCCTGCCAAGCTCCACTGTTACATCAAGCGGCACATCCTTGATTAATCCTATGTTTTCCTGCGCCGGCATGACACCCATATTGTTATTAAAATTCTGAAATTGTGCAGTCTGCACATTCGCTCCCTGCATATTCATTTGGGGATATCCCATATTCATTCCCATCATTGGTGCTCCTCCCATCGGCATTCCTGTTCCCATCTGAGTATTTCCCAGATTAGCTTGGCCTGCGTTTAACTGGGGGCTTGATTCATTTGCAGCAGACAGCATTTGAGACGCCGGCTGTGATGCAGTAGAAGCTCCTGGCTGA
Source organism: Parablautia muri (assembly GCF_009917485.1). Taxonomy (GTDB): domain Bacteria; phylum Bacillota; class Clostridia; order Lachnospirales; family Lachnospiraceae; genus Suilimivivens; species Suilimivivens muri. Next base: position 43,815 of record NZ_QZDT01000020.1, read on the forward strand.
TCCGGTGTGTTTGACACAGCAAAAGTATCATACAAACTCTTCGCAAAGTCAATAGGATATAATTGCATAATGGAACTGTCCACCAAATCCCCTACCTGCATTCTAAAAGAAATCTTAACAAATTTCCCTTTCAAAAACGGATCAATATCTTCCCCCGCTGCAACATCATTTAAATCTATCAAAGAAGCCTCTGGGGGGCTGATATCTATCATTTTCCCAAGCATGGTAGACATAGAAGTTGCCGCTGCACCCATCATCTGGTTCATAGCCTCTGAAATAGCGCTAAGGTGAAGCTCTCCTAACTCTCCATCCGTATTGCTTCCATCTCCGCCCATCATCAAATCTGCAATTATTTTCACATCATGCTCTTTCATAATCATGATGTTAGAGCCATTCAGACCTGTCGTGTAGCGAATTTGAATAAAAACGCAGGGGCGTTCATAATCCGCCACCACTGAAGCCCAATCCGCTACCATAACCCGAGGCGTTGTGATGTCCACCTTCGTATTTACCAGGGAAAACAAAGTCGTTGCCGAAGATCCTAAACTAATATTGGCAATTTCCCCAATGGCATCTTTCTCCACATCGGTTAGCAGACCTTCCATATCCGCATCTGCCACCGGCACCGCATCCTCTTTCGGTTTATCTCCTTCTGCATTTTCGGATAAATCCATACCTGAAAGAAGCGCCTGTATCTCATCTTGTGACAATGCTCCTCCGTCCATACATTATTCCTCCTCTCTGATCACCGTTGTCACCTGAACTGCATAGCTATCCTTGCTGGAGCCCGGAAGTGCGGTAAATTTTTTGATATTCCCCACATAAACCTTCATCTCTGAGTCCACTTTCGTATCCAATCTTATGATATCCCCAATCTGCAAACTCAGAAAATCACTTACAGATACCTGACTTTTACCCAGCACTGCTCTCACAGGTACATCAATTCTCTTAATAAGTGATTCAAGCTGCTGTTCGTAATTCGTTTTATCATCCTTCTGCATAGTTGAATACCAATATTTCGTATTCAGTTTATCCATCACATCTTCCAAAGTAAAGTAAGGAAGACAGACATTCATATATCCTTCCACATCCCCTATCTTAATGTTAAAGGAAACAATAGCAACCATATCACTTGGAGCAATCACCTGCGCAAACTGAGCATTGGTCTCAATCCTCTCTAACACCGGATTGACCTCAACCACATTTTTCCATGGTTCCCGCATATGCTGTATACAGATTGACATCAGTCTATCCAAAATAGAAAGTTCAATCTCTGAATATTCTCTGCTTTTCTCAAGAGGCAGTCCCTGACCTCCCAGCATCCGGTCAATCATAGCGAATCCTAAATTAGTAGACAGCTCAATCATAATATTACCATTTAAAGGCTGAAAATCCACTATACAAAGTATCACAGGATTAGAAAGCGCATTTGAAAATTCCGAAAAAGTAAAAGTTTCAGAACTTGATACCGATACCTGAATACTTTTCCTTAGATAAACCGGAAGATTCGTAGAAAGTAGCCTGCCATAATGTTCATAAATAATTTCAAGTGTCCGTAGATGCTCCTTGGAAAATTTTGCAGGCCTCTTAAAATCATAGCTTTTTACTTGTACATCTGACTTATCCGGCATCTGCCCAACATCCAGCTCACCATTATTCATAGCGGCCAGAAGACTGTCTATCTCGCTTTGAGATAATATATCACCCACCGGCTCCACACCTCCTTTATCTCTGCCGAAAGATTCTGTTCACGCGGCATTTACTGATAAAGTGCGACCAGCGTTACATCAAAAATAAAATCTGATCCAAAAAGTTCCTGAACCCTTGCTAATATATCCGTTTTTAACAGTTCGGAGTTTGCCTTTGCTTCATCCATTGTGTACTGCTCAACTAATTCGAAAATCTGTCCCCGAATCAAATCTTCTCTGCCTGAAAGATCGCCTTCCCCATAAGTTTTATAGTCCTCATGTTTGCTATTCATAGACAAGGTAACAGTGATCACACCATAATGATCTTTGTCATCCCCTTCCGCCCTTTTCATGGGAATCTGCAAATCTGAAATCGTGTAAGTCACAGTATCTTCCAATGGTACCGCAGGCCCGGCTCCCCCACCTGCATAACCGCTGCTGATATCAATATTGATTGCCGAAGCAACATCACTTACCAGCTCTGCCGTCTTTCTGTTGGTACCGGTTACACTGAACATCATAATTGCAGTAAGAATTATGTTTACAATCAACAACACTAATATCAAAATCGAAATCAAATTTCTTTTCATAATAAATACAGCCTTTCTCCATCAATATGAACTTAATGCATTATATATTTTTATTTCAACCCGTCTGTTTTTTGATCTGCCTTCATCTGAAGAATTATCAGCAATTGGAATATACTCCCCTCTGCCTGAATGCTTAATCTTACTCATATCCAAGGTAGTATTTTCTTCCAGATAATAGAAAACCGACAAAGCCCTGCCGCTGCTCAATTCATCATTATTTGCATATTTTGCACCTGACATCGGTACATTATCCGTATGTCCTTCTATTTCTATGATTCCTTCACTGAACCTCTGTAGAATAATGCCAAGCTGTTCCATGAGCGGCAGTGCCTCCTGCTTAATCTCTACGCTGCCCGAATCAAACAAAAGGGCTCCGTTTAATGTAAGCTGCACATATTGGGAAGTAAACTCAATATCCACTTCTTTATCCAAATTTTTTTCTTCTAGAGCTTCCTCTACCTTCTCCGCCAGCTGTTCCGATTCTTTAATCTTCGCTTCCTCCATAACTTCCACGGCAGTTTTCAGATCTTCTGGTATCGCATCTCCTTCCGCATCCCTGCCCGTGCTGTTTATGTAATTGTCCAGCTCATTTAATTGGCTGACCCCATTGCTGATTAAAATTCCATCGCCAATCGCGGAAGCTCCCGCAGTAAAAATACTGAACGTCTGGTTAAAAGAGGCTGCCAGCTGTTCAAACTTCTGTGCATCCATGGTTGACATAGAAAAGAGCATGACAAAAAAACAAAGAAGCAAATTCATGAGGTCGGCAAAGGTCGACTGCCAGGCCGGAGCGCCTTTCGGTGGTTCATCCGGTTTTCTCTTAGCCATTCTCATCACCTCCGTCACCCAGCATCCGGTCGCTTGGTGCCATGAATGACTTCAGTTTTTCTTCTATTACTCTGGGATTCTCACCAGCCTGAATAGAAAGAAGACCTTCAATCATAATTTCTTTGAGCATTATCTCACTGGCATTATTCGATTTTAACTTACCCGCAACCGGCGAGCATATCCAGTTAGCCAACAGGGAACCATACAATGTTGTAATAAGTGCTACCGCCATAGAAGGTCCGATTGTAGAAGGGTTATCCATCTCGTAAAGCATGTTGACCAGACCAACCAAGGTACCAATCATACCCCAGGCAGGGCCCATAGCTCCCAGATCCTCCCAAAACGTAATCTTGTTCTTGTGTCTGTCTTCCGTACTAACTAACTCTGTCTCCATGATTCCACGTACCAGTTCAGGGTCTGTTCCGTCTACGATAAGCAGCACTCCCTTTTTCATGAAATCATCATCCAGATTAGATGCGGCCTCCTCCAGTGACAGGAGACCTTCTTTTCTTGCAACATTGGAAAGGTCAATGATCTTCTGTATCATCTCCTTGGTATCTATCTCAGGAGATTTAAATACCAGGAGAAAGCTCTTAAGCCCTGCCAGATAGTCAGAAAGCGACTTGGACGCCAATACAGCAAAAAACGCACCGCCAAAAGTAATAATGGCCGATGCCACATCCACATACCTGCCTATGTTCGCAATACCCGCCGCATTGATGATACCGAACGCACACATACCAAAACAAAGACCTAATCCTAAAATTGACGCTATATCCACAATTCCTCACCCCTTTTGCATTAATTTGCAAAAAAATCCTTTCTATACGATTTTACAAGATTTTTTACGTCTTGTCTACTTTCTTTTACAATTATTTTTCTGCCTGTGGTAAATGCGATTACCGTGTCCGGTGTTTCCTCCACAAGCTCTATTAAATCGGGATTGATTAACACTTTGATCCCATTTATTTTGGTCACCTCTATCATATCACTTTGTTCCCTCCTGCGCTACTGTAAATTTTTTTCAGTAGGGTTAATTAACAATTTCTTTACTATATTGGTAATTGTTTATTACGCCAAAGGGAACCGGTTTTTGGCCCGGTTCCCTTTCCTTTGGCTATACATAATACATTTATATTTATATTGCCGATAATCCTTTTATATGCCAATCTATCCGTCAAACAAGCACGAAGATTATCTCTTTAAGTTGGTTAGTTCTTCAAGCAGGGTATCTGAAACCGTGATGATACGGCTGTTAGCCTGGAAACCTCTCTGGGTTGTTATCATTTCGGTAAACTCAGAGGCCAAATCAACATTACTCATTTCCAGTACGCCGGACTCCATCTTACCGCCGCCTGCCGTGATGTCCTCGCCGATTCCATCGAAATCACCCGAGTTTAAGGTGGCTGAATAAAGGTTGTCACCCTCTTTGGAGAGGCCTGAAGGGTTTGCAAAAGTTGCCGAAGCAATCTGCCCTAAGAGCTTTCTTTGACCATTGTCATAGGAAGCATAAATCTTACCGTCTCTCTGGATGGAAACACCGCTAAGCTCGCCTTCCCTGCGTCCCTCGCCTAAACCGCTCTGATCTCCGGCGTATGCGCTGATGGTTGCAACACCATTGTTGTCATAATTACTGGTTGCGGAGAAATCTATTTCGATATCTCCGAAATTAGGTATACCGGACAACCCTAATGTAACGGTGCGGTTTCCTACCGTAGTGTAATCCTTATCCGGATTGTGCGCCTCGCCAATGCTCTGGAAGGTACCTTTACCGTTTCTGTAATTTAATAATACGGCATTATCCACACCGGTAGGACCCGTAGCGCCATCGCCAAATGTAATCGCATTGCCATTCGCTGTAAGTGTAGGAGGATCCGTTGTATAGTTTCCGTCATTATCTAATTCATACATAATAGACCTTCCGGTGCTTTCGCTGATAACATCATCCAGCTTCACATAAAACTGTCCTGTATCGCCGTCAATGGCATGCACGCTCATTCTGGCCGTGTACTTATAACCCTGGTTATCGAAAAACTCCAGGTCAAGTATTCTACCGTCATCATTGTTAATATCAGGGTCATTTTTATCAACCAGACCGCCAACTGTTGCCAGAGAGGTCGCCTCCGGCGGATAGGTCATATTTTCCTCCGTCATAATTTTAAGAGCCTGTACCCGCGCCTTTTGGATATTATTAGGATTTTCCGGATCTACTCCCCAGCCCATTACATTGTAACCGGTGCTGGTCATAGCAAGGTTTCCTTTCCCATCAATGTAGAAGGAGCCGTCTCTTGTAAAAAAGTTTTCCGAGCCGTTGCTTACCACAAAGAATGCATCTCCGCTGATCATAATATCAAATGGGTCGTTGGTATTTTGGGCCGAGCCCTGACCGGAAATGTTGGTCTTGATTGCGCTGGTCTTAGATCCAAGACCAATCTGCCTTGCGTTGGTACCTGCCACACCTGTTGTGGGGTTTGCCCCGGAAGCAGCCTGAGTGGTCTGATACATCAAATCCGCAAATGTCATAGACTGTGATTTGTACGCTGTTGTGTTGACGTTGGCAATATTATTACCGATAACGTCCATTCTTGCCTGGTGTGTCCTTAAACCGGCAACACCAGAAAATAATGATCTCATCATAATGAAATGACCTCCTTAAATTTCATGCCGCATTGTTTCCTCCGTCATTCGGAAACTTTTAGCCTCCCTAAGGTCCGGCTATATGATTACGGCACCGTCAATATTCGTAAATACATTTTCCGCTGCATCCTGCTGATTCATCGCCGTCACTACCGTATTATTCGGTATATTTACAATAAAAGCAAGCTGATCAACAATCACAAGCGATTCTTTGATTCCTTTCATCTGCGCTTTCTGTGCGCCCTCCTGCAAACGTTCCATCTGGCCGCTGGTAAGTTCAATATTCCGATCCGCTAATCTTCCTGCGGCATGCTTGGAAAATCTCACCTGTCCCTGGGCCCTGGCACGGCTGTTTTCTAAAATTTCCTGAAAAGACTGACCATCCGTGGCCACCTGCGATGTCCCGCTTTTATTTTGTTTCAGGTATTGATCCTGCAATTGTTCAATAGAAAGATAGCCTTTGTTTTGAACCTGCATATTCTTTTCCTCCTTAAGCGGTTAATCCTGCATCCTGCAATTTCTGTTCCGACAGCTTTCTAATTGTGGTGTGGGTTCCGACCAATTGGCGCTTATTTTCTATTCGCCGCCTTCTCCTCCGGCTTCTTCTCCACCATCTTCTCCTGCATCGCCGCCTTCTTCTACTTTGTCATCGCCATCCTCTACTTTATCGTCATCTTCCGGAGGCTTATTGGCATCGGCTGCATCTTGCAGTTCGGCAATTCTCTCTACATATTTCTGCAGCTTCTCAATATTTTTCTTATCAATGAAGGACTGCTGGTAAGCTGTCATGCCGTTAAAGATTTTTTGTAAGGTTTCAATGTTGTCCTTATCCTTAAGTGTAACAAACTCAAGTCTGGGCAGTTGATCCATAGCTGCTGTAAATGATACCGCCAGATCAATCGCTGACTGATAAGTTTCATCTATAACTGCAACCACATCATCTATGGAATAAAGAGCGCCGTCTATGGAAACAAAAGCCTGATTGTTCTCATAGGTCACATATTCCACTGTGCCCTGAATTGACTTGGCATTTCCTGCGCTGTCCACAGTATTTACTTCCACTAACTTGCCTACCATGGAAGAAGCTCTTGTAAGCTCCATGGTTGCCGCCATATTCTGCATCTGTTCCACCTGTGAGAAGGTTGCATATTGAGAAATATACTCTGTATTAGAAGTAGGCTCCAAAGGATCCTGATACTTCATCTGGGCTACTAAAAGCTGTAAAAACGCATCCTTATCCAAGCTATTTTTCGTAGCGGCTTTCTTAATGGAACTTTCTGATGCGGTTTCTTCAACTACTCCATTTTTTACTACTGCATCTACCATATTAATCCCCTATTCCTGCCAGCACGCTCAAATTGAGGTACCAGCACAAATTTGCCGATTGAAAAATTCCAGAAATTTATTTCTGCTTCTCCAATCCGTTTACTCCTGCCTGTGCTTTAAACCGCTTGTATTTAAAGCACCTTCTAAACAGTATAGTCCACTGTATTTCCATTCATTTCCATCATCTTTGCTGCAAGGACTTCTTCTTCGCTTGCTTCCTCATCTAAAATCCCATCCACCTCATTTAAATTGATTCTTCTAAGGGGTCTTCTGTTATTTTCGGATGAAGCATCCGCATTTTCTTCTTTTCCCTGTCCCTGCCAAAGATTACTCTCAAATCCATGGCTTTCCACAGTGACCTGTACCGCTTCCACTTTCACTCCCTGTTCCTTTAAGCTTTCCTGGAGCGTTGTAATCTGGCTTTCTATGGCTGCTTTAACGGTTTCGTTTTGTACATGGAATTGGGCCGTTATCTCGCCGCCTTTAGAAGAAAGCTGGATATGTACGGTTCCAAGGCTTTCCGGATGCAGCTGCATTTCCAATTGTTCCATGCCGGGCTTTAGCTGAATCTTCATATAATCCATAATCTGATCCATAATATCCCTGGACTGCTGACTGAAGATTTCCGTAGTCTGTTCAAAAGGAACCTCTGCCGCCTGCAGCTTTTCCTGGGAGAGTGTGTTAAGGAGCAAATTGCCTGTGCCGGCATCCTGTGACTGTCCCTTGCTGCTTTCATCTTCCTTTTGTTCATGGTTATCCGTCTGCTGGTGTACGGCTTCCACCTCTGTTTCCGGCTTCGCCGATGCCACATCCACCACTTTGGTCGCATTGCCGTTTTCATCGGTCGAAAGCTTAACCGTATCCTCTCCGTACTTCACCTCAACCGTAATCTGGGGCTCATTTGCCTCCCCCTTAGCTGATACATCTTCTCCCTGTCCACCCATACGGTTTTGCATTTCCTCCAGCACTGTCTGCATATCCTCAGGGCTAATTCCCATTTCCTGAGAAAGCTCTGCTTTCAGCTCTTGCATGGTTCCAAGCAGATTTTGCAGGCTGTCAAAAAGATTGCCATCCGTAAGAAGCGCGGTTGCATCCTCAGCGCCGTTTAGCATCAATACCAGCTGTGTCAAATTAGACGGGTCGAAAAGTGCATATATCGAAAGCCCTAATTCTTCCATAGCTTTCTCCACATCTTCTCTTGAAACACCTAATTCTTCCGCGATTTCATCCATGACTTTTTCTCCGGCTTCCTCCAATGCCTGTTCCTGGTCTTTGGTCAGATTTTCCGGTTTTGCCGTTTCCTTCACGGTCTCCTGTGGCTTTAGGCTGTCTCTGCGGCTGTTTGCCGTCTGCGGCGCAGGCGTCTTAACACTGTTTCCATTGGCAATCGCCTGAAATTGGTTGTACGAACTGCCGCCTTTTGTTTTGTTCATAACATCGCCAAAACTCTCTGACTTATTGTCCGTATTACCTGTTTTTACGGAATTTTTCCCCCCTGGCAAATTCATAAAGGGGTTCACTTCCTTTACAGGTGCGCTTGTCATTCACATCCCTCCTGTCTTTATAAGCCTGTTAAGACTCTTTTTCAAGGTACATAATTTATATCGGTTCAAGGAGCAGATTCTTTAAGGCTCAGGATCCATCATTTTTGTGATCCTTGCTGCAATTTCAGGGTCCATTGCCTCTAAAATTTTAGCCCTGCTGTCTGCATCCATCGCACCCAGTATCCGAATTGCCAGTTCCAAATTATCTGTCATTTCCTCCAAAATCGCCGCCACCGCTTTTGGCTTCATAGACGAATAGGTTTTGGCATATTCCTCAATTTCACTGCTTTCAGCGCTCTGCGTCACTACCTGCCTATAGAGATATTCCGCTGTTGCAGGATCCATCTCCTCGTAGTACTTCTTGTACTCCTCAATGCCAGGTCCTTTATCTGCGTAAACCACTTCCTCATAAAATTCCGTCTTAATCCTCTGAAATTCTACCTGACTGTCCTCAAAAGTCTTAAGACGTTCCACCTCAGCCTTCAGTTCGTCCACCTCGTCCGTTTTATCCGACTGGGCGGACTGGGCGCGCTCAAGCTCAAGTTCAAGCTCTTTGATATAATCCACGGCCTCCTCGATACTTGTATATCCGCCGTAGCCTTCTTCTTCATCTTCTCCCAAAACTCCCGAATCGGCAGTGCTTGGCAAAATCATGCTAAGTACCGGTACGTCTTTCAGGATAGGTGTTAGTACATTACTTCCAAACCCACCAAAATCCAGCTTAATAATCAGACACAGGATAGCCACCCAAATCAGCACTATAATAAATGTGACCAAAAATACCGAACCACTGCCGGCGGCTTCTCCATCCACCAATTCTTCTTCCTGGTCTGCTATTTCCCTCGCTCTTGCTTTTGCCGCCTTACGCTGCTCCTTTTGTTCCTGTTTTAATTTTTTCTTTTCTTCCTTAAGACGCTTCTTTTCCAGCTTTGCGTCATCAAAGCTCATTTCTTCATCTATTGGCATACTTCCATACCTCCCAGCTCTGCTTCGCTGCAAGCAGCGGGCATAAATCCTTATTTTCGTCCATGGGTATAACTGGTAAGCTCATCTACTTCTTTCGCTTCCTTGGCATTCTCCTCATGGATAAATACCTCAAAGGCTTTCTCCCGCAGTCTCTCCTGCGTCTTGCTTTCCTGCCTTGCAAGCTGCAATTTCTTTCGTGCCGCTTCCAATTGGTCCTCAGCCAGCTTCACCTGCTGCTTTTGGAACAGGATAAATTCATCCATCACGGCAATCGCATCCCGGTTTTCTAAGATATCCAAAACCTTTAAGCTATTTTTCCGAAGCTCCCTGCCTTTATTTTCATAAGCTTCTTTTCTGTCAAAAAGTACCTGCAATTTTTCTTCTTCTTCATCCAGATGCATCCTGGCGGCGGCGAACTCCATCTTAGCCTGATCTTCCATTTTTATCTTAATGTTCAGGATACTCTGCATCCGATATCTAAATCTGGCCATTTATGCTTCCGCTCCGCTAACAAAAATTTTTTTCAAAAGCTCTACAGATTCCTCAAAAGTTATTTTATCCTCTACGTCCTGCATCAGGAACTGATTCACCTCTCCAATTTTCTGGATTGCATAATCAATTTCTGGATTGCTGCCGGATTTATAAGCGCCGATATTAATCAAATCCTCCGCTTCACTATAGGTGGCAAGCACATTTTTAAGCTTGCCGGCATAGCTTTTGTGGTCTCTTTCCGCAATCTGGCTCATACATCTTGAAATACTTTGCAGAACGTCAATAGCCGGATAATGATTTTTATGGGCTAACTTTCTGTCTAACATGATATGCCCATCTAAAATACTTCTTGCAGTATCCGTGATCGGCTCATTAAAGTCATCGCCATCCACTAAAACAGTATATAGTCCGGTAATGGAACCCTTATCAGATCTGCCCGCACGCTCTAAAAGCTTGGGCATTTCAGAATAAACGCTGGGCGGATATCCTCTTGAAACCGGCGGTTCCCCACTGGCAAGACCTATCTCTCTCTGGGCCATGGAAAAACGAGTAAGGGAATCCATCATAAGCAGAACATCCTTCCCCTGATCTCTGAAATATTCCGCAACAGCCGTAGCTGTCTGGGCTGCTTTTTTTCGCTCCAGAGCAGGCTTATCAGAGGTTGCCACCACTACTACCGAACGTTTCATGCCTTCAGGGCCTAAGTCTCTTTCAATAAATTCTCTCACTTCCCTGCCGCGCTCTCCTATCAGGGCAATCACATTGATATCCGCCTTCGTATTTCTGGCAAACATACCCATCAGTGTTGACTTGCCTACACCGGAACCCGCAAAAATACCAATTCTTTGTCCCTTGCCAACCGTAATAAGGCCATCTACCGCTTTTACGCCAAGAGGTAATACTTCATCAATAATCTTCCTGCTCATGGGATCCGGCGGTTTAGCCTCCACCGAATATTCTTCGCCCACAAGTTCCTCCCCTGTATCAGGTCTGCCCAAGCCGTCTAAGACATGGCCAAGAAGCCCTCCGTCTACCCGTACCTTTAAAGGAGCCCCGGTATTCTCTACGATACTCCCGGGGCCAATACCTACCACATTCTGGTAGGGCATCAAAAGATTCTTCCCCTCTTTAAAGCCAACCACCTCCCCAGGAGACGGTTTTTCATTGCGGCCGCCCTCCACAGGATAAATCATACAAATATCCCCAAGTTTAGCCGCCGGACCTGCTGACTCAATGGTAAGTCCCACTACATTTACTACCTTGCCGCTTACCTTAAAAAGAGAATCATCTATCACACTTATATATTTGTCAAAATTAATTTTCGGTGTTATCAATTTATACTCCGCCCTCTCTTACTTCCTGACATGTCGCCTCTTGGCATAAACATCATGCGAAAAATGGATCTTTTCGTCTTTTTCACATTTTTCTATAAGAAAGGAGCCGCAATTTCCGCTTAAGCTCCTCGAGCTCCGTTCCAAGGGAGCAATCATAAATGCCACCCTCTGTCTCAATCATACACTGGGCATCTGAGAGCGTAACATCTGTTATAATTTCCAGATTATCCGCCAATGTGCCTGTTTCTTCCTGGATTCTTCCCTTTTGCGCGCTCACCTTAGGATAATCCTTCTTAGAGACATGTACGATAAAGCTCTTAGCATAATTCATTTTCTGCATAGTATCAATAAGCAAATTTGTAACAATCTGGTCATATCCGCTTAAATCTACTTTAAAAATATGCTCGTAAATTCCCGCTAAATTTTCAATGAACTGTGGTTCCAATTCCTCCAGAATGCTTTCATATTCTTTCTCAAGGTTTTCCTTTTCCTGAATATATTCATCCTTCAAAGCCTGTACCTGCGCCATTCCTTCTTCATAGCCGCTTTGATATCCCTGCTCTTTTGCTTCAGATAAAGCATCAACCCGCATTTTTTCAATCTGCTCCTCGGCCTCCTTAATCATCTGGTCAGCCTGGGCCTTAAGTTCTTCCAGCTTTTCATTAGCTTCCTCGATTTCCTGTTCTAGCTCCGCCTTTTCTTCTTTCAGAGAGACGCTTTTCATTACGCTCTCTCCTCCATCCTTTGCAAGCAGAGCATCCACCACTTCCGAATCGAGTCCCGGGTTGAATCCTTCCTCTCCTCCCTGGAGAGCTTCCTCTTTCGCAAGCTGTATGGCCGCTGCCTCTTTCAGTTTAGATTCCACCAATTCATTGCTGTCTATCACACGGGCATCACTGTCCATCATGACCCAGCCCGCTTTGTAAAGATTGCTATACAACGATCTCGTCACCTCCACCTCTGGAAATTACGATTTCTCCGGCTTCTTCCAGTCTCCTTATGACACCAACGATCTTCTGCTGCGCTTCCTCTACATCTTTCATACGAACAGGACCCATGAATTCCATATCTTCCTTAATCATAACGGCAAGACGCTTGGAAAGGTTATTAAAGATTGTAGCCTGTACCTGTTCGTTGCCTCCCTTAAGCGCAAGCGCTAAATCATTGTTATCAACATCACGCAGCACTCTTTGGATTGCACGATCGTCCAAAAGAAGAATATCTTCGAATACGAACATTTTCTTCCTGATTTCGTCCGCAAGCTCCGGATCTTCCACTTCCAAAGTCTCCATAATATGCTTCTCCGTAGATCTGTCTACCGTATTTAAAATTTCTACCACAGCATCCACACCGCCGATAATGGTGTAATCCTGGTTCACTAAAGATGCAAGTTTTGATTCAAGCACTTTCTCAACCTCTTTCACAACATCTGGACTTGTTCTATCCATCACAGCAATACGCTTTGCCACATCTGACTGCTGTTCTGGCGGAAGTGCCGAAACAATAAGCGCAGCCTGCTGTGGCGCCAGATAAGACAAAATAAGTGCAATTGTCTGAGGATGTTCATCCTGTATAAAGTTAAGAAGCTGAGACGCATCTGTCTTGCGCACGAATTCGAAAGGCTTAACCTGCAGGGATGCTGTCAGCTTCCCAATCACGTCCATTGCCTTGTCGTTTCCAAGAGCCTTTTCCAAAAGTTCCTTGGCGTAACCAATACCGCCTTCCGCAATATACTGCTGTGCAAGACATATCCCATAAAATTCGTCTATAATTTCTTCCTTTACCTGAGGAGTAACACTTCTTGTATTTGCAATTTCAAGGGTCAGTTCCTCAATTTCTTCATCCTTCAGATGTTTAAAAATGAGTGCTGACCTTTCGGGTCCTAAGGCAATCAATAAAATTGCCGCTTTTTGAATCCCTGGTATTTTATCCTCGGTATTCTTTGGCATACCTGTCTAACCTCCCTTTAAGGCCCCACAACTGCTCAGCCCCATTCCTCGTTTAACCAGTTGCGAAGAAGATTTGCTGCAGCCTCCGGATTTTCGTCTACAAATTTTTCAATTAATTTTCTGTTTTCCGAGATTTGTTCCACTCCGATATCTACGATATCAACCTCCGGCTGAGACTGAAGCAGATTTTCCACTGACAATTCCTCCGGCTGCTCCGGCTGTTTTTCCGAACGCATGCTTCTGAACACAACAAAACCAAGAAGCGCCAGAATCACAACAATGAGGACAATCTGCATAACATCTGATGCGGAAATATTAAGCCCTTCTCTATCAAAAAATATATTTTCCGAATAAGCAACAATTGCAACATTCGCAACCGGGAAACCGGTTGCTTTCGCAACCAAATCATACCATTCCTCTGGCACTGTCACCATTTCCTGGCCTGCATTTTGAAGCTTATATTCATCCCATGTAACCCCATCTAAAAGTCCCTGTGCTCTTACGTCTTCCTCCCTGACCACATTCATGTTCGTACAGGATAAGGAGACGGTGGACTGCTCATAATTAATGGTTCCCGGCAAAATGTTCTGGTTCGTAATCCGCTCCGAAGGCAGGTATTTGTCTTCCTGTTCCGTGGTACTGGTATTACTTTCCGCATTATCCTGATAAACATATTCTGGCTGTTCTCCGTTGGAATCTGTTCCCGGCACATCTCCATTGGCATTGGAGGACTCCGAACTGTAAGTTCTTTGAGATGCCAGATACCCTTGGGCGTTTCCGTCTCCCACATAATATTCATGGTCCGTAATTTCGGTAGAAGAAAAATCCATATCCAGGTTAACTGCTACTTCCACCTTTTCAAAGCTGCCGGTTCCCAGCATAACCTGTCTGACATCATTCTTTACCTTGGTTTCCCACTGGGCCTTCACACTCATCTGGGAACTGGCTGTGCTTGAAACACTGTAATCATTATCTCCTGTAAAGAGAATGTTACTGGCCGTATCTGTAATTACCACCTTTTCAGTGGTTTTATTTCCAATTGCAACCGCAACTGCTTTGGCCAGCGCTGATGCATTGTCCGCAGTAAATTCCCCATCAAGCTCCAGTACAATCCATATTCCGGATTCTTCTTCCGAATCAATGAGGGTTCCGGTTTTTTCCGGTATGTACAAATCTACTACAGCACTTTTCACTGAGGTGAACTTCCCAATGATGTCATTGGCCAGACGGCTTTCCAGATATAACTCGTATTTCTTTTGCTTATCTGCCTCTGTTGTGCTAAAGCCGCCCTCCGTCACCTGCTCTATGGAATAACTGAAGGATTGGATATCGTTTGATGCAAGTAACAAATTAGCTTGGGATTCTTGTTCTTTATTAATCTTAATCTGGTAGGCATCATCTGAAACTTCATAATCCAAGCCGGCTCCCTCTAAAAGTTCCGCCACCTCTGCTGCCTGTTTCGTAGTTTCACAGTTGAGCAGCACCACATACTGTGGTCTGGTCAGTACTGTAATTAAAATTGCAAAGGCCAAAATAATTGCCGCCCCTGCCGATATAATAAATGTTTTCTGCTTGGTGGAAAACCTGTTCCACCACTCAAGGATCTTTCCTAAAAGTTCCTTAACACGCTCTGCCATCACTTAAACCTTCTTCCGTTTATTTCCCCTGCAGGTCATCTCAAAATAAGCTCTGCTTTCTAAGGCCAAAGATATTTTTCGACTCCTTTACCCATTCAATCGCAACAACTGAAACAAGCTAACTGTTACATCAAATCTGCATCTGCATAATTTCTCTATATGCTTCCAAAAACTTGTCGCGCACCGCCACCGTATACTGCAATGCTGTTGATGCCTTCTGGAGCGCAATGCCAAGCTCGTTGGTGTTGTCGGTTTCTCCCAGAGCCCAGCGTAGCTTTTCATTTTCCGCATCCGAAAGATAAGCGTTGGTAGTGTTCAAATTTTCAATTGCTTTTTCAAAAAAATTTCCAAATTCTCCGGTGGATTCTGTCTGTCTTGCCGCTTGAGCGCTCTCTGCCGCTTCCCTGATGGCGCCGGAGGATATATTATAAAGTGATGCTATGTCCATTTAACCTTTCCTCCTTCTTTTACTGGCTTACAATTTCAAGCCCCTTCATCGCTATACTCTTACTTGCGCCAAAAGCAGTGGCGTTCGCCTCAAAAGCACGGCTTGCGTCAATCAGGTTCGTCATTTCGGTAACGATATTTACATTGGGATATGTAACATAACCATTTTCATCCGCATCAGGATGAGATGGGTCGTAAACCATTTTCATCTGGGTCCATTCGTCTTCCATAACCTTGCCTACTCTGACGCCCTGGCCCTTAAACTTACTGCTGGCACTGCCTAAAAAGCTGCTGAATGAATCTGCCCGCTCTCCTCTTTGTTCAAAAGTAACCACCTTACGCCTATATGGGGTACCATCCTGGGTCCTCGTAGTATCAGCATTTGCCACATTCTCAGATATTGTGTCCATCCGGAAACGTTCTGCTGTCATACCGGAGGCATTGATATCAAAAGAACTAAACATACTCATATTTTCCTACCTCCTTACTTAATAACCATTTTTAAATTAGCAAATTCCTGTTTAATGCTGTCGATCAGCCCGTTGTACTTGATCTGATTAGCCGCCAGAGTAACGCCCTCCGTATCAACATCCACGTTATTACCATCCAGACGATAAGAAAAATTAGCGGAATCCGTATAGACTTTCGCCTCAAGATCCGCGCCATTCAGGCGTGAAACCTTAGCGTCCACCGTCTCATATCTGGAATTTCCAAGAGCCTGACGTAATTGAGATTCAAAATCAACGTCCTGCCTCTTATATCCCGGCGTATCCACACTAGATAGATTGTTTCCAATAACCTCATTTCTCTTCCAGGCTGCATCTGCGGTCTTTCCAAGCACATTTACGTAGTCAAACACACTGCTGTTAATCATTTGAAAAACTCCCTTCCACAATAGATTTAAATAAAGCCAGAATCATGTAACATCATTCCAGTATATTCAACCCACTCTATTCCATTATAATTTATTTGGTAAAAAACACAAGAGTTTTTTGTAGAAATCTTCTACGGAATCATTTCTATTTTATTCCCCAAAAACCATTTTTTATCAAGGGATTTTCTGCCACCGGTAAAATAAAAAGGATTTACGCCTGCAAATATGCTCATAAATCCTTTTATTTCCCTCATAATCCGTTATGCCTCATTCAATTTACTTCATGTTTTCCTTACGAAGTTTTTCCACCTCGTCAAATACCATGTCATTTAAAACTTTAATGTAAGTCCCCTTCATCCCTGAAGATCTGGACTCAATAACACCTGCGCTTTCAAATTTCCGAAGTGCATTTACTATAACGGAACGGGTAATCCCCACCCTGTCCGCTATTTTACTTGCCACCAGAATTCCTTCCATGCCGTTTAGTTCCTCAAATATATGAACCACCGCTTCCATTTCAGAATAAGACAATGTGTTGATTGCTGACTTGATAACCGCCAATTTCCGGCTTTCTTCCGCATTTTCCTCATTGACTGCCCGAAGCATTTCAAGGCCCACAACAGTGGTTCCATACTCACAAAGAATAATGTCGTCAATCTCATACTGGTCGGCACACTTATAAATAAACAGTGTCCCAAGCCTCTCGCCTGCAATCTCAATAGGGGTTATAATCGCCCGAAACCGTTTCACATCCTCCGCCTCAAAGCCAAGGGTTTCAAGATTCACATTTTCCTTGGTAGAGAGCACCGCCAGCAATCTTTCATTCAGCATGGAGTCAATAAAGCCTCCCACCTGATCCACAATAAGCTCCGTGATAGAATCAACTCCATAGGCATCTCCTACGCCGAGCACCTTTCCTTTCCTGCTGATCACTAACACATTGGAGGATAGTATTTCACACAATACCGAACAAATGTCATTAAAGACAACCTTGCTGGAATTATTGTTGTGAAGAAGTTTACCAATCTTTCTGGTCTTATCCAATAATTGTACGCTGCCCATGCCATACCTCCGCTCTGTAATCTTTTTCAAAGCTCGTTAAGGCTATACTACCATATAAATTAGGCAATTTCAACGATCAATCTGATAATTTTATATAATTACGGCAAATTAAATAGAATATTCTGACTTATCTGCCAGCTTCTGGATTCGGCATCACATGTCCGCAAGCCAGATCCATACATACCAGCTTACTTCCTTTGTAAAGCATCATAGAACCGCACATAGGACATTTTTCCTTGGAAGGCTCCTGCCAGACCATAAAATCACACTCCGGGTTATTGATGCAGCCATAATATTTTCTTCCCTTTTTTGTCTTTTTAAGGACAATGTCTCCTCCACACTTAGGACACATTACGCCGGTCTTTTCATAATAAGCTTTGGTAAAGCGGCATTCCGGAAAGCCGGGACAGGCCAGGAATCTTCCATAGGCGCCATACTTAACCACCATCTGTTTTCCGCAGGCCTCACAGACCTCATCTGAAACCTCATCCTGTAAATCTACTTTCTCAAGCTCCCTTAAAGCCACCTGGACTGCTTCTTCCAAATCCGGGTAAAAATTGGACACCACGCTTTTCCAGTTGACATTTCCCTCCTCCACTCCATCTAAAAGTGCCTCCATATTGGCAGTAAAATTCACATCTACAATGCTCGGGAACGCTTCTTTCATAATATGATTAACCACTTCCCCAAGCTCTGTCACGTAAAGGTTCTTATTCTCCTTTACTACATAACGCCTCGCCAGGATAGTGGTTATCGTAGGCGCATAGGTACTTGGCCGTCCAATGCCCAGTTCCTCTAATTCCCGTACCAGGGAGGCCTCCGTATAATGGGGCGCCGGCTGCGTAAAATGCTGCTTGTCTTCAAACCCAATCAGCTTTAAAGGGGTGGAGGTATCCACCTCCTTTGTCAGGGTATTACTACCTTCCTCCTTCTCATCCTCCTGAGCGTAAACGCTGGTAAAACCATCGAAAATCACTCTGGAGGCCGCTACGGTAAAACGGTGTTCCCCGGCATCAATTTTAATGGAGGTTGTCTCGTATTTTGCAGGCTGCATTCTGCTGGCTGCAAAACGTTTCCAAATAAGCTGGTACAAGCGAAACTGGTCTCTGCTTAAGGATTCTTTCATTTCCAGCGGAGTCCGGGTGATATCCGTAGGCCGAATTGCCTCATGGGCATCCTGTATCTTTTTATTGCTTTTTACTGCTGCTTCCTTCTCCTTGGCATACTCCGCTCCATAATTTTTCTTAATATAGCTTTCTGCGGATGCCATAGCCTCCTCGGAAATCCTTATGGAGTCGGTTCGAAGATACGTAATAATACCCACCGTTCCGTTGCCTTCAATTTCCACGCCTTCATACAGCTGCTGCGCTAATCTCATAGTCTTTTGGGTGGTAAAATTTAAGACCTTGCTGGCCTCCTGCTGCAGTGTGGACGTAGTAAAAGGAAGGGGCGCTTTCCTGATTCGCTCGCCCTTTTTTACCTCGCTGACCCTAAAGGGATTTTTACCTATTTCTTCTAAAACTTTTTCCACATCCTCCTTAGAGGAAAGAGGCGCCTTACCGCTCCTTTTTCCGTAATACTTTGCAACCAGAGGTTTCTTGGTTCCCGGTATGGAAAGGGATGCATCTAAGGTCCAATATTCCTCCGGGATAAAACTGTTAATTTCCTCTTCCCTGTCGCAGATAATACGCATGGCAACAGACTGCACACGTCCTGCGCTTAAGCCGCGTTTTACCTTGGTCCATAGAAGCGGCGAGATACGATATCCCACCATACGGTCAAGGATACGCCTTGCCTGCTGCGCGTTCACAAGATCCATATCAATTTCTCTTGGATTTTTCAAAGATTCCTTCACCGCATTTTTCGTAATTTCATTAAATGTAATGCGGCTCACACGCTTATCCTCCAGCTTAAGCGCCTTGGAAAGATGCCAGGAAATTGCTTCACCCTCACGGTCAGGGTCAGTTGCCAGATAAATTCTCTGGGCTTTTTTTACTTCCTTTCTCAAATTTGCCAGTACATCACCTTTTCCCCTTATGGTAATGTATTTTGGTTCAAAATCATGCTCTACGTCAAATCCCAATTGACTTTTAGGCAGATCTCGGACATGTCCGTTGCTGGCAGCCACCTCATAATTAGAACCCAAAAATTTTCGGATCGTTTTCACCTTTGCCGGTGATTCCACAATTACCAGATATTTTGCCATAATGTTTCCCCTTTTTTAGCTTTAAAATGTTTTCCCTGCACAAGGCATCTGCTTATCTTACTTGCACACGGGAATCGCCGTGCACAACTATACACCAATTGTTCCGCGCATGCAAGTAAAAAATTCGTCAAAAAATTATACATGCCCTAAAACACCGGCAAAATAATTCCCCCAAAAGCCAGAAGCAGGCAAGCTGACAAAGCGCCTATTCGGAAATAATTTCATACTGCATCCACTCATACTTAAGCCGGGTTCCTTCTGTTGTTTCCGGCGGAAGGAGCGCCCTTGCCACCAGCTTTAAATCATCGCTTTCCACATCTGTTCTTCTTAAGTTTGCATAATCCCCCTCAATGCTTACTACTTCATAATAAAATACGTTCATTCTCTGATCCTCCTGTCCTGTTTCCAACAGCCCGATTGTACCATATTTCCGATTGAAAGTCATCCTCCGCAGTTGTCTGCTATTTTTACAAAATAAGTGCCTCCCACCTGCTTTGCTCCTCCCTCCATACATAGGTCCACAAGTTTAGATAAAAGCTCTGTTATTTCTATATCCTCTCCGGCTTTTTTCATTTTTTCCAGGATTTCATCTATGGACACGGGATAAAAATCCAAAAAGGACAGTAAACCATTATAATATGAAGTTTCCGATTTCTTTTCTTTGCCTTTGGCTCCCTTTCCTTTCTCTCCTTTTCTATTGGCCAGTATGGTAAATTCAGCCATCATATCCTTGGGAGATAATGCAATGCCTGCGCCTTGTCTGATTAAAAGGTTACAGCCGTCACTGAGCCGGTCTGTAAGCCGTCCGGGCACTGCATATACATTTTTTCCCTGCTCTAAGGCCATATCTACTGTAATCCATGTACCACTCTTTATCCTTGCTTCCACCACCAAAAGCGCATCTGACAGGCCTGCCACAATCCGATTTCTTTCAGGAAAATGTTGTTTTTTAGGCTCAGTTCCCGGCGGAAAAACAGATATAATGCCGCCTCCCTTATCCAAAATTTCATAGTAAAGTCTTTGATTGGATAAAGGATAAATGATATCCACACCGCTGCCTAAAACTGCATAGGTCGCTCCCCCGCTTTCTAATGCGGCCTTCTGGCCTATTCCATCAATCCCACGGGCCATTCCGCTTACTATGGATATTCCTGCGCTGGCCATCTCCCCTGCAAAGGCCTGCGCCACATACCTGCCATATTCCGAGCATTCTCTGGCCCCAATCACTGCTACACAGGGACTGTCCTCCTCTGGCAGGCTTCCCATACAATAAAGGGCATAGGGCGGATGCGATAAACGTCTTAGCCTTTCAGGATATGCAGCATCTTCAAGACAATAGAAGGCAATTCCTTTCCTTAAAAGCTCCTGGTACCTTTTTTGCGGGTTCCATCCTCTGGAAAACTCTTTTATTTTCCTTATTTTATCCTCCCGAAACACCTTTTTTAGGGAATCCTCCTCCGCAAAATAAACTGCTTTGGCACTTCCGTAGGCCTTTAACAGCTTTTCAATCGTCCTGTCCCCGATTCCGGGCAGGTTATGCATCCAATACTGATAAATCTTATTTTCTGTCATAATACCCCCACATCACCGCTTCGCGGCAACTCAAATCTTCACCCTAATCTCTGACCTGATAGCAGGCCGCCTCCTGCAAATGCTTTCTTAAAACCTGCCCGCTTTCCTCCAAGTCAGCTATACTTCTGGCCACCTTTAAAAGCTTATGGTAAGCCCTGACACTTAAATGAAAGGAGGCAAACAGCTTTTCCAACATTTCCTTTTCCCCTTTCCCCAACTGGCAATACTGTTCAATTTCTCCTGCCGAAAGCTGGGAATTAAACCGAATAGATGTCCCCTGATACCGCTCCCTTTGCCGGCTTCTGGCTGTCATAACCTTTTTCCTCATACGCTCGCTGCTTTCTCCCTTTTTTCCATCCCGGATCTGCCCTATTTCAACTCGGGGAGCATCCACACAAAGGTCAATCCTGTCCAAAATAGGCCCGGATATATGGCTTAAATAGTTATGGATCTCAAATGGGGTACACCGGCACCTGCTTTTGTCCGGATAATAACCGCAAGGGCAGGGGTTCATTGTTACAGTGAAATTGATACAATTCAACGATGCACCCCCAACCTTATAACGATGCACCCTCTCACAAACGGCTTGAATCGGCATTTCTTCATAATAAATGCACACCCTTTCCGGGCAATAAAAAATCCAGACCGAAGTCCGGATTTCCTAATTATATCTTTCGTTCCTCCTCACCCTCATGGATAAACCTATGAGCCTCGCTTGGTCGCAAATCCCAATATTTGCACAGAAGCCTTTCAATGGTTTCTTCCTCAACATTTGCATCAAGCAAGGCTGCTGCCGCCCTCGTTATATCCATTATTTGGATTCGGGAGACTTCACCATCTATTCTCTCCTTCACCATCTCCTGGGCACCGCTCTGTATTCCATCCAATAGTTCTCTTCCCATACCCGATGACATATGTATTCCCTCCGTTCATTGCGTCTATGACCTTCGCCCCTTAAAAAATCTTTCAGCATCTTTATAGATTAAGCCCGTGTGCAGCTTTTCATAGGAACTTTTACATATGGTAGATAAATGAATCTAATTTCCCTTTGCCTAGCACACAACTAGAAGAAATTTACTTCTCCACATTCTCTACATACTTATTCATAAATACAGTAAACTCTTGAATCAATTCTTCTGTTTCTGCCCCAATCCACTGTCCATAGACTTCTTCTTGAGAGTGTTTGAATCCAGCTCCGCAATGTACTTCATTAAGTTTCTGCTGAAAATTATCTGCTAACTTAATATTGCTTAAAACAGCTTTCAATGTAAAAAATGCTTCATTAGCAGCAAGTCTATTTCCAAATTCAGAATTTGAACGTTGTGCTGCTAATGCTTCATTGTATATCCTGTTCAATCGATCTTTTTCATCTACGATCGTATCTCGTTCTGCACTAACTCTTATTATCTCATCCGAATCATCTACGTTAACCGCAGAAAGCTTATCATCAACAATTTTCAATTTTTGCTCAATTTGATTTAACTCTGTTTTTGCATTACTAACTCTATCTCGTAAGTTCTCCGCATCTAAACCTGCATAATGATACTTTGAAATATGAGTTATATATACCCCCAATTCTTTTGCGATACTATTTACAAACTGCTGCCTATCACGTTTATCATTTTTTTCTTTTTCCGCAGCAATTTCCGCTTGATGTCTTTTGTATTCCTCTTCTATTCTCTGGTCTGTTTCCCTTTTGTTTTCCTCTTGAACAGTCATGCTGTTTTTAACCGTAATGTACAATGCAATCAGTGTTCCTAATCCTCCAAGAATTCCACCAACATAACTGCCTAAAAATCCTGCCCATTCATTATTCGACAGATTGGATAATGTCGGATTCTCAAATATGGCATACTTAAATATTATTGGAATAAATGTACTCACAACTATATACAAAACTATTATCCATATTATAATTTTCGCATACCCTTTATTCTTCATATAACATCCCTCTCCTGTATGATGATCTGATTTTGTTCCTTTTTTACCGCTTCACCATCATTCTTCTTTACTTTACGATTTATAGCTGGACTTTTTATCACAAATTTTCGCTTTTAGTAATCTTTCTATTCTTAAAATTTATTATACCATATTTATCGTCAAATTCCCACAAGAAAACAAGCCGGAAAACACCAAAGTCTCCGGCTTAACAAAAATTTTTTTCTATTATTATATGGCAAAATTTGCACATTTTTACCTATCCAGTAACTTTCACTTCGTTCCCCGCCTTGAAAGTGAAGCGGATGTCATCCCTGGCATAAACCGTGGCGTAGTCAAGGAGCGCCGTCCAAAGTTCCTCATCAAACTTTCCGCAGAAGCCGTCCAGCTTTTGCAGCCCGCTGATAAACCGCATATAGGTTTTCCTCTTCCCCTGCCTGTCGGAAATCTCCCCGGATGCTTTTTCGTACCCATCCCTGGCCGCCTCATACCGGGCGACCAGTTCATTGCGGCGTCTCTGGTATTCGCCCTGGTCTGTGGCGGCGGCCTTGTTCTCTGCTATGATCCTCTCTGTCATGGCCACCGCAGCGTCCATCTCGGCCAGAAGGCGGCTCTGCTCCACCTCCAGCTCCGTGGTGTCGCATAATGTCCGCATCATTACCTTGGTGTTCGCTATCAGCTCATCCTTCTCCGGAATGACCGCATTGACCGCCTTCACAAAGGCTTCCTTTATCTCATCCTCGGTAAGGTGCGGTGTCTGGCACTTCTTATCGTTCTTGAACTTACGGTTGCACTGGAAGATAACCCTGCGGTATTTATCCTTGGAATGCCACACTTTGGAGCCGTACCAGTTCCCGCACTCGGAACACTTTATTTTTGAGGAAAATATGCTGGCGCTGCTGTACCTCGTGTCCATCCGTTTCCGCCCTTCCAACTCTTCCTGCACCAGCTCCCATGTTTCGGGCGGGATGATCGCCTCGTGGTTCCCTTCCACATAATACTGCGGTATCTCCCCCTGGTTCTTTTTCCGCTTTTTCGTAAGGAAATCCGCCGTGTACTGCTTCTGCAGGAGCGCATCCCCTTTGTACTTCTCGTTGGTGAGGATGCTCTTGACGGAACTCTGGTGCCAGGTGTCTTTCCCCGCAGGGCTCTTGATGCCAAGCCCCGTCAGCTTCTTGCCGATGGCATATGGGCTTAATCCCTGCAGGAAAAGCTGGTATATCAGCTTTACCGTTTCCGCCTGCTCCGGGTTCACCTGCAGGCTGCCGTCCTCGCCTTTCTCATATCCGAGGAAGGTACTGTAGGCAAGGCTGCCTTTGCCGTCCGCGAACTGCTTCCGCTTGCCCCATGTGGTGTTCTCCGAAATGCTCCTTGACTCCTCCTGCGCAAGGGAACTCATGATGGTGATGAGTAGCTCCCCCTTGGAATCCAGCGTGTAGATGTTCTCTTTTTCAAAATAAACCTCAATGCCCTTCTCCTTCAGCTTCCTTACTGTCGTTAAGGAATCCACCGTATTCCTTGCGAACCTGCTGACCGATTTCGTGATGATAAGGTCAATCTTCCCGTCCAGGGCATCCTCAATCATCTGGTTAAAACCGTCGCGCTTTTTTGTGTTCGTTGCGGAGATGCCTTCGTCCGTATACACTCCGGCAAATTCCCAATCCTCGCGGCCGTTTATGTACCGGGTGTAATAATCGACCTGCGCCTCATAGCTTGTCGCCTGTTCCTCGGAATCCGTGGATACCCTCGCATATCCCGCCGTCTTCCGCTTTTTCGCCGCCGCAATCGGCCTGGAGTCAAACCGGTTCAGCGTGGCGGGTATGGTTGTTACTTTCTTTGCCATTCGACCACCTTTCCTTCCACAAAATGAAATTCAAACCTGTCCTCATATGCTGTCACGCCTGAAACCTCCTTCACAAAGCGTGGTTCATAATCCTCCCGCCCCAGGACTTCCGCCACTGCCTCCCGGAACTCGTCATCCAGCAGCCTGTGGAAAGAGCATCCACGGCACACCCACACTCTGTACCTTTTCTTCTGCCCTTTCGGGCCCATCTTCCAGTAATCACATTCCAGCTTCCTTCCGCAGCACCCGCAGGTGATCTTCTGCGAAAATGCGCCGTGGCCTTTCCGGTATGCCCGCATGACCTCCCTGTTCTGGCCGTTTTTCATGCGGAATTCAATGCTGTCCTTGTTTATGACAATCTGCCCTACTTCCCTTTTAACGGCATCCCCGTCAAAAGCCTCAAGCCGCAGCGCCCTGGCTGCCGCCTGCTCCAGCTCGGTTTCATATACCGGCCGGAGCCCGCATTCCGTTTTCCCCTTGCGCTCCCTGGTATTGCAGTTCCATTTCTTGCCGTACTTTGTGGTGCGCCTGCTCACCGAACAGCCGCATTCCCCGCACCTTACCAGTCCGGAAAAAGCCGTGAGTACCGGGTTTTTATTGGCGGCGGCATCCGCCCTCTGTTCCCGTATGAGCTGCGCTTTTTCAAAATCCCCCTGCGGGATGAGCGACTCGAACATACCCTCCACCATGTACATGGGCAGCTCGCCCTTATTCCTTTTCCTCGTATGCCCCTCGGAAATAAAATTCTTCTGCAGGAGCATGGAGCCCGTGTAGGACGGGTTTGTGAGGATGAACTTGATGGTGGAGTCGTCCATCGGGACGCCTTTCTGCCCCGTGATACCCCGCTTTGAAAGTTCCTTCGCAATCCCGTAGGCAGATGCGCCGGAAAGGTACCTTGCAAAAATCTCCTTTACGACCTCGCCCTGCTCTGGTATGGCCCGGTACATTTCCCCGTCCCATTCATATCCGTATGGCGCTTTATGCCCGCTCGGGATGCCCTGTTCAAACCGTTTCCGGATGCCCCACTTCACATTCTCGGAAATGCTGCGCGATTCCTCCTGTGCGAAGGACGCAAGCAGGGTAAGCAGCAGCTCCCCTTCGTCAGAAATGGAATGGATGCGTTCCCTTTCAAAATAGACGTCAATCCCAAGCTCCTTCAGGCGCCTCGTTACCGTCAGGGTGTCCACCGTATCCCTCGCAAAACGGCTGATGGACTTTACCAGCACCATGTCAATCTTCCCGGCATCGCAGTCCGCAACCAGCCTGTTGAAGTCGTCACGGTGTGCGGTTCCGGTGCCGCTGATGCCTTCGTCTGCGTATATCCCCGCAAACTCCCAATCCGGGTTCTTTTGTATCAGAGCGTTATAGTAGCTGACCTGCGCGGAAAGGGAATGCAGGAGCATTTCGGTCTCCATCGACACCCTGGCATAAGCGGCCACCCTTTTCTTTTTCTTCAACTGCGGCATGGCTGCCCCAATTACGCTGATTCTCGGCATATCATCCCTCCTTGTCAGTGTCACATGATGCCATAGAATCAGCTTTATATCCACTCATTTCTATTTGTAAACTAACCAAAATTGGGCGGTATTTTTCCCGGAAAATTGTATCAATCTGACCGTATTCCTCTGCCGTCATCGCCCCCTGCTCCATGAGGGATTTCGCTATGTTCATGGTGGCGTGGTACATTTTCTCGTTCCGGAACTGCTCCTCACTCATCCGCGCCACCCCCGAACCTGTCAGCCACATAACATGCATGGGAGCAGTATTTCCTGCCCGCATTGCCGTAGGCAGTGAACGGCTTTTTGCAGTGTTGGCAGATAAATTCATAGACCGCCTTATGGTTTACCCTGTCAAGATGGCTGTTCCACCACTTGTTGCGGCATTTATCTGAGCAGAACTTCTTCTCCTTTCTGCCAGGGGTTTGTACGACTTCCGTTCCGCAGCAAAGGCAGGGACGCTTGCCCCCCATAATCGGGACAGCCGCATATGGTTCGGGATCCGCCCTTCCAGCCAGCCCCTTTCTCCTACAGAATGATTTCACCGTATTCTCAGACAAGCCAAGTGTCCGTGCAATCCTGACATACCCGTACCCTTGCCCCCTCATGTCCGTGATGCTGGTTTTCTGTCCTTCCGTCATAGGCGTTACCTCCTACTTACTGGAAAAAAAGTAAACCCCTCTACGCCCCATGGATTTCAGGCAAAATATGGCTTAGACAACGCATCCCATCAGCATGCCGATATCCGCAGAAAAAAGCATTTTCATGTTGATAATTTGCTGGTTCAGAGTTAACATGCAACACTAAGGAAAGGAGGGATACCGCCATGGATAAAGATTCCGTAATGTACCAGCTGATGGACCTGCGGGTGAACACCATCATGAACAGCATCGTAGGGACAGATGAGGACTACCAAGAAATCCTGCGGAAGTCAGATGTATACTCCGGCCAACTGGATGCCATGGAGCTGCCGGAAGAAACACGGATGCTCATAGACCGGTATGTCAGCGAACAGAACGCACTTGGCGCCCGTTACGGCGCACTCGCATACCTGCTCGGCTTTTCAGACTGCATTGAACTGTTCCGCAACCGGCTTGACGTCCATGCATACGCAGAATCCATCCTAAAAACATAAGCCGCGTTTTCAGGATGGCAAAAAAATAATGCCCGCAGGAGCCTTGGATGGGCTTCTACGGGCATTGCCGTAACTGTATGTTTTCAGGGCCTGCCAAACCCCGACAGGAACCCGCACCCTGCGGCTTCCATGAATTCCTGCTTTTTCAGCACATAGGAATCCTGCATTTCCTTCGGCATACACCTGAATATCTGGTCGTATTCCATTTCCACCATCGGCGTATCTTTTGCATAATCCAGAAGCTGCGAATCCATCCATTCTTCCCACAGATCATCAAACAGTGTCCCAGCATCCAGAAATGTAGACACACTATCAAACCCCCATGGCGGTTTGTAATATTGCAGCTTCACAAACCCGAACCGCCCTGCGTCAAGCACCACCAGGTCCTCCCCTTCAAGAGCCTCCCGGAATGCCTCTGCTACCTTCCTGCATTTCTCCCGTTCCTCATCCGAAATAAAAGCTTCCTGCATCTTCCTCCACCTCCTTGTATCTCTTGGCGTCTCATATATAAGCATAAGTTTCCCCGCATTGCAACTTGTTTTTCCTGCTTCGTTTTTTCTTATACGCTCATTTTTTAGTTGATTATTATGTGTTTTAGAGTTAACATGCATCACTAAGGAAAGGAGGGATTACTATGGCAGCCGGGAACACACCCACATCACTTGATGCCATTCTGTCAGGTCAAAAAATACATAGCAGAATCAGGCAGAGCGGTCACAGCATAAGTGAAATACAGGAAATGCTTGGGCTGGAATGCCCGCAGTCCATATACCGATGGCTCAAAGGGCAGTCCATGCCATCAATAGACAATCTCTATATGCTCAGCCAAATTTTGGAAGTACATATGGAAGACCTGCTTGTATCAATGGACGCCGCAAAACATTCCATCTAAAGCACGGGAGACACTTCCTGTTGTCAGCCACACAAAAAAATAACGCCTGCGAACAGCTATAGGCCGTCCGCAGGCATTTTCATTATCACCGATGCTCCATCATACCCTTACCGCATGGTCAAGGGAAATCCATCCGTCCCGTTTATCCTGATAGGCTTTCAGCAGCCCCCATTTTGACGCCCCCTTCCCGTCAGCCTCCTCCACAATCGTAAAATTTCCGATCCCAGTATATTTCCCTGTTTTTGCATACCCTGTCCCCGGCCCCCTGCGGATGTTCAGGTCGGGGATCGCCACCCTGACCATATAGGGCGCGGAAAGGGTGAGGCTCTCCATGAACTGTACCTTCCCCTCATCCATGACAGCTTTCAGGATGGAGAGGATTTTCTCCCCATACCTTTCCCCTGCCGCCCAGCCTTTCCCCTGCGGGTTCTCCTTCTGCCCAAGCCACTCTACATAGGGCGCACAGCCCCTCGTGACGTACCTGAAACGCGGGTCAATGCAGCCGTTCTTCAGCGCATCTTCGGAAGCATAGGCTTTCAGGTGCTGCACCTGCGCCCGGATGCCGAACTGCGGGGTCTCAAAGGAAAGCCCCTTTTTCGCCCTCTGCGTCACCCCAAGGCCGCAGAAATTGTTCTGCGAAAGCGTGACCGCAGAGCCGGAATAAGCAAAATTCCCCGTCTCAAGGCAGGACTGTGCAAAGGCGATATCGCCCCTTACGCCTTCTGCCTCCCCTTCCGAAAGATACAGTGGGATCATATCCAGTACGGACGGCTCCACGGACGGATTCTTTCCCCTGATATATGACTTCATCTGGTCTGCCGTTGCCACGGCCTTCCCCATGATCTCCGTGTATCCGTCCGTGCCGTCCTTATCCATTGCCGCCCTGACCGCTTTGCGGAAGGAATCCATGGTGTACCCCATACCAAGCTGCGTCCAGAGATGTTCCGGGTCGCCATGGTTGCTGGCAATACCCCGGCCGTGGCCCTCCCGGTGGCTGATGATAACACCGTCCGCCAGCGGGTCCAGACTGTATTTCCTGCAGAGCATGGCAAACAGTTCCACCGCAGCCCCATAGGTCCTTTCAGCCACCGACCGTGCTTCTGCCAGGTTGGAGCAGGTAAAGTTTGAGCCTGCTGTGTATCTGATACACGTAGGCTCGCACATCTCTACTCCGATATGGGTATTGTTCCCGCTCCCTTTGCTGCCGCTTCCGCAGTGCCATCCCCGGTGGTTCCAGGGGAGCGTCTGGTACACCGTCCCATCATTCCCGTCAATAAATCCGTGGACGCAGGAGGTGTCATGTGACGGGCTGTTCCACGAACTGATGAACACGGACGCTTTCGGCTGCGGGCAGCCCACGGAATGGAGCATCAGCCCCTTGACCGTGATCTTCCGCCCCGCCGTATAGCAGGGGTTCCTTGTCAGGATGCTCTCCACCAGTTTCATAGTCATTCGTCCCCCTTCCCGTCCTCTGCCCTGTCATGGAGCTGCTCTAAAATCTCCTTCAGCTTTTCCGGAATGGGCAGCCCCAGGTGTCCGGCATTCTCCAAAAGGCTCACACCCTCGTTGGAGATATAGAAAAAGATGATGGCCGTCCGCAGCACGGAGCCGCTCCCGATGACCTGCACGTCGAGGATGTTGGCAATCCCCACCAGCAGGAAGATCAGCACCTTCTTTGCAATGCCCTTAAATCCCACCTCGCTGGACAGCTTCTTATCCGCAGCGGCACACATTACCCCCGTGATGTAATCCACCACCACAAATGCGATGAGCGCATACAGCAGGCCGTCGCAGCCGCCGAGGAACCAGCCGAGCCATCCCCCGATGCCGGCGAAAATAAGTTGGATCGTGTTCCAGAATTCCTTCATAGTGAAACCCTCCTTAAAAAAATTTTGTTGTATAGAAAAAGCGGCCGCCCAATCCCGGACAACCGCCTGTTCCCATAGAAGTATTTAACTGTCCTTATGCACATTCCACATACCGGATGAATGCTTTCCCGTTTCCTTCGTTCACCCCTGCCTCGGTTTCCGCAGGGTAATATTTCCCATTGTGGGTGAATGGCGCAACACCGTCCACATAGCCGGAGCCTCCCGCGCCGGATTCCCCGCGTAGGCCGTAATTCCCGCCGAACCACCCGCCTCCGCCGCCGGAATAGCAGGTGCCGCTTCCTGAATAATAATCCCCCATGCCAAAATTTTCAGAAGGGCTGTTGCTTGTGGATATCTGGCGTCCGCCCAGGGCACCGCCGGAGCCATCGCCGCCCCTCTCACCGCCCCCATCACCGCCTTTATGGATTGTCCCATTGTCAATTCCCCCACCGCCTCCACCGCCTGCCACAATCAGGACACAGGAGCGGTTGGCATAGCTTAAGCCGCTGGAACTGGTAGAGCCGAGATACCCCGATTTTGTACCCACATGGGTGGAACCGCCGCCTCCCGCCCCATACTGCTTACTGCTTGAGTAACTGTAGCCGCCCGCACCTCCGTTTGCCCCCGATGACGTGCCATTCGGTGATCCACCGTTAAAAATATAAACCACCTCATCCTTCTTCATCTTCTTATAGCCTCTGGAATGCCCGCCAAGCCCGCCTTCCGCCACAAGGCTGTCAATTTTCGCATCAGCGCCGGAAGCACCCCACACCTCAAACTCATAGATTCCGTCCTGCGGGATGGTGAACTGCACATAATTCCCGGTATAAGGGAAATCATATTCCGTGGTCACCCACATGGCATAAAGGGTGGCATCCGCAGGGAATACGCCCATTTCCCCCGGCCTATAGGATGGCGTGGAGAGGGAGTCAATGCTCCACCCGCAGAAGGACATATTTTTTCTTGTGTAGGGGCTTGCCGGGACTGTGGTAGGCTCGCTCTGGGAATTCCCGTTGTTGTAGTAACAGAATGCGGTGAAACTTTCCTTTGCCCCGGTTTCTGTAAGGGTGCCGCCATTGGGCATCAGCCCGATGGTCATCTGCTTTCTGAACACCGCATAGAGCGTGACCGGCTCTTCCGAAGTAATGATATATTCCGCCAGTGCCTTCTTTTCCGCAGAATCATCCTGCCGCCATCCCACAAAAGTGTATCCATCCAGTGCGGCATCCGGGGCGGCGGCAATGGCGTCCTCCCTGTCCGGCACAGTCCTTTCTAATGAATATCCCGTGTCGATCTGGTATGTCACTTTGACGCCCGCCGCATACACCCTGTCCTCGCCAACGAAAATCCGCGTCACACGTTTTGTGGTTTCATCCTCATAACAGAGATAAATGGTGCTTGCACTGTAGCTTTCCAACGCCTGGTATTCATCTATGCTCACCAGTTTCATCACAAGGCCGGTGCTGCTCATCATCTCCGTCACTTTAGAATCTAATGTCTGCATGGATTCTCCGAGGGATGCCGTGGAAGAAATGACGCCGTCCAGCTCCCCGATGATGTTCCTTGCCGTAAACACTGCGGTGCCGTCCAGCACCTTATCCCCCACTTTCGTGATCCTCGAATAACCGGAAGGCTCCGATGCGGCGGTGGTGCCTGCCTGTGTGCAGACCAGTGTCGCCCATCCCGGAGCGCCCACTGCCGTCACCGCATCCCCTACGGAATAGGAAGTGGCGCGGGTAAGGGTCTCCCCTCCGCCTCCACCGCCGCTCCCGGCTTTCAGCGTGGGGAACACTTTTGTAAGGCCGTCCAAGCCAGCGGAAGATACGGTGAAAATGGCAAGTTCCAGGTCATAGGAGGAATTGTTGTAATTGATATTTACGTCCGCATCCAGCGGCGGAAGCTCCGCTGCCGCCTGCGCCAGTATCTTGATCGGCTCATCCGTATTTGACAGGTCAAGGTGGATATACACCCGTCCGTCCAGCGTCTCCCCCACGTCCGCAAGGCGCACGTCTATCTCTGTTTCATACACTTCAAAAAAGCGCCCCCGTATCATGCCAAAGCCCTGCGAGATATGAAGCACATTCCCTCTGGCATAGGTCACTTCACATCCTTTGAAGATGCCGCTGCCGGGGATTGCCGTCTCATAGATGATGGCGTCATCCTGCGGCGTGACATTGCCGCCCTTGTAGGTTTTCAGTGTGATGTTGTCAGCCATTCTCCTGCCTCCTTAAAATCTTTGTCAAGTCCAGCCGCACCGTGCCGAACACCAGCTTGGTATTCTTCCCACGCTCCCTCCCGGTCAAAATGCTACGGTAGCTCTCCCCGTCTGAAATGATATCCGCCACCTGCCCGAATTCCAGTTCCTCCGGCTTCACAAGAGCGTCACCGTTCAGCATGGTAAGTTCTATGAGGTTGGAATAGGAAAGGTTAGCAAACTTGTTATGGGCGGCGCTGATGGCCGCACTCTCAAAGCTGCTCCCCTCCTCATGGGAAACTGCCTGCATCTCACAGACCACCGGGGTAATGCGGTCACGGTCTTTGGTGTCATATCCCAAATCGGAATGAAGGTAGTACACCCTTTTCTTTTCATAATCGGAAGAATCATAAATCACCAGTTTATTCACATCCGCACTGACCTGTTTTATTGTGACGCTCTTTTTGATGATGTTGGGAAGGTCGCTCTCTATGGTGATGATGCCTGCCGCCGCTTTTCCCACCGTGATCTGTACTTCCCGTTTCTGGATATCCAGCCTTGCCTTTACAAGGATGCTGTACTTCTCCAGTGCCGGGATGACCACGGAATCGATCAGGTTCACGATATTGTAATGCCCGCCTTTGTCGGAGGGCGTGATGTGAAGGTTCCAGTCCTTTGTGGCAGTGGCCGCACTGACCGAAAGCCCCTTGATATTCTGCATTTCATCCTCATTGGTGATGAACATTTCCGTTATCCTGTCACAGATGAACTGCTCCATGCTCCCCTGCCCCTGCAAATCCACATCAAACAGAACATCCGTATTGAGCAGTTCCATGAGCGGCTTATAGGAAATGGTCTGTAACTTCTTTGACTTATCCGTGCCATAGCCGATCTCCGTCACAATCCCTGCATATTCTTCATTACCTCTGCTGATGCGGATATAGTCCTGCTTCTTCACGCCGGGCAGGGCAAGCACCGTCACGGTATTGCCGTCCGATGATAAATAATCCTCTTTGCAGGTGACCTCATTTACATTGGTGTTCCCCACCATCTCAAAGTCCTGCGTGAATATCTCCACGTTATACGGTCTCATAGCTGATCCTCCCTTCCACCATCACGTTTAAGATGTTCAGTCCCTCATGCACCACAGAAATACGGTTGCTGCCGTACTGCAGGTGGAAGAACCGCTCCGTGGTAAAATCGCACATCTGGTACCTGTCCGCCACCACCTCGTCACTGACGCCCCGCTCCGTGATGCTGTAGGGAATCTGCGTGGTGTCGATGACCAGCTTATGCCCGTCCGGGATATTCCCTTCATACCGCCCGGTTTCATACAAAACATTATTCACATAGTGCTTCCACACCGGGTTCGTGCAGGGGCCGTACACCGTCACTTTACACGGGCTGTCCCCGCGGCTGTCACTGTCAATCATCAGCGTGTTCTGCGTCACATCCGCATAAGCATAGGTGTATTCGTAGGGGTATATCTTCCCGCCGATGGAAAGCGTCCCGCTGTAGCCGGAAACATTCCTGTAAAACTGCCCGGTCGCCGTGAAAGCCACCTCACAATCCAGCCCTGCTCCACCCGTCATCAGTTCGCTTTTTGTAACCTCCGTCATCCGCACCGGGATGCGGAATGCCTCCTCCATCTCATACACAAGGGTCAGCGGCACCGCCCGGACAAATCTTGAAAATGCCCGGTAGTTTTTGTATGCGCTTATCCCGCCAAAGAAGATGCGCCCGGTCATCACGCCCTGTGAGAATAATTCCTCCAGGGGGATGAAGTCCGTGCCGATCTGTTCATACTGCGTCCCGTCCTTATAGCCGAAGCCGCCAATGGAATGGAAAAAGGATGTCCGGGCGTTCAAATCCCAAGACATCCCTTCCCCGTTTATAAGCCTGAATTTCCTTATCATGAATACGCCTTTCCCAGCTCCCGGTTCAGCCCGTCAGATAATTCCCCGACCAGCACCCCGGAATCCAATACCACCTGGCTGTTTGCCAGCCTGGGCAGATACTTTGTCACCACCTCATACATGGCATCCAGCCTTGCCGCCAGTGAGGAACTTCCGCCGGAACCGCCCGCCGCCTGCGCCCCTGCCGTCATGGAATCCGTGGCAGGGATAAGTGTGCCTGCCAGTTCCTTCATGGGGCCGGTCAGCTTTCCGAGGTTGCCTTTGATGCCTTTTCCGAGTAAATCGATCATGTCCGGCATAAAGGTGTGGAAGTTGGAAAGCGGCCCCTCGTCCGGCTCGGAGAAATGCAGGAAGGACGCAATCGTCCCCGCGATGTCCTTCACGCTGTCTACCAGATGGCTGATCTTTGACTTGATGCCGTCTATCAGCCCGCCAATGATGTCTTTGCCCCACTGCAATGCCTGTGAGGGCAGGCTCTTGATGAAGTTGATTGCCGCATCGAATCCGCTCTTCACTGCCCCGGCAATGCCGCTCATGGCGTTCCTGATGCCGGAGAGCAGGCTGTTAAATACATTCACCACCGCGTCCTTGATGCCTCCCACGATACTGGTCACCGTAGACTTGATGGCGTTCCAGACGGAAGTAATGACCTCCTTTATCGCATTGACCACGGAACTGACTGCGGACTTGATGGCTTCCCACGCTGCGGTAATGGCAGATTTTATCGCCTCCATAATGGAAATGACCGCTGACTTGATGGCCTCCCATGCCGCCACAGCCACATTTTTTATCGCTTCAATCGCAGAGGAAACCGCGCTCTTTATCGCTTCCCATGCGGCAATGACCGCAGAGCGTATCGCCTCCATCGCTGTGGAAATGGCGCTCTTTATCGTCTCCCACGCAGAAACCACCACGTCCTTAATGGCGGAAAGCACCGCCGTCACCGCTGACTTGATGGCTTCCCATACCGTGGTAATGACGTTTCTGATTGCCTCCATTACCGTGGTGACGGTATTCCTGATTGCCTCCCATGCGGAGGAAAGGAAAGAGCCGATGGCATTTGTCACGATCTCGATCACATTTTTTATCGCATTCCATACCGTGGATACCACAGTCTGTATCACATTTAAGACCGTGGTGATGATGGTCTTATAGAACTCGAACCGCGCCACGATGAGCGTCTTTATCACATCAAGGACGGTTTGGAAGATATTTTTTATCCCTTCCCACAATCCGCTAAAGAAATCTTTCAGACCGTTCCATATGGCCTGCGCCGCCCCGGTGATGGCGTTCCAGATATTGGAGAAGAAGTCTTTTAATCCATTCCACACCGCAATAGCCGCTTCCTTGATGACATTCCATAAGTTGATCCAGAACTCACGGAAGCCCTCGCAGTTATTCCACAGTGCCACGAAGATGGCTATCAGTGCCGCGATTGCCGCAATGACCAACGTGACCGGGTTTGCGGCAAGTATTCCCCACAACGCACTAAGCCCTCCGCCGATACTGGAAATGCCGCCGACCAGCGTGGGGATGAAGGTCATAATACTGCCCACTGCTGACACAACTTTCCCGATAACAATAAGCACGGGGCCGATTGCTGCAGCGAGTAACCCGATAGTGACAATGGTATTCTTGGTGCCTTCATCCATGCCGTTCAGCTTATCAACAAAGCCCTGCACCCATGTGACGATCTGGCGGATGGCGGGCATGAGGATTTCACCAAAGGAAATGGCAAGCTCCTGCAACTGGCTCTTTAGGATGGTAAGCTGCCCGGCAAGGTTATCCTGCATGGTGGCCGCCATCTCCGCAGACTTCCCGTCACAGTTCGCTATGGCGCTGCTCACCTTCTCAATGTCCGCAGGGGCGGCGTTCATCAATGCGAGGAATCCCGACATGGCATTCTTCCCCACAAGCGCCTCTGCCGCCGCTGCCTTTTCGGACTCGGACAATCCGCCGAAAGCCGTCCGGCAGTCTGCGAGGATAGCACTCAAATCCCTCATGCTCCCGTCCGCATTGGTGGTAGCAATGGTCACTTCCCCGATGCTGTTTCCGCAAATCTTCACTTCCCCGGAAAGGTTGCTCATGATGGTGCGGAGCGCAGTTCCGGCCTGGGTGGACTTGATGCCCGCATTTCCCATCAGCCCGATTGCCTCTGCGGTATCCTCTGCGGAGAAACCAAGCGCCCCGGCAATGGGCGCACAGTATTTAAAGGTCTCGCCCATCATGGAGACGTTGGTATTGGCATTACTGCTTGCCGCCGCAAGGATATCCGCGAAATGCCCGGAGTCTGCCGCCGTCAAACCGAAAGCCGTCAATGCGTCCGTCACGATATCAGAGGTAGTTGCCAGATCCTCCCCGGAAGCGGCGGCAAGGTTCATGATGCCCTCTATGCCGGAGAGCATATCAGAAGTTTTCCAGCCGGCCATCGCCATGTAATTCATTGCCTCGGCTGCCTCCGATGCGGAGAACTTGGTCTTGCTCCCCATCTCACGGGCTTTATCCCGCAGGGCATCAAGGTCTTTTCCCGTTGCCCCGGACACCGCCCCGACCTGGCTCATGGCGGTATCGAAATCGGCGGCAGTCTTTACCGCCATCGTGCCAAGCCCCACGATGGGCGTGGTCACGGTCTTGGTGAGGGTGGTGCCAACACCGGAAATCTTATCCCCAAGGTTCTTTAAATCTTCGCCCACGGCGGCAATCTTCTGCACCGCCACTGCCGACTGGTTCGCCTGTTCTTCAAGCCCCCGCAGCCGCTCCTCGGTCTCTATGATCTCCCTTTGTAAGCCATCGTACTGCTCCTGGGTGATCTCCCCTTTTGCCAGCGCCTCGTTTGCCTGTTCTGCAGCGGTTTTCAGGGTTTCCATCTTCTCCTTCGTCTCCCGCACCGCTTCCGCAAGGAGCCGATGTTTCTGTGCCAGCAGTTCCGTGTTGCCGGGGTCCAGCTTTAATAATCTCTCCACATCCCGAAGCTGTGACTGCGTGGTGCGAATCTCCCCGTTTACCCCTTTTAATGCGGCTGTCAGCTTTGTTGTATCGCCACCGATTTCAACTGTGATTCCTTGTATTCTACTTACTCCCAAGGCTCCCCACCTCCTTAAGCAAAATTTTTTATTTTCCTATTGACAAAGGCGTGTCCATGCCTTATTATATAGGCATGGACACGCCTTTTGCGTGGTTCGCAACTTTTTGCTGATAAGGAGGATTGCAAATGTCAAGAACTATCAAAT
The DNA here is from genome assembly GCF_009917485.1 of Parablautia muri. Taxonomy (GTDB): domain Bacteria; phylum Bacillota; class Clostridia; order Lachnospirales; family Lachnospiraceae; genus Suilimivivens; species Suilimivivens muri. The sequence continues at coordinate 81,479 of NZ_QZDT01000020.1, forward strand.
TTACCGTTTCTGATGAGAACTATGAATCCATCAGTAACGCTGCAATGAATGCGAAGCTGTCGCTTCAAGATTTCATTCGGATCCAACTTTTCCCAGGCCAGATTAGTTTTACACCCCTTGATGCCATCAATCGTGCCATCACTAACTACTCTCCCGGCGAGCAGTTTACAGTCCCAGAATTGTTTGGTGATGATTGGAATCTCCCTAATGGGACAGCGGGTCAATTTGGTCGAAAATTTTATAATTTAGTTACAGCGGAATACAGTTCCAAGATTCGCTTCACCGGAAATTTCAATCCCAAAAAACACGCCATCTATGAAATCGTTTAAGGAGGAAAAATGTCAAGAATACAAATAAATGCGCAAATCAGGAACCTCATCATTCAACATATATCCGCCTATACCAGCTGCCGCACACGGACCGCTATCGATAACCTTTCCACCCGCTTTAACGTTCCAAAACAGGTCGTGGCTGGCAATATTTCATGGCTGGTGCGCTCTGGCACAGTCAATATTGTAAGGTGCAAACCCAATTCATATTTGTACTGAGACAAAGGGAATCCTATTTATGGATTCCCTTTTAGAATCTGTCCATATCCTCCTGCGTCCCAAGCACCGCGTAGGTACAGGAATCATTCATGCTCTCAGCATACATGTCATTAATCAGCCCGATGGACAGCAGTTCCAAGTCCGCCATCGAAAGCCCAAGTTGTACACACCGAAGCAGGAACAGCGGCGTGGTCATTTCCCGCTCAGTTGGGCGAAGTTTTTTTTAGCCTCCACATCCGTCTTCACGTTCAGCCCCCACAGTTCTATAAGCTGCGGCAATACCTGGTAGATGGAAAATGTGTTGAAACCGTCCAGCCATTCGTCCACATCATTTGGTATCTGAGGGTCGGCGTGCTTCGCCATCGTATAGGCGATATTCTCGAACATCTCCAAAGAGAATAAATCCAAGTTGGAACTCTCCTCATCTCCCTCGCCTATGCTATTTTCCAGAATCCGTAAATCCTTATAAATGTCCCTCTGAAATTTCAGCCTGTAGATGCGCGGTATCGCCGCCGATGCCTTGAACAGTACATCCTGCCCGTCTATTTCTGTTAATAACTTCATGAGCTGTCACAGATTCAATCTTATCCGCTGTCACAAATCTGCTCATTTTCCTGTCA
>NZ_QZDT01000001.1 GCF_009917485.1 Parablautia muri
TCATTCATCTGAGATATGTAACTATAAATTCCTTGATTTTTTAAGGAAAATCACTTGACAATATAGGGAGGTAAACAAAATGAGAAATCAGGAAATTTTAGCTATGGGGAGAAAACCGGAAACGATTTATACAACCCAAAAAAAGAATCAGGAAAAGGAAAGAAGATCAGCTTTCAGAATACATCATAATAATAGGTTTTTAGAAGAATTAATCAAAAAGTTTTTTGGTAATGACATGAGACGTTGCTACGTATATATCAATGGTATCTCAATGCCGGTATCTCACGCTTAATTTTGCTTATAACTTTTTTACTTTTATGAGGATGACATAAAATAGTATGTCATCCTCATATCAATAGCTAATAGGCTGTCTTGCAAGGCGTAATAGCGTTTAATCTAATTCGTAACAATAATTATAATTCTACTACTTTTGTAGCCACCTTTTTAAGGAAAGCTTTATCATGCTCCACAAGTATCATAGTAGGTTTAAATTTTAAAATCAATTCTTCTATCTGCATACGCGAAAACACATCAATAAAATTAAGAGGTTCATCCCATATATAAAGATGGGCTTTCTTGCAAAGACTTCCGGCTATAAGAATTTTTTTCTTTTGTCCTCCACTGTAATTTTCTATATTCTTTTCAAATTGAATCCTGGGAAAATCCAGTTTTCTTAAAAGCGCCATAAACAATGTTCCGTCAATCCCGTTTTCAGACGCATAATCTTTCACTGTTCCATGAAGCATGGAGGTATCCTGAGAGCAATAAGATACAATCATCTGATTGGGCACTTCAATATTACCTTTTTCCAAAATGGGAACATCCTTTATCAAATGTTTAAAACTTTCCACATTTTCATTATTTTTTTTATATACCTGTTTTAAAATTGTCTTGATAATACTGGATTTTCCACATCCATTTTTCCCTTTTAGAAAAATTCTTTCACCCTGTCTGACTTCCAGATTAAATCCACATATAATTTTCTTTTTAGTATCATCAATATTATTTTCTTGTTGAGAATCAGGATATGCAATCGTACAATCCTCCATAACAACTAATTTTTCCTTATAATGCTTCAAAGGAAGAATCTTTAAATCCTCCACAGTTTCCAGATTCTTTAAAAGCCCTGATTTTTCATCTATTTCTCTCTGCTGTCTTCGCTCCAGATTTTTGCGTCTCATCTGCATTCTCCGGGATTTTTCTCCTACATAAGCTCTGGTATCTATGCATTTCTCATATTTGTTAGATTTTTCTCCTATCTTCGTTGCTTCTACATTATCAGCCCACTGTTTTGTTACCCTGGCCGATTCTGTCAATCTCCGTATATCTTTTTTCAGACGCTCATTTTCAGCTAGCTCATAGGCATCCTGTCTTTTTTTATTTTCCCACCAGGAACTAAAATTTCCCTGTTGTACTTCAATCGTTTCTTTGTTTATGACCAACACATGATCCACACAGCCATCCATAAAATTTCTGTCGTGGGAAACAAGGATAAATCCTTTTTTGTTGTTTAAATATTTTTTTAAAGTTTCTCTTGCCTCCATATCCAAATGGTTGGTAGGCTCGTCAATCAACAAAAAATGATTATCCTTTGAAAAAAGAAGCGCCAGCATTACCTTCGTCTGCTCTCCGCTGCTTAAAGTAGAAAAAGATCTGTAAAAAATCTCCCCATCTACATTCATTAAATTTAATTCTCTGCATATTTTCCAAAATTCATAATCAGGATAAATTTCTTCTATCACATCAATTGTATTTTTATTTTTATCCTGAATTTCAAAGGGAAAATAATCAAAAACAACGCTGGAACTTATACTGCCTTTAAATTCATACATTCCTGTTAACAGCTTTAAAAAAGTAGTCTTCCCTTTTCCGTTCCTTGCAATAAATCCTAATTTCCAGTCCGTATCAATTTGAAAGGACACATTTTCAAAAATATTATCATAACTCCCTTCATAATAAAAAGTCATATGATTAACACTAATCTGTGACATATGCATTCCTCCTTACCGGAAAGCTGGCCAACCACGCTTTCATACATCTTTTTTTGGCTGCAAAAAGGTGCAGAAGAAAACTTCTACACCTTAAAACATGTCACAAACTATAAGAAAATTATATAACAAAAATATTCTTGCAATGTTATAAATCTTATTATCATTCACATATAAACACAGCAACTACACAAATATATTTAAAATATGAACAGACATAACATTTATTTTATTATAGTAATATAGTAAGCATAAAAAGGATTTTAGATGCTTTTCTAAGATATTCTGAAAACCTCTTAGAAAGTTTCTTCTACACACAACTTATTCAATTTGTTATTTTGTAGAAAAAATAAACATCTGCACATCTCCTTTACTTTTACTATCATTAAGCTATCAAAAAATATCTGTTTTGTCAATCCCAAAATTATATTGATTGGCCGTAATAAGCATTTGCCCCATGTTTTCTGTAGTAATGCTTATCTTGAAGCTCACTTGGAGCAGGGGCAGCCTTAGGATGGATGGTCTCTGTCCTGTACGCCATTTTAGCCACTTCCTCAAGAACTACCGCATTATGAACCGCATCCAGAGCATCCTTTCCCCATGCAAAAGGACCATGATTTTTGCAGAGCACGGCAGGTACAGCCATAGGATCCTTATTCATACGGATAAATTCATTCACAATTAAATGTCCGGTATTTTCTTCATAGGCATCTTCAATTTCTTCCTTTGTCAGGCATCTTAAGCATGGCACTTCCCCATAGATATAATCTGCATGGGTTGTACCATAACAGGGTATGCTCCTGCCTGCCTGTGCCCAGCTTGTAGCATAGGAGGAATGTGTATGGACAATTCCGCCTATTTCCGGGAAAGCTTTGTAAAGCTCTAGATGTGTGGCCGTATCGGAAGAAGGCTTTAAATTTCCTTCTATTTTATTTCCTTCCAAATCCATAACCACCATATCATCCGGCGTCAATTTATCATAATCAACACCGCTTGGCTTTATCACAAACAATCCCTTTTCCTTATCAATACCGCTGACATTTCCCCATGTAAAAGTAACAAGACCATGCTCCGGTAATTTCATATTGGCTTCATAAACTATTTTCTTTAATTCTTCTAACATTATTTTCTCCATTCCATAACAACAAACGCCATCATACTTTACAACGCTTATTGAATAAAAAATTAATTGTTATTATTATAATGCGTCAACTGCCGCATGTTCAATCGCAAGGCCTTTCATATACCGTTCCATAAACTGGTCAAACCCTTCCACATCCTTCTTATCAGGTTCCATTTTACTTCCGGCCTGACCATTAAAAATCTTATTTTTAAGATAATTTTCCAGACTTTCATTTTCCTCTTTACAGGACATATAAGTTGCCAAAAGTGCGATTCCCCATGCTCCGCCTTCTCCGGCAGTTTCCATTACTGAAACAGGCGTATTCATAGCTGCCGCCGCTATTTTTTGTCCCACTCCTTTTGTCTTGAAGAAACCGCCATGGCCAAACATTTCATCTACTTGAACATCTTCTTCCTTAAACAATAAATCAAGACCTGCTTTCAATGCTGCAAGAGATGAATATAAATGTGTCCGCATAAAGTTTGCCAGATTAAATTTATCTTCCGCTTTTCTGACAAACAAAGGAGCTCCTTCTGCAAACCCTGTTACAGGCTCGCCTGAAAAATAATTATAGGAAATCAAACCGCCACAATTTGCATCCCCTTCCAGAGCTTTGTTGTAAAGAACGGAAAATAACTGATTTTTATCTACCTTAGCGCCGATACTCTCTGCAAATTCGTCAAATAAACCCACCCATGCATTTAAATCGGAAGTACAGTTATTGCAGTGAACCATACCAACCAATGCGCCATCCGGTGTAGTAACAAGGTCAATTTCAGGATGAACCTTCTTAAGCTCCTTTTCCAATACAATCATAGCAAATACGGAAGTTCCGGCAGAAACATTTCCTGTTCTCTTTGCCACACTGTTTGTAGCCGCCATTCCGGTTCCTGCGTCTCCTTCGGGAGGACATACAGGGATATCCGCCTGTAATTTACCGCTTACATCCAGCAAAGCAGCTCCTTCTTTCGTGAGCGAACCGCCAATCTCTCCCGCTGTCATAATTTCAGGCAATATATCTTTCAGTTTCCAGCTAAATCCTTCACCGCTTACCAATTGACCAAATTTGTCCATCATACCCTGGTCATAATCGCCTGTATTGATATCAATTGGGAACATACCCGAAGCATCACCTACACCAATTACTTTATTTCCTGTAAGTTTGTAATGGACATATCCGGCAAGAGTTGTAATAAAAGCAACATCTTTTACATGTTCTTCTTTATTTAAAATAGCCTGATACAAATGAGCTATGCTCCATCTTTGAGGAATATTATAATTAAATTCTTTCGTAAGCTTGTAAGCAGCCTCCTCGGTTATGGTATTTCTCCACGTTCTGAAGGGGACCAGAAGATTATCCTCCTTATCAAAAGCCAGATAACCATGCATCATGGCGGACACTCCCATGGAACCTATCTTTGTAATTACCGTATCATATTTTTCCTTTACATCCTTAAGTAAATCCTGATAACACCCCTGCATTCCTTTCCATACGTCTTCTAAAGAATAGGTCCAAATGCCGTTTACATATTGATTTTCCCACTCATAAGCGCCCGATGCCAAAGGAGCTCCTGTTTCATCAATAAGCACAGCCTTAATTCTGGTGGAACCTAATTCAATGCCAAGAGAAGTTTTACCTTCTTCAATTAATAATTTTTTGTCCATACCCTTTTCTCCTTCTATAATATAATAAACCAATACTTTTACTTTAGGCTTTCTAAGGCAGCATGTTTTGCTGCCCTAAAAATTCTATTTTTTGCTGATGTGAGAAATATGACAGTATTTCATTGCTTTATTATCTGTAAAATACTTCCCCCAACATAAGATCTTTCTTGAAATCCCGAATCTTTGTGTCTTTATCAATATATACTGCTTCAATATTCATTGCATTTGCCCAATCTCCCATTTGTTCTGCCGTAAGGTCGTAGCTAAATGCCGTATGATGAGCCCCTCCTGCAAGAATCCAAGCTTCAGCTCCTGTATACATGTCCGGTTCAGGGGTCCAGAAATTATTTGCAACCGGAAGATTCGGCATAGGTTTTTCAACCTTTTTGCACTCTACATCATTGATGATTAAGCGGAATCTATTGCCTAAATCAATCAGTGAAGTTGCAACACCATGTCCAACTTTGGAAGAAAATACTAATCTTGCAGGGTCTTCCCGATCACCCATGCTTAAAGGCTGGCACTTAATACTGATAGGTCCTTCGGCCAAACTGGGGCAAACCTCAAGCATATGCGCCTGTAAAATTCCTTCTTTTCCTTTGACAAGATTATAGGTATAGTCCTCCAGCATAGAAGTACCTTTAGGATTCTTAAGATCCCCGGTCATAATCTTCATAAGGCGCACCATAGCGGCAACCTTCCAGTCACCTTCCGCACCAAAACCATAACCTTTTTCCATAAGTCTTTGAATTGCCAATCCGGGAAGCTGCTTTAAAGCGCCTAAATCTCCAAAATGTGTTACAATCGCCTGATAGTTCTTTTCTTCCAGGAATCTTTCAAATCCCAATTCAATCTGAGCCTGAACAGCTACATGTTTTTTAAATTCATCCGCATCTCTGCCTTCTAACAGAATTTCATACTTATCATAATATTCATCTACCAGGGCATTTACATCTGATACAGATACGCCATCCACACTTTCAGCAATTTTATTTACAGGATAAGCGTCTATTTCCCAACCAAATTTAATCTGTGCTTCTACCTTGTCACCCTCTGTAACTGCTACGTTACGCATATTATCCGCCACACGCATAACACGGATATGACTGCTTTCAATAATTCCAATTGCCGTTCTCATCCAGGACGCTATTTTTGCAATCACAACTTCGTCTGTCCAATGTCCTACTACCACCTTACGTTCTATGCGCATTCTGCTTACAATGTGTCCATATTCACGGTCACCATGAGCAGATTGGTTTTCATTCATGAAATCCATGTCAATACTGTCATAAGGAAGTTCTTCATTAAACTGTGTGTGTAAATGAAGAAGCGGTTTTCTAAATTCCTGTAACCCTAAAATCCATGACTTAGCAGGTGAAAAGGTATGCATCCAGGTAATAATACCTGCACATGTGTCATCCAGATTTGCTTCATTAAAAGTTTTCCTGATCAGTTCATTGGTTATCAAAGTAGGTTTCCATACCACCTCATAAGGAAGGATGCCGGACTTATTTAAACCTTCCACCATTTTTTGCGAATGTTCCGCTACCTTTCTTAAACATTCATCCCCATACAAATCCTGTGACCCCGTACAAAACCAAAACTTGTATTCTTTCTTCTGCAACATAAAAATACCTCCTTAAATATAATTTTAACCCTCAAATCTGTTTTACGCTATTATCAGATTCTCATATTTAAATGGTATAACTTGTATGGTTATCATTACAAGTTGTTTTTTTACAACTTGAATTACCAATCACAATTTCCGGTTCAATTAAAATCTTCCGCTTATTTCCTGTTTCCTCACCGCACCTGATTAAATCCAGCATCAATTCCGCCGCCATCTCACCGAGCTTTTCCTGAGGATGGACAATGGTGGTAAGTTTAAATCCATTGCTGCTTGCAATATAAGAATTATCATATCCGGTCACTGACACATCCTCAGGTACTTTAAGTCCTGCATCATTTAATGCCTGTATGACTTTTATGGCAATCTGGTCGTTATAACACACAACAGCATCCATTGGATAATTGTTGACAGCCATATGATAAATACTCTCATAAGCATGAATCTTCCTATCTTCCGTATAAAACCAAACTACCTTATCAGGATCGTATAAAATATTTGCCTCCTGCAATGCCAGCACATATCCTTTATGTCTGTTCTGCCCCTGTATATCATCAGACTTAAAGACCCCTATGATATTTCTATTTCCCATTTCAATTAAATATTTGGTAATCATATAACCGCCTTTGCAATCATCCATCAGTACCTGCGGTTTATCATGCATTTTCGAAAAACATCCCTGTATAAAAACATAAGGAATCCCATATTCCTCTAACTTCTGGTATAAATCTATATGCTTACAATAAATTTGACTTTTACTTGGCTCAATGATAATCCCATCAATATCTTTTTCCAAAAGCTCTTTAAGACAATTTGCCTCCTGGCTTCTGGAATTTCTGGTGTTTTTTAAAATAATACTATACCCTTCTTTTGTAAGTACGGTATCAATCCCATTTATCACTCTTGGAAAAATATAATCAGACAAATAAGTCGTTACCACCGCTATATTTTTTGAGTTTCTGTTATGGTGAACAGGTTTCGAACAAAAAGTCCCTCTCCCATGTTCCGCATAAACATATCCGGCATTTTCCAAAATGGACAAAGCCTTTCTCACCGTCTGCCGGCTTATATGATACGCAGAAGACAATTCATTTTCCGAAGGCAGCTTATCTCCCATACGAATTTCTCCTGATAAAATCTTTCCCTTCAAATCTTCCATTAATCTTATATATTTAAGTTCTTTCTGCACATTATTTTGATTAGACATTACAATTCCTTTTATCCAACTAATTTTCTTCTATCATATCATAAGTAATCAGTCTAAAAAAGGTCTGCATTTTACTGCAAACCTTTTTAGAGCAACATATTAATATTTGTGTGATTTCTGTCCAAAATCTAGTAAGATTTTGACTAATGCTAAACAATTATATTTGAATTAAACATAATCTTCTATCTCATTATTTACAACAGCCCCTGAGACGGCGGCAACAGCATCTTTCATCTTGTCATCAGAAATATTGGTTAGATTGATATTTCTGTTAACTTTAGCATCATATGTACCTGATTTCACAATTTCAGCTAAATCAATTCCAACTGTTTCCTTCATACTCTCAAAAAGCTTTGTCATAACACCCGGAACATTATCAGCTACCGTATTTACGCCATTACTGTTATCTCCGCCAATAATTGTAATCTTATCAATCTGGGTAAGAGGCTCTGCAATTTTGCCTGCAATTTCAGGTAACACCTGAATCAGCATTTCAGCCATAGCGGCATTATTATATTTCTGGTAAGCGATTGCTTTCTTTTCCATAGCCTCAGCCTCCGCAATACCTTTTGCACGAATAGCTTCCGCTTCTGCCTCACCTACCATTCTGATTCCTTCCGCCTCCTGCTGCTTGGAAAATCTTTGGGCTTCCGCTGTAGCCTTCATTGCTTCTGCTTCTTTTTCACGTTCAAATTTTTCTGCCTCAGCATTCTTCATTCTTTCATATAATTGTGCTTCTGACTGCTGCTGGCGGGCAAATTTTTCGGCTTCCGCTTTTTTCTTGATTTCCGCATCCAACGCTTTTTCTTTTACTTCCGCTTCTTTTTGCTTTAAGATGACCTCTTTTTCCTGCTTTGCAATGCTTGCTTCCTGGGTAGCGATTTCAATTGTTTTCCTCTGCTCCTGCTCCTGAATACTATAAGCTGCATCAGCCTCTGCGCGTTTTGTATCTTGCATTTTTTGTAACTCAGCTTTTTGAAGGGCAAGTTCGTTATTTTTCTTTGCTATTTCACGCTCCGCATTTATTCTGGCATCATTTGCCTGTTTATCAGCCTCCGCCTTTGCAACGGCTATCTCTTTTTCTGCTTCTGCTTTTGCAATAGCTGCTTTTTTCTTGATTTGGGATATATTATCAATACCCAAATCATCAATCACACCATTGCCATCCGCAAAATTCTGGACATTAAAGCTGACAATATCAAGACCCATTGCCGCCAAATCAGGTTCGGCATTTTCTTTTACAAGATTAGCAAATTTCTGCCTGTCGCTGACCATTTCCTCAAGTCTCATACGGCCAACGATTTCTCTCATGTTACCTTCAAGAACTTCTCTTGCAATACCGCCAATATATTGTGTATTTTGATTTAAAAAGTTTTCCGCTGCAAGGGCAAGCTTTTCCTTTTCACTGCTTATTTTAACATTTACTGCCGCATCTACCTGGATATTGATATAATCCGCCGTAGGAACCGCATTGGATGTTTTAACATCAATGGGAATCAGCTTTAGGCTTAACTTATCTATTCTTTCAAAGTATGGAATTTTGACACTTGATTTCCCTATGATTACTTTTTTGCGCAGACCGGAAATAATATAAGCCGTATCCGGAGGTGCCTTCTTATATCCGGTTATTAAAATAATTACTACAAAAATGATTACAATTACTGCAATTATTACTCCTACCATACTCCCCCTCCTTATTCTTCATCTTCTTTAGGAAATGTTATACTATCAGTTATATCATCATCATAAAAATCAGAATCTATATTTTGATCTGGTATATCTTCTATAGCATCATCAATATTTTCAAATTCATGATCACCATCAGAAATCTTTTCTCTTACCTTTGCAATTTGTGCAACTGTTACGCCCTCATCAAGATTAATAAGCTTTACACCGGAGGTAATACGTCCAAGAGTTGACACATCTTCCATAGGTATTTGAATAATAATACCTCCTGTGGTAATCATCATAATTTCATGATCATCATTGACTGCCTTAACACCAACAACATATCCTGTTTTTTCTGTTATTTTATAACACTTGACACCTTTTCCTCCACGCTTTTGAACTGTAAATTCATCTAAATAGGTACGTTTACCCATACCATTGTCAGATACAATCAAGAGGGAATCTCCCTGATGATCAAGCTGCATACCTACAATTTCATCGCCATCTCCAAGGTTCATACCTAAGACACCCATAGAAGCCCTTCCTGTAGCACGGACATCTGTCTCTTTAAATCTAATACACATTCCATATTTCGTAACAAGGAAGATTTCCGTATCCTTATCTGTAATTTTTACTTCTATTAATTCATCATCATCTCTTAAATTAATAGCAGCTAGTCCATTTTTACGTACATTGCTGTATTCTACTATACTTGTCTTTTTCACGATACCATTTTTAGTGACCATAAAAAGATTTTTATTTTCTTCATAATCTTTAACAGGTATAATAGCGCTTATCTTTTCATTTGGATTAAGCTGCAAAATATTTACAATCGCAATCCCTCTTGAAGTTCTGCTTCCTTCCGGTATTTCATATGCTTTTAATCTGTAAACCCTTCCAAAATTTGTAAAAAACATTACATAATGATGAGTAGTTGTCATTAGAAGATCAGCAATAAAATCATCCTCTATGGTCTGCATTCCTTTAATACCTTTTCCACCACGATGCTGAGATTTAAAATTATCAATGGTCATACGTTTGATATATCCCAAATTTGACATGGCAATAATTGTATTTTCATTAGGAACCATATCCTCCATAGAAATATCAAAAGCGTCATAACCAATTTTACTCTTACGATCATCTCCGAATTTATCAGAAATTTCTTTGATTTCTGTTCTAATGACACCTAAAAGCTTCTTCTTATCTGCAAGTATTTCTTTTAGTTCCGCAATCTTAACCAAAAGCTCCTGATGTTCGTTTTCGAGCCTTTCCCGTTCCAAACCTGTCAAAGCCCGAAGTCTCATATCCACAATAGCCTGTGATTGGAGATCTGTTAAACCAAATCTCTCCATCAGGCTTTCTTTCGCAATCTGTGTACTGCGGCTTCCTCTTATAATTCTTATAACTTCATCAATATGATCAAGGGCGATCAGTAACCCCTGTAAAATATGGTCTCTTTCCTCCGCTTTATTTAAATCATATTTTGTTCTTCTGGTTACTACATCTTCCTGATGAGCTATGTAAGCCTTTAGCATATCAAGAATGTTTAAAACCTTAGGCTCATTGTTTACCAAAGCTAACATAATGATACCAAAAGTATCCTGCATCTGCGTATGTTTAAATAAATGATTTAAAATAATATTGGCACTTACATCCCGGCGAAGTTCTATGGCAATACGCATACCTTCCCTGTCGGACTCATCTCGAAGGTCAGTGATTCCATCAATTTTCTTTAGTTTAACAAGCTCGGCAATTTTTTGAATCAAATTAGCCTTGTTTACCATATAAGGAAGCTCTGTTACAACAATTCTTGATTTACCATTTGCCATGGTCTCAATATCAGTTACTGCACGAACTCTTACTTTACCGCGCCCTGTCCTGTAGGCTTCTTCACTTCCTTTGGTACCTAAAATGATACCTCCGGTTGGGAAATCCGGTGCTTTTACAATAGAAAGAATTTCTTCTATTTGTGTTTCCCTGTCATCAACAATCCTATTATCAATAATTTTTATAATAGCATCTACCACTTCCCTTAGATTATGAGGAGGAATATTGGTTGCCATACCAACTGCAATACCTGTAGTACCATTGACCAAAAGATTTGGGTAACGACTTGGAAGAACGGAAGGCTCCTTTTCTGTTTCGTCAAAGTTTGGTACAAAATCTACCGTATCCTTATTAATATCAGCAAGAAGCTCCATAGAAATTTTGCTTAATCTTGCTTCTGTATAACGCATAGCAGCAGCACCATCGCCGTCTACGGAACCAAAATTCCCATGTCCATCCACTAATGGATAACGGAACGACCAGGGTTGGGCCATATTAACCAAAGCTCCATAAATAGAACTGTCACCATGAGGATGATATTTACCCATTGTATCACCAACAATACGCGCACTTTTTCTGTGAGGCTTGTCAGGTCCATTATTCAGCTCTATCATAGAATACAAAACTCTTCTCTGTACGGGCTTTAAACCATCTCTTACATCCGGAAGCGCTCTGGAAGCAATAACACTCATGGCATAGTCAATGTAAGATGTTTCCATGGTTTTCTTTAAATCCACGTCATGAATTTTATCTATGTCGTTTCCGACATTTTCATGGGTTTTATCAAAAATATTATCTTCCACTTTTTCCTCCATATTAAAAAATTTATTTAAAGTTATACCCTGCTGCTAACGGTATTTTTTCAAATAACTTAAATATCAAGATTCTTGACAAATCTGGCATTTTCCTCTATAAATTCACGTCTTGGCTCTACCTTATCACCCATTAAAGTTGTAAAGGTAAGATCAATTTCAGATTCCGCTTCTTCATTCATAGTGACACGTAAAAGTATTCTCTTTGCAGGATCCATGGTTGTATCCCATAATTGTTCAGGATCCATCTCCCCAAGACCTTTATAACGCTGTATTTTATTATTTTGATCCCGCCCGACTTCAGAAAGAATTTTATCTAATTCATCATCACTGTAAGCATACCATACATTTTTGTTCTTTTCTAACTTATAAAGAGGCGGCTGCGCTAAATATACATATCCCTGCTTAATAAGCTCCGGCATAAATCGATATAAAAATGTAAGAAGCAATGTAGCAATATGTGCTCCATCCACATCCGCATCGGTCATAATAATAATTTTATGATACCTTAACTTTGAAATATCAAAATCTTCATGAATACCGGTTCCAAAAGCGGTAATCATTGCTTTAATTTCAGCATTGCCATAAATTTTATCAAGCCTTGCCTTTTCCACATTTAAAATCTTACCGCGCAGCGGAAGAATTGCCTGAGTTGCACGGCTTCTAGCAGTCTTAGCGCTTCCGCCAGCTGAATCACCCTCAACAATATAAATCTCACAATTTTCCGGATTTTTGTCAGAACAATCTGCTAATTTTCCAGGAAGGGCAGCGCTTTCAAGAGCTGTTTTTCTTCTTGTTAAATCTCTTGCCTTTCTTGCCGCATCTCTTGCACGCTGCGCAAGAATTGATTTCTCGCAGATTAATTTTGCTATGGCAGGATTCTGCTCCAAAAAGTAAGTAAGCTGTTCACTTACAATATTATCCACTGCAGTCCTTGCTTCGGAGTTTCCAAGCTTTTGTTTGGTCTGTCCTTCAAATTGAGGATCTTCTACTTTTATACTTACAATTACCGTTAATCCTTCCCTTATATCTTCACCAGTAAGGTTAGGTTCACTTTCTTTTAATAATTTACTGTTTCTTGCATAATCATTAAAGGTTTTGGTAAGCGCATTACGAAAACCAACTAAATGAGTACCTCCTTCAGGCGTATTTATATTATTTACAAAACTGTAAGAGCTTTCCGTGTAAGAATCATTATGCTGCATAGCAACTTCAACATAAACATTATTTTTGCTGCCTTCAAAATACATAATATTATCATACAAAGGAGTTTTACTTCTGTTTAGATAAGTTACAAATTCCTTTATTCCACCTTTGTAGTGGAATTTACGCTCAATAGGCGCTTTTCCTTCTTCTACCCTTTTATCTATTAAAATAATAAGAAGACCTTTGGTAAGAAAGGCCATTTCGCGGAGTCTTTGCTTTAAAACATCAAATTCATATTCTGTAGTTTCCTGAAAAATCGTAGCATCAGGTTTAAAAGAAACCTTTGTTCCTGTTTTTTCTTTTTCACATTCACCAATGACCTCTAAAGCATTGCACACATGTCCTCTTTCATATCTCTGTTTATAAACCTTCCCATCCGCATAAATTTCAACTTCAAGCCAATCTGATAAAGCATTTACCACAGAAGCGCCTACCCCATGTAAACCGCCTGAAACCTTATACCCTCCTCCTCCAAATTTACCACCGGCATGCAGTACGGTAAAAACAACCTCTACGGCAGGGAGCCCTGCTTTTTTATTAATTCCAACAGGTATACCTCTACCATTATCGGTTACAGTAACAGAGTTATCCTCATTAATTGTAACTGTAATGGTATCGCAATAACCTGCAAGAGCCTCATCAACAGAATTATCCACTATTTCATATACAAGATGATGAAGACCTCTGCTGGACGTGGAACCAATATACATACCAGGCCTTTTTCTAACTGCTTCAAGCCCCTCCAATATCTGAATCTGATCCGCACCGTAATCGTTATTCATATAAAAATCCATGTCCTTTCCAAAATCAAAAAATATATACTATCATTTACACTGTCGTTTCCGACATTACTTCCACATTACCTCCAATAACATTAAATATTTTATTTATTTTAAATCTGTTATTTACAAACTCATCCAAACCTGTACAGGTTATAATTGTCTGTATATCTCCTATACTGTTTAAAAGATAATTTTGCCTGTTGCTGTCTAATTCCGAGAGAACATCATCTAAAAGAAGAACAGGTGTATCCTTAGTCATTTTTTTAACCAGTTCTATCTCTGATAATTTTAAAGATAAAGCGGCTGTCCTTTGCTGTCCCTGGGAACCAAATTTACGTATATCAATATCATTCACAATAAAAGAAAAATCATCTCTGTGAGGTCCGGTAGAGGTTATCTTTGTATGTATATCCTTTTCCTGATTTTCTTTCATTTTCCTTTCAAAATCTTCTATTTCAACATCAGGCTCATATTTGATAACTAAATTTTCTTTTCCTCCGGATAATTTACTATGTATATCATATATAATTTCACACAGCTGTTTTGTAAAAAGCCCTCGCCTTTCAATAATCTTACTGCCAAAAGAAATCAGCTGTGAATCCCATATGCTTAAGGTTTCTTTTAGGCTTGGGTTAAAATACATATCTTTTAACAATTTGTTTCTCTGATTTATTATTTTATTATAATGATTAAGATTATAAAGATAAAAGCTGTCTAACTGACAAAGCTCCATATCTGCAAATCTTCTTCTTTCCGCCGGACCATTTTTTATAATCGAAAGATCTTCCGGTGAAAAGAAAACCACATTTAAAAGACCAAGTAGCTCTGCTGCCTTTTTTATCTTCTGTCCGTCTATTGCGATTCCTTTTGATTTACTTTTGCGGAGATGCATATCCACCCTGTATTCCACAGCTTCTTTTAAAAGACAGGTTCTTATATGAGCTTCTTCTTTATTAAAATTTATAATTTCTTTATCCTTACTTCCTTTATGTGACTTTGTTGTAGATGAAACATAAATAGCTTCCAAAATATTGGTCTTACCCTGGGCATTATCCCCATAAAGTATATTAGTTCCTTCGTCAAAGCTTATATTTAACGTTTCATAATTTCTGAAATCAGCCAGTTCAAGAGATTTAATGATCATCTTAAATTTTCAACCTTCCAGCCTTTCTGCAAAAGATAAATCAACCTGTTATCTTAATCTGGTTTCCTTCAAATTCTACAATATCTCCATCATATAATTTTTTTCCTCTTTGGATTTCCACCTTTCCATTTACTTTTACCAAACCATCCTGAATGACAAATTTAGCATCCACTCCTGATTGTACCAGATTAGCAGCCTTGAGTGCCTGCCCTAATTTTATATAATCATCTTTTAAATTAATTATTTCCATTTTTTACCTCTTTAATCAAAACTCTACGAATATGACCTTTAATTTACAGTAGTGAAATTAACAGGAAGTATCAAATAAATATAATTTTCAGTGGCATCCTTTATAAAACAAGGTGCTTTAGGATTAACAAGATAAACATCAATCAGTTCATCATCAATCACCCGCAGAGCATCTATCATAAATTTAGGATTAAAACCGATCATCAAATCCTTACCCTGTTTCGTAATGTCAATTTCTTCATTCATACTTCCTATGGTCGAATTAATTTTTAGCTCTAATACACCATCTGTAATATTGATGATAATGGGTTTTTTATCTCCCTCTTTTACTAGTAAGGTAGCTCTGTCAATACATTCTAAAAATTCTCTTTTATGAATCGTTACCTTTGTCTCGTAATCGCTGGAAAGCATCTGGTCAATCCTAAAATATTCACCTTCAATTAATCTAGATACAACCGTGGTCTTATCAAATTCAAATACAATATGCTTTCCTGTAAAGAAAATGGAAACATCCTTATCTGCATCACCTGAAAGAATTTTACTTATTTCATTTAATGTTTTTCCAGGAACCACTACCTTTTTGGAAGGATAACTGTTTTTCAATCCTATCTTACGAATTGAAATTCTGTGACCATCAAGAGAAACAACTTTTAAAGTATCCCCATTGATATCAAACAGTTCTCCTGTCATCAGCTTATTGTTATCATTGTCTGAAATTGAAAAAATAGTTTGTCTTACAACTTCTTTCAAGGTAAATTGAGATATAATAATATGATCTATTTTTTCAATGGATGGAAGATATGAAAAATCTTCTCCGGATTTTCCTATAATTGTGAACTTTGCTTTCTCACATACAATATTTGTTTTAAATGATTTATCTGTTTCAAGGACTACCTGATTGTCAGGTAATTTTCTAACAATATCAAGGAATATCTTTGCATCAAGTGCTATTTGTCCTTTTTCTACAATATCCCCTTCTATAATTGTTTCAATGCCAAGTTCCATATCATTGGCAATCAATTTAATATTTCTTCCTGTGGCATCTATTAAAATACATTCAAGAATAGACATTGTAGTCTTATTTGGAACAGCTTTTGAAACAATCTGTACTCCACTTAATAGGTTTGATTTGCTGCATATTAATTTCATTTGGCCATGACTTCCTTTCTTTTATAAGATAATCCACAAGGATAATATAGACAGTTACAGAAAAATACATTTTAAGAATGTAAAGTTGAAAATATATTTATAGTTCTTAGGAGCCTTATTAATATATAATTAATTTAGTAATAATACTTAATAAGGGGTGTTAATTTGTGTATAACTCTTTTATTATACTATTTTTCAATGAAAAAAGGAATGTAAAACGTGTGGATAAAACAAATTTTAAAAAATTTATTTGGGAATAACCTTTTATTTATGAACAATGTATCTTGAAAGATTATTGTTTAGTCAGAGTTTATTTTTTTTCGAATAATTTCTATTCTGTTTTTAAGCTCTGCATTTGTCTTTATATCCTCGGTTATTTTGTCGATACCGTGGATAACTGTAGTGTGGTCTTTTTTTCCAAGGGCTTTACCTATACTTTGTAAAGATTCTTCTGTTAATTGTCTGCATAAATACATACAAATCTGCCTTGGCTGTACAAATTCTGAATTTCTCTTTCTTGATATGATATCCTCCGGTGAAATACCAAAGTGTTCAGCTACTATATCAATAATAAGCTGAGGTGTAACTTGTCTGGTTGCGTTGGAGGATATAATATCCTTTAATGCTTCCTGGACATTTTCAAGGGTTATGTCAAGTTTATTGAGCCTTGCAAAAGCGATTACTTTATTGTAAGCACCCTCTAATTCTCTTATATTTGATTTAATATTAGTTGCAATGTATTGAAAAACATCTTCTTTTATTTCCTTATTGTAGTTTTCAGCGTTCTTTTTAAGGATGGCGTAGCGGGTCTCATAGTCAGGAGGCTGTATATCGGCAATAAGTCCCCATTCAAAACGTGAGCGAAATCTTTCTTCTAATGTTTCCATTTCTTTTGGAGGCTTATCAGAGGAAAGAATTATTTGTTTTCCTGCGGAGTGAAGTACATTAAAGGTGTGGAAAAATTCTTCCTGGGTACTTTCCTTACCTATTATAAATTGTACGTCATCAATTAAAAGCACATCTACAGTTCTATATTTTTCTCTTAGTCTGTTCATTTTTGCAGCATTACCGCTTCGTATGGATTCAATTACTTCATTGGTAAACTGCTCGGAGGTAACATAGAGCACTTTCATATCAGGGCTTTGATTTAATATGAAATGGCCTATCGAGTGCATCAGATGGGTTTTTCCAAGACCAGCTCCACCATATAAATAAAGAGGATTATATGCTTCACCAGGAGATTCTGCTACGGCTAACGAAGCAGAATGGGCAAATTTATTATTTCCTCCTACTACAAAGGTGTCAAATCTATATTTTGAATTGAGGTTGGCATTTATGTAATTAATATTATAAACTGCTTTAGATGAGGATGTTTCATTTTCCGCATCTTTTTCAAGGATGAAGGAAATATCATAAGTATGATCCATCATTTCAGAAATTGTTACCTGAAAATAACTTTTATATTTGGATGAAATATATTTAAGGGCATGGGCCTGATCGGAAGGAATCATAATTGTGACAATATCATCCTTTTCACTGTGAAAGTTTAAAGGCTTTACCCATGTGTTGTAGGATATATCTGACAAATCATATTCTGTCCTAAGAGTTTCTTTAATTAAATTCCAATTTTCTTTAATCAAGTCCATTGAATACCCCCATATAATAATTAAAAAACTACTCAATTTTATCTTAATATAAATAAGATGAAATTTCAAATTATTTTTAGTTTACATAATTTATAAGGATTTTTGGATTGTTTGTGAATAACTTAAAAAAAGAAATCAACAATTTGCACACTGAAATATTTAGGGAAAAGCATGGATTTATTTGACAATTTGTTTAATCTATGTTGAAAAAATATGAGTTATCCACAACTTATCCACATTTTGTGGATATTATTATGTAAAGTTATAAAATTATTATTTACTACATTTAGTGTTTTTAACGGGATACTTATAACAATATATTGTTATGGTGAATATAACGATTTTTTCGATTATTTTTTTTATATTTTTTTCGTTTTGATTTTTCTTTTTTGACTTGACGTAAATATTTTAATCTTATATAATTTTAATGATATTTTCCAAAGAAGGGTTTTTTGTAATAAATCTAAATATTTGTTTACCTTATTATATATTAAGGTCAAGTAAAGGAGGTGTTTCGATTATGAAAATGACTTATCAGCCTAAGAAAAGACAGAGATCTAAGGTTCATGGTTTTAGAGCCAGGATGAGCAGTGCTGGCGGAAGAAAAGTTTTAGCAGCCAGAAGATCAAAAGGAAGAAAAAGATTATCAGCATAGGCCGCGTTATGTGGCCTTTTTTTCTATATTTTTTCAATAGAAAATATAATAAAAAATGATATAAAGATAATTGGAAGATTGAAATGAGTTATATTTTTTCAGATTCTTTAAAAAAAAATAGTGATTTCCAGCAAGTTTACAGAATGGGCAAATCTTATGCCAACAAATATTTAGTCATGTATGTTTTGGAAAATAGTACAGATAAAAACAGGCTGGGAATAAGTGTAAGTAAGAAAGTAGGAAACAGCGTAGTCAGACATAAAGTTACAAGATTGATAAGAGAAAGTTACAGACTACATGAAAATATATTTAATAGTGGTTTAGATATAGTAGTCATAGCCAGAAATAACGCTTCTTCTGTATCTTATTGGAAGATTGAAAGCGCTTTATTACATCTTGCAAAGCTTCATCAGATTATAAAAATTTATTTTTATTAAGTTGGTCACTTATCGTGACAGTATTTGATATTTAAGTAATATACAGGATGATGAAGAAATCAGAAAATAACATGAAAAAATTATTGATTTTATTGATTATATTTTACAGGAAATATATTTCTCCTATAAAGCATACGAAGTGTCCATATTTTCCTACCTGTTCGGAGTATGGGCTTGAAGCGATAGAAAAATATGGAGCTTTAAAAGGAAGTATGTTAGCTTTGTGGAGAATTTTAAGGTGTAATCCTTTTTCAAAAGGGGGATATGATCCTGTACCATAAGATTGATAGAATTAACAACAGGAGGAAATAAATTGACAGGAATTATTTTAACCCAGTATGATGGTATGATAATCGGTCCTATTGCCAAGATTCTTGGTTATCTTATGGAAGGAATTTTTTCGCTCCTTGATTTGATCGGAATTCCAAATGTAGGGCTTTCCATTATTTTATTTACGATTGTAATATATTTGTTAATGATGCCTCTTACGATTAAGCAGCAAAAGTTTTCTAAGCTTTCTGCAAAGATGAATCCGGAGCTTCAGGCAATCCAGGCAAAATATAAGAATAAAAAAGATAATGATTCCATGATGGCAATGAATGCGGAAACACAGGCTGTGTATGCAAAATATGGTGTTTCTCCTAGTGGTAGTTGTGTGCAGCTTTTGATTCAAATGCCTATTTTATTTGCACTTTATCGTGTGATTTATTCTATGCCTGCATATGTTACAAAAATAGGTGAAACTTTCAGAGTATTATCTGAAAAAATTATTTCATTAGATAAAGGTGAATTTTTACAGAGTTCTGAATTAACTAGTGTTGTAAGCGCAATCAGAATGTACGGAAATAATCTTGAAAAGAATCTTTCAAATGGTATTATTGATGTGCTTAACAAGCTTTCTACTTCTGATATGAATGTTATTTCAGAACATTATAATTTATCGCAGCTTACTTATGATGGAGAGCTTATTTTAAGCAATGAAGGAACGCGCGGATTAATTGATACCTATAATAATTTTCTTGGTATAAATATAGGAAATTCTCCTTCTTATATGATAAGTGAGGCATGGAATTCTCCTGATGGTATCAAGTGGCTTTTCATTATTGTGGCGCTTATTATTCCGGTTTTATCAGCAGTTACTCAGTGGATTAATACCAAATTAATGCCGCAGGCTGATACCTCTAATCAAAGTGATCAGCAAAATTCTATGGCACAGTCAATGAAAATGATGAATACCATGATGCCGCTTATGTCAGCATTTTTCTGCTTTACACTTCCTGCCGGTATGGGACTTTATTGGATTGCAGGTTCAGTTGTAAGAAGTATTCAGCAGGTAGTAATTAATAAGCATATTGATAAGATAGACATTGATGAGCTTATTAATAAAAATGAGGATAAAAGAATTAAGAAGCTTGAAAAAGCAGGAATTGATCCTAAGTCGTTAAATAAAAACGCTACTTTAAGTACAAAAAATGTTAATCCTTACAAAAGTTCTTCTTCTATGTCATCAAAGGCAAAGGTTAATCCTATGACTCAGGAAGAAAAGGATGAAGCAATGAAAAAGTCTACTGAATATTATAATAAAAACGCTAAACCAGGGAGTCTTGCATCAAAAGCTAATATGGTAAAACAGTACAATGAAAAAAATAATAAATAGGGGGAAATTATTTTGGAATACGTTGAAATTTCAGCTAAAACAGTAAATGACGCAATTACGGAAGCTTGTCAGAGATTTGTAGTAACAAGTGATAAATTAGATTATATTGTGGTTGAAGAAGGTTCAGCAGGTTTTCTTGGTATTGGATCTAAACCAGCTGTTATTAAAGCAAGAGCAAAATGTACTGTCCAAGATAAGGCAAAGGATTTCTTAAACGAAGTCTTTGAGGCTATGAATATGACAGTGGTAGTGGATGTTAAATATGATGAAGTTAGTAACAATATGAGTATAGATTTGAGCGGAGACGAAATGGGTGTTTTAATAGGAAAAAGAGGACAAACTCTCGATTCACTTCAATATCTCGTATCTTTAGTAGTAAATAAGGATTCAGATGATTATATTAGAGTAAAGGTTGACACAGAGGATTATAGAAGAAGAAGAAAGGAAACTCTTGAGAACCTTGCAAAAAATATTGCTTATAAGGTAAAAAGAACAAAACGTCCTGTTTCTTTAGAACCTATGAATCCTTATGAGAGAAGGATTATTCATTCCGCGTTACAAAATGATAAATATGTAACAACACATAGTGAAGGTGAAGAACCTTTTAGAAGAGTAGTTGTAACATTAAAAAGATAGGTATATAAAAATGCTGGAGAATTGTATCCTCCGGCATTTTTTATAAATAGTCAAAGGTTGAATCGCGAAGATTGGTAGTGTTTGATATAGTTAATTGGAAGTATGGGGTATGTAAATGAAAACAGATACAATTGCTGCTATTGCAACTGCAATGGGTAATGCAGGTATAGGTATTATAAGGGTAAGTGGTGAAGAATCTATTGAAATAGTCGATTTAATATATAGAAATAATAAGAATGAGAGAAAATTAAAAAATTTTAAAAGCCATACAATTCATTATGGTTTTATTTATGATGGAAATGAAGTAGTGGACGAGGTTATGGTTTCTATTATGAAAAAACCGAATAGTTTTACCGCAGAAGATACAGTTGAAATTAATTGCCATGGTGGAGTTGTAGTACTAAATCGTATTTTAGATATGATTGTAAAAAATGGAGCAAGGTTAGCAGAGCCAGGAGAATTTACAAAACGTGCATTTTTAAATGGAAGAATTGATTTGTCAAGAGCAGAAGCTGTTATGGATATTATTTCTTCTAAAAATGAAATGGCACTTAAAAATTCGATGAAACATCTTGGAGGTTCTATTTATGAAAAAATAAAGGATTTAAGAGAAGACATTATTTATGAAATTGCTTTTATTGAATCTGCCTTGGATGATCCAGAGCATATAAGTCTTGATGGTTATGCAGATAAATTGTATATTAAAAATGAAAATTTAATAAATGAAGTTAATAAATTATTGTTAAGCGCAGAAAATGGGAAAATTATAAAAGAAGGTATTAAAACTGTTATTGTAGGAAAGCCGAATGCGGGAAAATCTTCTTTATTAAATGTATTGGTTGGAGAAGAAAAAGCAATTGTAACAGATATTGCTGGTACAACCAGAGATATATTAGAAGAAAATATAAATATAGGCGGTATCAGTCTTAAGATGATAGACACAGCTGGTATTCGTTTTACGGAGGATATTATTGAAAAAATAGGTGTTGAAAAAGCAAAAAAATATGTAGAGGATGCAGATTTAATTGTTTATGTAGTTGATTCGTCTGTACCTTTAGATGAAAATGATTTTGAAATTATGAAAATGATAGAAAATAGAAAATCTATTATTTTATTTAATAAATCAGATTTGGACGCAAGTATATCTTTTGAAGATTTAATGGATAAGATAAGAAATTCTATTATAATTAAAACTTCAACAAAAGAAAATACTGGAATAGATAATTTTGAAGCTGCTATTAAAAAATTATTTTTTAAAGGTGAAATTTTTTTAGATGATGAAGTCATGATAACAAACTTAAGACATAAAGAAGCGTTGGGAGATACACTTTTTAGTTTGAATCAAGTTAAAAAAAGTATAGAAAATAAAATGCCTGAAGATTTCTTTTCAATTGATTTGATAAGTGCCTATGCTAGTCTTGGAAAAATTATAGGAGAAGAAATAGAGGAAGATCTTGTAAACGAAATCTTTTCAAAATTTTGTATGGGTAAATAGATTGAAAAATCGAAGATTTTTTGAGCAACAAATTTGTGCTTGTGTCTAAATTTGTGGGTTGCTTGCAGCATGGAGGTTAGAATGGAAATAAGGGAATATGTTGATGTTTGTGTGGTAGGTGCGGGACATGCAGGATGTGAAGCGGCTTTAGCTTGTGCCAGACTTGGTCTTGAAACGATAATATTTACTGTAAGTGTAGATAGTATTGCTCTTATGCCATGTAATCCAAATATTGGAGGATCTTCTAAAGGACATCTTGTGCGTGAGTTAGATGCACTTGGCGGTGAAATGGGTAAAAACATAGATAAAACGTTTATTCAATCAAAAATGTTGAATATTTCGAAAGGTCCTGCAGTTCATTCTCTTCGTGCTCAGGCCGATAAAGCTGAGTATAGCCGTACTATGAGAAAAGTTCTTGAAAATCAGGAAAATCTTACAATTAAACAAGTTGAAGTTTGTGAATTATTATGGGAAGATATAAATGATTCGAATGAAAATACAACTAAAAAAATAATTGGTTTAAAGACCTTTACTGGCACTATATATGAATGTAAGGCAATTATTTTGTGTACAGGTACTTATTTAAAATCAAGATGTTTATGTGGAGAAGCAATAGATTATACTGGACCTAATGGTTTAAAAGCGGCAAATTATTTGTCAGATTCTTTACTATCTATGGGAATAGAATTGCGTAGGTTTAAAACAGGGACTCCGGCAAGAATGGATAAAAGAAGTATTGATTTTTTTAAAATGGAAGAACAATTTGGAGATGAGAGAGTCATTCCATTTTCTTTTTCTACTAATTCGGAAGATGTACAGATTGATCAGGTATCATGTTATCTTACATATACAAATGAAAAGACACATGAAATTATAAGAAATAATCTTGATCGTTCTCCTCTATATGCCGGAATTATAGAAGGTACAGGACCAAGATATTGTCCTTCTATTGAGGATAAGGTAGTAAAATTTGCTGATAAGGAAAGACATCAAGTATTTATAGAGCCGGAGGGTCTACACACTAATGAAATGTATGTTGGAGGTATGTCTTCTTCTTTACCGGAAGATGTGCAGATTGCTATGTATCGTACTGTTCCTGGTCTGGAAAATTGTAAAATAGTGAGAAATGCATATGCAATAGAGTATGATTGTATTAATCCAAAGCAGTTGTATCCTACTTTAAGATTTAAAGATGTGAAAGGTCTTTATAGTGGTGGACAGTTAAATGGAAGCAGCGGTTATGAAGAAGCAGCAGTTCAGGGATTAATAGCCGGAATAAATGCTGCACAGTTTATATTAGGAAAGGAAGAATTAGTAATTGATAGATCGGAAGCATATATAGGAGTATTAATTGACGATTTGGTTACAAAGGATAATTTCGAACCATATAGAATGATGACTTCCCGTGCAGAATATAGGCTTTTACTTAGACAGGATAATGCAGATTTAAGATTGCGTGAAAAAGGATTCAAAGTTGGGTTAATAACAGAAGACCAATATAATGATGTCACTCATAAAAAACAATTAATAAAAAATGAGATAAATCGTCTTAAAAATATAAAGATTGGTGCATCAGCAAAAAATCAAAAATTTTTAGAAAAGTATGGAAGTTCAACTTTAAAAACAGGAGTAAATCTTGCTGAATTATTATGTAGACCGGAACTTACTTATAATCTTTTAGAAGAAATTGATCCTGAGAGAAAAGAACTTCCAAAAGATGTAATTGAGCAAGTAGAAATAGAAATAAAGTATGAAGGGTATATCGAAAGACAGCTTCGACAGGTCGAACAGTTTAAAAAAATGGAAAATAAAAAAATACCTGTTGATTTAAATTATGATAATGTACCAAGCCTACGTTTAGAGGCAAGACAAAAACTGAAAGCTTTTCATCCGATATCTGTAGGACAGGCATCAAGAATTTCCGGTGTATCTCCTGCCGATATTTCTGTACTTTTGGTTTATTTAGAACAATATAAAGTATCAAATATAAAAGTTATTTAAAAATAGTAGATTTATGGAGAAATATAGTGTGTGAAAATATCAATGATTTACTTATACATAATTTTGAAAAAGATTTAGAAGAATTTAATATTACTTTAAATGAACGTCAGACAGAACAATTTATTCAATATTATGAATTATTATTAGAATGGAATTCTTTTATGAATCTTACTGCGATTACACAATTTGAAGATGTTTTAAAAAGACATTTTTTAGACAGTGTTTCAATCATTAAGGCAATTCCGGATTTATATAATTCTTCTAAAAAATTAATAGACATTGGGACAGGAGCAGGATTTCCTGGAATACCAATAAAAATAGTATTTCCTGGTTTAAAAATTACGCTTCTAGATTCTCTAAATAAAAGAGTTAAATTTTTGAATAAAGTAATAAGTGATTTAAAGCTTGAAAATATTAATGCTATTCATGGAAGAGCTGAAGATTGCGCCAGATTAAATGAATTGAGGGAGTCCTTTGATTTATGTGTGTCTAGAGCAGTTTCAAATTTATCTACTCTATCGGAATACTGTTTACCATTTGTTAAAAAAAATGGTTATTTTATTTCTTATAAATCTGAAAAAGTAATAAAAGAATATGAAAATGCTCAGAAAGCAATAGGAATACTCGGAGGAAAATGTGAGACAAAAATTGAATTTGAATTGCCAAATTCAGATATATATCGAAATCTTTTAATAATAAAAAAAGAAAAAAATACTCCAAATAAATATCCGAGAAATGCTGGGTTACCTATAAAAAAACCTATATTCTGAAAAAAAATTAATTGCTATATGACATAATGAAAAGGAGACAGAAATGATAAAAGCAATGATTGTAGATGATCATATAATGGTAAGACAAAGTATTAAATATTTATTAGAAATGGACGGTAGTATTGAAGTAATTGATGAAGCAAATGATGGAATTGATTGTATTAATAAATTAAAATATGTAAGCCCTGATATTTTGTTATTAGATATTAACATGCCAAATATGAATGGAATTGATGTTTTAAAAATAATAAAAAATGAAAAAAAACCGATTAAAATTTTATTATTGACTGCTTATGAGGAAACTGAACTTCTTTTAAAAGCGTTTGATATAGGAACAGATGGATATATATTAAAAAAATCAAGCGTTGAAAATTTAAAAAAAGCTATTACTGAAATCATGGATGGAAACACTTACATACAGCCTAGTTTATTATCAATTTTAAATGATAAATTAATAGATAGAAATTTAGATAAAATTAGAATCAAATCTTTAACAAAAAGAGAAATAGAAATACTCACACATGTAGCCAAAGGAATGTTTAATAGAGAAATAGCTATAAATTTAAATATTAGCGAAAGAACAGTTAAAAATCATCTTTCAAATATTTTTAAGAAGATAGAAGTATCTGATAGAACACAGGCTGCTGTTTTTGCGATTAAAAACAATATTATAAAAATTTTCTAAAAATGTTTCACGTGAAACATTATCTTAATTTTAAAATACTAACACAAGATAATGTTTCACGTGAAACATATAACCCCAAAATCTAGTAAACATTTCGTGAAACATCCCACAATATTCCAAAAATACGCTGTGAAACATTAATATATATAAAATTTATGAGTTTAGTATATACATATACAAGATATTGTGGTTTTCTGTAATTCATATACATATTAAAAACTATTAATTTATGTACTACTATATTTTTATTTCAACAAACAATAAGCCAAGTAGACGTGTTTATAAAGATACGAGGCATCTCATAGATATTTAACGAATGCTGATGGTCAATACCACGCTGCCTTGCGGCCTATGCTTTGCAGAGCTGTAAGCTTGATATCCATTGCTTAAAGCGGGATTGTTGGCTAAATAAGAAAAAAGTAATGTATATATAATTTTTAAGTATATTTTTCTCCGCCACTTTTATGAAAAAATTTATGGAATATCAATTTAAGAAGTGATATAATCATTTACGAGACTTCGAGACAAAATCAATATAAAAATTATTGAAAATGTGAAAGGATAAAATATGGGAAAAGTTATTGCTATTGCAAATCAAAAGGGAGGAGTAGGAAAAACTACTACTTCAATTAATTTATCAGCTGCATTAGCAGCAAGAGAAAAAAAAGTATTAGTAATAGATACAGACCCACAGGGAAACACAACCAGTGGATTTGGGGTAGAAAAAAATGAATTAGAAAACACAATTTATGAATTGATGTTAGGAGAATGTTCTATTAAAGAATGTATTTTAAATGATGTAATCCCTGGAATTTCTATCATTCCTTCAAATGTAAATCTTGCAGCAGCAGAAATAGAGCTGATAGGAGTAGACCGTAAGGAATTTATTCTAAAACGTGAAATTGAATGGATAAAAGAAAGTTATGATTACATCATGATAGATTGCCCTCCATCTTTAAATATGTTGACAATCAATTCTATGACCACTGCCGATTCCGTATTGGTTCCTATACAATGTGAATATTATGCTCTGGAAGGTTTAAGTCAATTGATACATACAATTAATCTGGTAAAAGAACGTTTGAATCCGGATTTAGATATCGAGGGCGTAGTATTTACTATGTATGATTCAAGAACAAATTTATCTATGCAGGTGGTTGAAAATGTAAAAGATAATTTGAATCAAAAAATATTTAATACGGTAATTCCAAGGAATATAAGACTTGCTGAAGCGCCCAGTTATGGTAAGCCAATTAATTTATATGATGTAAAATCAGCAGGTGCAGAAGCTTATTTATCATTAGCGGATGAAATTATTCAAGGAAAGGAAGATTGATTATGGCGGTAAGGGGATTGGGCAAAGGGTTAGATGCATTAATTCCAAGTGGAGTTGGTGAAAAACCAGCTAAGTATGAAACAAAATCAGATCATAATAAATCAGAAGAAAATAATAATGGTGAAACAATCGTTAAGATTACAATGGTTGAACCAAACAGAGACCAGCCAAGAAAAAATTTTGATGAAGATTCATTAGAAGAATTAGCTGAATCTATTAAGCAGTTTGGATTATTACAGCCGATTATTGTTCAGGATAGAAAAAATCATTATGAAATTATTGCAGGTGAAAGAAGATGGAGAGCTGCAAAAAAAGCAGGTTTGAAAGAGGTCCCTGTTATCATTAAAAATCTGAGTGACCAGGAAATAGTTGAGATATCTTTGATAGAAAATATTCAGAGAGAAAATTTAAATCCAATTGAAGAAGCTCAGGCATATAAACGTCTTTTGACAGAATTTAATTTAAAGCAGGATGAAGTAGCTGAAAGAGTAGCTAAAAGCCGTACCGCAGTTACCAATTCTATGAGATTGCTTAAGTTATGCAATAATGTTCAGCAAATGATTATTGATGATATGATCTCAACTGGACATGCAAGAGCGTTGATTACAATAGATGATCCTGAGCAACAATATGCCATTGCACAACAAATTTTTGATGAAAAGCTCAGTGTACGTGATGTGGAAAAACTGGTAAAAAATTTAAATAAACCTGTAAAACCTAAAAAAGCTGTTTTAACGGATGATAGTCTTGAGGCAGTTTACCAGGATATAGAAGAAAATCTGAAGCAAAAACTAAGTACAAAGGTAACTATATCATCAAAAGGAAACGGAGCAGGAAAGATTGAAATAGAATTTTATAGTCATGATGATTTAGAAAAACTTATGGATTTACTTTCAAAATAATCTAAAAGATACAAGACAGATAAAATCAACAAGTTTATGTCAATATTAGATTTTTAATATTGACAGTAAAGGAGATTGAAATGAATAACTATTTTTTTACAAGTATCGGATTAGAATATATTGATATTGGTATTATATTAACAGCATTGGCAGGTATCATATTAATTCTTCTTATTTTGAATATTGTGAATATGTGTTTAATAGCAAAATTAAGAAAGAAATATAAAAAATTTATGCAAGGGAAAAATGCTAATAGTCTAGAAAATGAGATTACAGCATTGTTTGAAGATAATAAATTTATTAAAAGTTCTATTGAAAAAAATAAAACTGATATTAAAACACTATATCATAAGTTTGAATCATCTTTCCAAAAGATAGGTATAATAAAATATGATGCTTTTAGTCAAATAGGAGGAAAATTAAGTTTTTGTCTTGCACTACTAGATGAAAATAATAATGGTTTTATTTTGAATACGGTTCATAGCACGGATGGATGTTATTCTTATACAAAAGAAATTAAAAATGGAGAATGTAATATTTCTTTAAGTAAAGAAGAAGTGGAAACTTTGCATATAGCAATGGGTATAAATTAAAATTTCTATTTTTTGTTTAGAATTATATTTTCCAATAAAAAAGTGCTTGCATAAATTATATGTACATACTAATATTACAATATTAAATAGAAAGCAATAAATTTGTATTAATAAGAAGTTTTCAAACAAATTGTGGAGGATTAAATATGATAGATATTAAATTTTTAAGAGAAAACCCTGATCTAGTGAAAGAAAATATTAGAAAAAAATTTCAGGATGAAAAGATAAAACTTGTAGATGAAGTAGTTCAGTTAGATGCCATGAGCCGTAAAGCGCAGCAGGAGGCAGACAATTTAAGAGCTAATAGAAATAAAATATCTAAAGAAATCGGAGCATTAATGGCTCAAGGTAAAAAAGAAGAAGCAGAAGCTAAAAAGGCAGAGGTTGCTGCTGGCGCAAAGCGTCTTGTTGAATTGGAAGAAGAAGAAAAAGAATTAAGTGAAAAAGTTACTAAAATTATGATGGTCATTCCTAATATTATTGATCCCAGCGTTCCTATAGGAAAAGATGACAGTGAAAATGTAGAAATTCAAAAATACGGAGAACCTCTTGTTCCTGATTTTGAAATTCCTTACCATACGGAAATTATGGAGAAGGTAAACGGTATTGATTTAGATAGCGCAAGGAAAGTGGCAGGTAATGGATTTTATTATTTGATGGGAGATATTGCCAGACTTCATTCCGCAGTGATTTCCTATGCCAGGGATTTTATGATTGATAGAGGATTTAACTATTGTATACCACCATTTATGATTAGAAGTAATGTAGTTACAGGTGTCATGAGTTTTGCCGAAATGGATGCAATGATGTATAAGATTGAGGGAGAAGATTTATATCTGATAGGAACATCTGAACATTCTATGATAGGAAAATTTATTGATACAATTGTTCCGGAGGCAGAATTACCCAAAACACTTACCAGCTATTCTCCTTGTTTCAGAAAAGAAAAAGGAGCTCACGGATTAGAAGAAAGAGGCGTTTATCGAATTCATCAGTTTGAAAAGCAGGAAATGATAGTTGTATGTAAGCCTGAAGAATCACCTATGTGGTTTGAAAAGTTATGGCAAAATACAGTTGATTTGTTCCGCTCGATGGATATACCTGTAAGAACGATTGAGTGTTGTTCAGGTGATCTTGCTGATTTAAAAGTTAAATCATATGATGTAGAAGCATGGTCGCCCAGACAAAATAAATATTTTGAAGTGGGAAGTTGCTCAAATTTAGGTGATGCTCAGGCAAGAAGATTAAAGATTCGTATTAATGGAGAAAATGGAAAGTATTTTGCCCATACACTGAATAATACAGTAGTTGCTCCTCCCAGAATGTTAATTGCATTTTTAGAGAACAATTTACAAAAAGATGGATCAATCAAAATTCCGGAAGTATTGCAGCCGTATATGGGTGGTAAAAAAGAAATCAGATGATAATGGGAGGTGAAATCCTTGCATAAATATATGAGAGCCATTGGCTTTAGTAAATTATCGGATAGAAAAGAATTGCAAAAGCTTATAACGGATGTGATTATAGAAGGAACAGAACGTAGTTATACTTCAAATGGAAAAGAAACACTTTTGGCTGAATTTTGCAAGGATTTTGGAACATCTATAGGTGTGGCTGTATGCGGTGAATTTGATAATGAGGATAAATTTACTTATGATTACTATTTTCCATATTTACGCGGCGTGAACATAAGTTCGGAAGAAGATGTATCTTTAGAAAGGCATGCAGCCCAGGAATCCTATGCAGGAGTATGCGATGATGTCAGGATGGGTGTATCAATTATTTTCTATTTGCAGAATATGATACCGTATGTTAAAGCTAAAAATTTAGGGACATTGCCAATTAGAGGTACAACTCTTACATTATCAGCTTTATCTCTAAAAGGCACAATTATGATGGCTATCAATAAAAGTGAAAAAGATTTGATTAGAAATAAGCAGGTTTCTATGAATAGAAGCCAACTTTTAAATGCGGCAAGAAAGGGCGATGAAAATGCTATTGAAAGTTTAACACTGGATGATATGGATACTTATACTGCCATATCTAAAAGAATACAAAAAGAAGACGTTTTCAGCCTGGTGGACACATATTTTATGCCTTATGGGGTAGAATGTGATCAATATTCAATTTTAGGAGAAATTGCTGATTGTAATTTAATTGAAAATAGCTTTACAAAAGAAGAAGTATATTTAATGACCATTAATTGTAATGATATGATTTTTGATTTGTGTATTAACAAAGAAGATGTTTATGGTGAACCTGGTGTGGGCAGAAGGTTTAAAGGTACAATTTGGATGCAGGGGTATATAAATTTTCCAAATTAAGTTGCCAGAGTTAAAAGTTTGTGTTAAAATAACACAGTAGTAAAAACATATTGATAGGTTGTTCCCTTAGTTAAATGGATATAACAGGAGCCTCCTAAGCCCCAGTTGTGAGTTCGATTCTCGCAGGGAACGCTGAAAAGGTTGTAAATTCAAGGATTCTTGGATTTACAACCTTCTTTCATTTTTTTTGAAAGTATGGAAATAGATTTTAATGTGTGTCTGTATACTGCCAATTTTTCAAAAGACAAATTCGTTTTCAGTTATTGGTGGGATGGAAGATTTATATAAAAAACACTTCCCCCTCCAGATGCATCTTTAACTCCTATTGTTCCATTATGGGATTTTACAATTTCATAAGCTATGGACAAACCTAAGCCAAAGTGTCCTTTGGTACTTCGCGATTTTTCTACTCTATAGAAACGATCAAAAATCCTTTTTTTGTCTTCATCAGAGATACCAATCCCATTATCTGTAACGGAAATACAAAATTGTTCCTTATGATAAGAAAGAGATAATTTTATAGATCCTTCTTCCTTTGTATAGCTGATAGCATTGTGCAATAAAATAGAAATAACCTGTCTGATGCGGTCAGCATCGCAGGAACATAATGGTAAAGTATTTTCCGGAAGGTCAAGGGAAATAGAAATATGTTTTTTCTTTGCAAGGGCTTCAAAAGCTTCACAGGAATTGAGCAGCAGGGTGTCTAATTCTACAGGCATCATTCGTACGGAAAATCGTTGGTTATCAGAGCTTGATAAAGTAAGCATGTCCTCAATTAAAGCGGACATACGAAAACCTTCCTGCTTAATGGTTTCTAAAAAGGAAGATTGTTTGTCAGGAGAAGCTTCCTTACAGGATTCTGCTGAGGAAAGAATAACTGCAAGTGGGGTGCGAAGTTCATGCGAAGCAGATGCAATAAACTGTGCCTGTTTTTTTTGATTTTCCAAAATAGGTTTTAAAAGCTTTCCGGTAAAAATCCATGAAAAAATACTTAATAAAATGATTGAAACAATATTGATCAAAAGAAATTGTATGCGCTGCCTGAAAATTTGTTTTTCTAATGAGTCAAGAAGCGATAAAATAATGACCTGTAATGTAGAGGAATTTTTATCTATTTCTATAACACATGCATAATAATCATTCCCTGTAGAAGTTGAAGTGAAAGTATATTCTATGTGAGTAGAAAAAAGGAAGGTAGATAGGGAATTTTGTTCAGATAAAACAATAGAATAATAATTTTTAAAAGTATCTATAGCTTCTTCAAAAATAATAGATTTTTCTGAACTATCTGTAAGTATGTTATAAAGATAAGGAATTCCATTATCCAACACATAAAAAATATAATTTCCCTGTGTTTCCATTCTGGAAAGCCATTCCATGGATATAGTGGATTGACTTTCAAGATTCATAGTAATTGTATTCATATCATTTTTAAAGGAATTAAAGTGATTTCTGTGAAGTTCAGCTTCAGAGATATATAAATAAATTAGGGACATACTGACCATAATAGCAGCCGTAATACCTGCGCATAAAATAGTTAAATCTAAATGTACTTTTTTATACATAAGAATTCTCCATTGGTTAATCCTGCAGACAATAACCTATTCCGCGAATGGTTTTAATTTGCAAACTACTTCCAACGCCGTTTAGGCGTCTGCGCAGAAAATGAATATAATTGTCTAAATTTCCTTCTTCCACATCACTGTCCGGTCCCCATACTTTTAAAAGAAGAAAATTTCTGGATAAAGTTTGATTTTTTCTTCTTATAAAGGTTTCAAAAAGAGAAGCTTCTCTTTTTGAAAGCGTGCAATTTCCGGAAGGACCCTGAATACGGTCCTCATTCATATACCAGACAATATCAGAAACTGTAAGGGTATCCGTATTCGTTAAAGTATTAGGACGTCTTATAATACAGCGGATTCTGGCAAGAAGTTCCTCTATTGCAAAGGGTTTAACCAGATAATCATCAGCGCCAAGGTCAAGACCCGTTACTTTATCAGATAATGTGCCAAGCGCCGTTAAAATAATAACAGGTGTTGTGATTCCTTTCTTCCGGAGTAAAGTAAGTACCTGGGTACCTTCCATTAAAGGGAGCATTCGATCTAAGAGTATGATATCGTAAATATTCTGTTCCCCATAATAGCAGGCTTCTTCTCCATCAAAACATGAGTCTACAGAAAATCCTTCTCTTTCAAGCTGGAAAGTAAGGCTTTCATTTAATTGTTTGTCGTCCTCTACAAGTAAAATTCTCATAATTATATCCTCATTTAAACATTATATATTATATTATCACAGAAATCTTTAAAAATTCTCTAAGGTAGAGATAAATTGAAAATTTGCCTTTTAGAGAAAATTTAGAGAAATTCCTGATAGGATAAAATACATAAATAAAATTTTTACATAAAACGGAGGAGAAAATTATGAAAAGAAAAATAATAACTGTTTACGGAAAGAAGTTTACAATTTTGGTTTGTACAATTCTTGCTCTGACAATAACTGGCTGTAGTGAGAAATCTGAGGAGTCAGGCATTATTGTGGAGGGGTTAGAAAATCAAGATGAAAATGGACAGGAAGATAATTTAGATAACTTTGAGTCGGATGAAAAAGAATCGGAAAATGGTGAGGGAGGAGCAAGCGAAGAAGGAAATAAGAAAAATGAAGAAAAAAATGAAGGTGAAGCAAATACAGAGGAAAAAGAAGAAAATACATCTGAAAAATCTGATAATCATAAGCAGGGAACGGAAATATTAGAAGGTAGTGTCAAAAGTATAGGTGAATCAAGCATTGTAATCAGTAAGACTTTTACGGAAGAAGGAGAGGGTGACGTTTTAATTGCGTGGGCCCCGGCGGAAGGCAGTGACGAGGAAGTATTAATTACAGTAAATGTTTCCGATACTACAAAATACGAGATTAGAACGGTTGCAAATGGCGGTGTAAACGGTGATTCTGATGTTACGGTGACAGACGGTTCTATGTCAGATTTATCAGAAAGTAAATCTGTTACACTAACGGGCCAGTATATTTCTGAAAATGAGTTTCAGGCGGATTTGGTAAGTATTTATAATTTTGTATAGAATTGAAATTGTAAATCAATAAATTGACTTGTAAAGAATAGTAGTATTTGATATATAAAGATATAAACTTTATAAAAACAAGATAATAATAAAGAAGAAAACAAACGCTGCCACACTTTGCGAGTCAGTTTATTGTAATAAAAATATTGAAAAGAAAGATGGAGGCAAAATGAAACGAATTTTTTCTATTTTATTATTTTTTTCCATGGCAGCTGCATTGGTTTCAGGATGTGGTAATAACAAGGATAATTTAGGAGTAGGCACCTCGGATATAGGGGGAGACATAAATACGACAGAGGAAAACAAAAACGGTGACGGAACAAATGGCGCCTCAGGGGAAAATAACGAAAATACAGCTATGGGCCGCTATGTAGAAACGGCTATTGATTTATCTGAATATTGTATACGTACGGATTCTTTGACGAAATATGAGGATGGAACTTTAGTCATACCAGATTATTATAATTCTCCGATTGTATCCAGGGACAATGGAGAAACCTGGGAACCGGAGGGCACGGAATGGTTTACAAAGTTAATGAAAGAAGATGCCTATATTATGGATATGGCATATGGTCCGGATGGAACCGCTGTTGTTATTTATGATAAAAGTGATGATAATACAGATAGTGAAGATGATTCAAATACAGATTCCGAAGAAGATCCGGCAGAAACAAAAGATTCGGATAATCAGGATGAGGAATCGGAAAGCGAAGCTTTGGGAGAAAATGAAACGGAAACAGACAATTCCAAAGAAGATGAATATAGATTAGATCCGGTAGGCTTTATTGTAAAACCTGATGGAACTCAGATACCAATTCAGATTTCAGTTGAAGAAGATGACGCCTATATGAGAAATGTATGGGTTTCAGATAAAGGAAGGATTTTTGTAAGTACTCTGGGAACCAATATATATGAAATAAAAGAAGACGGAACTGCAGAAAAGTTTCTTACCATAGAAGACAGGACGGAATTGATAGCATTTCAGGGAGACCTTATGATAATAGATGGAAGTAGATTCGGAGATTTGATCTTGTATGATATGGAGAAAAAGGAACGGGTGGTAGACGAGGTATTAAATGATTTTGTAAGCGAAAATTATAAGGAGAGAGATGTTTATAATGGCAGTGAATTTTTTGACCTTTATATATTTCCCGGGGAAGAAGGGGTTATTTATCTTGCAGGGAAAAAAGGATTGCATCGTCACGTAATAGGAGGAAGTACGGTAGAACAAATCATTGACGGAAGTCTTTCCTGTTTTAATAATCCTTCCTATTCCCTTCATGGAATGGTAACGCTACCTGATAACGAATTTTTAGCGCTTTTTGGCGGTGGAAAATTGGTCCGTTTTACATATAATCCTGACATTCCCACAGTGCCAAATGAAAGGGTCAAGGTATATAGTTTAGAAGATAATGATACGGTGCGTCAGGCAATTACGATTTACCAGTCAAATAATCCTGAAGTTTATGTGGAATATGAGGTTGGGCTTGGGGAAGGTAATTCTATCACAAGAGATGATGCCCTGAAAAAGTTAAACACACAAATTATGGCAGGCGAAGGGCCAGACCTTCTTGTGTTAGATGATATGCCCATCGATTCTTATATGAGTAAAGGATTGCTTTTGGATTTAAGCGAATGTTTAAATAGCCTTAATGGGGAAAATGAAATTTTTGAAAGTATTAAAAATGCTTTTAAAAAAGATGATAAAATTTATATGATTCCATGTGAAATACAACTTCCAATGGTACAGGGGGATGAGAAATATATTTCACAGATGAAAGATATGAAAGGAATTGCAGACGCTTTTGAGGATTTAAGAGAAGATAATGAAGGAAAAGCACTAGTGTACGCCTGTACGGAAAAAGGAATTTTGGGAATATTTTCTATGGTGTGCGCGCCTGCATGGAAAACAGAAACCGGAGAATTAAATAAAGAATCAATAGAAGAATTTTTATTACAGTGTAAAAGGATTTATGATGCGCAAATGGAGGGCCTACCAGAAAAATTTCTGGAAGATTATGAGCTTAACAACGAAAATCTGATTGCTTACTATGATACACCAAGAGATAATCCTGATTGGATAAGAAGTCTTGACTGGTTTAATTATTTGAGCGGAAAAATACAAATGGTATGTGGTTCATTGACAGATGTCAATGAATATGCGGAATTTAGGTCTATAATGAGGAAAAAGGAATTTGCAGATGATGTATATATGCCCTTAGATGGACAAAGTAAAAATATATTTATCCCAAAAAATCTGGTTGGAATTAGCGCAGCCTCCAATAATATAGAAAGAACAGAGGAATTACTAAAGGTATTGCTTGGAAAGGAAAATCAGTCTTATTTATTTAAGGGAATGCCTGTCAATAAAGCAGCTTTAGAAGGAGAATTTATAATTGATGAAAAATATGTATCAGAAGAAGGAATCTACAGTTATATCGGTGCATCGGATCAGGATGGCATAATGGTTGATTTAGAGGTTTACGTTCTTGATGAAAACCAGCAGCAAGAATTGCGTGACTGGATTGAAAATGTCAATATGCCATATATAGTCGATACGGTATTGGAAGAAGCGGTATACAAAGAAGGGACCAAATATTTAAGAGGAGCTACAAGTTTGGATGAAGCGGTTAAAGCCATCGAGCAAAGTGTTGCCATATATATGTCTGAATAAATAGTGTAAAAAACATTAAAAGCTTAAAGGAGCCAAAAATGCTGCGCTAGAGTTCCTAAATGTTTCAGAGAATGCCCAAATATGGGCATTCTCCATACAGATTGAAAGTCTATAGTACAGATGGATAGAAGTTGGTGTAAAAAGCAGATTTATGCCTCTGTAATGTAAGACAGCTATAGGGAGAAGGTAAATGAATAAAAGTAAAAATTTGATTTCATTTCTAATATTTATAGCTCCCAGTTTTTTAGGGGTAATTATTTTCGTTTTAATGCCTTTTGGTGACGTGTTGAAAAGATCTTTTAGTACTGCAATAACAGGTCAGTTTGTAGGTGTGTCCAATTACAAAACGATTTTTCAAAATCAGGCATTTTTGCTTGCGGTAAAAAATACATTACGGTTTACTTTTATTTGTATACCTCTTCTGGTGGTGATAGGATTTTTGATTGCGTGGCCATTAAGTAAATTGAAAAATGCAGGAATCATAAAGTCAATCTATTTATTTCCCCTTGCAATGCCAACAGCAACTATTGTTTTGGTTTGGAAAATGGTCTTTTATAAACAGGGATTTTTAAATATTCTTCTTACAAAGATTGGGGAGTGGTTGGGAACCTGGGGAATGATACAGACAGATTATCTGGATACGGAGGCTGCTTTCTGGGTGCTGGTATGCAGTTACATATGGAAAAATACAGGGTATACCGTGGTGTTATGGCTTGCAGGGATAGCGGGAATCCCCGCAGAGTTTTTAGATGCGGCAAAAGTGGATGGAGCAGGCAGTATACAAAGAATATGGTATATTGTTTTGCCCAATCTCAAGGGAAGTTTATATACGATCGTTATTTTATCTTTTTTAAATTCCTTCAAAATATACAGAGAAGCATATTTGGTAGCAGGTGCCTATCCTCACAAAAGTATATATCTGTTACAGCATACTTTTAACAATTGGTTTGTAAACTTAGAGCTTGACAAAATGGCGGCAGCGGCAATATGTACCGGAGGATTTTTATTTATCATTATTCTGTTGTTGCAGAAAATGTGGGATAGGGATGAAGCGTCATGAAAAAGAAAGTTTATCAGTTTGCTGAAGGTTTTAAAAGAAAATTTATCATATTTATATTAATGCTGCCAGGATTTTTTGTGATTTTTCCAATTATCATATTGATTACTGGGTCTGTAATGGACCAATATGAGCTAAAGGAATACCTGAATCCAATTTTTAACGGGTTTTCCGATTTTATAAGCTGGAAACTGATGCCGGATTACCCTTCTTTTGCAAATTACGGAAAGCTGCTTTTTATGACGCCTCAGTTTTTTGTGTTGTTTTGGAATTCTATGAGGATGACGGCATGTATTTTGGCAGGACAGATCCTTGTAGGAGTACCTGCAGCCTGGGCTTTTGCAGTGTATAGGGTAAAGGGCAGTAAAATTCTATTTGCGCTTTATGTGATTTTAATGCTTCTGCCTTTTCAGGTCACAATGCTTTCCAGTTATCTGGTGTTAAACAGACTTTCCCTTTTAAACACACAGCAGGCTATTATCCTGCCGGCCATATTTTCTACATTTCCGGTTTTTTTAACCTATGGTGGATTTAGAAGTATTCCAAATCAGCTTTTTGAGGCGGCAAGAGTGGATGGAGCTTCTGAGAGAGTTATTTTTTTCAAAATAGGCCTTCCACTTGGGAAAAGCGGTCTATTATCCGCTATGGTGCTTGGATTTTTGGAATATTGGAATATGATGGAGCAGCCAATGGCTTTTTTAGATGAACAGGCATTATGGCCATTGTCCTTATATTTGCCACAGATTAATTGGTCTCAGGCAGGGTTTGCCTTTTGTGCTTCTGTTATTATATTGATTCCTGCGGTATTTATATTTACTTTCGGACAGGACTACTTAGAGCAGGGAATTATTTATTCTGGTTTAAAAGAATAAATTATTTTCGAAAACGGATAAGAATAGGGGATTTTATATGAGCAATAAAAAAATTATAATAGGATTTAGCTTTTTTTTAGTGTTTATGTGGTTGTGCACTTTGATTTCTAAAAGTGTATATACGACCAGGCTTCCTATGGTCAGTACCATATCGCCGGAAGAAAAATATATAGAGCATAAGGTTGAGGTAGCAGGAATTGTTGTGGAAGGCGGAAAACAGGCGGTTACATCATTGCCAGGGGTTAAAGTAAAGACACTTATTGCCCACGTGGGAGATAGAGTGGAAGAAGGTGATATTCTTTTTCAGATTGATTTAGATGATTTAAAGGAAATCATAAAAGAAAAGCAAAGGCAAATAAACTCCCTTCAACTACAGGTCAATACAATTCTTGAAAATCAGGAACTGGAAGAACAGAAGAAAGAAATAGAAGAAGAACGTGCAAGGGAAGATTATAATACAACAGCCCGTCTGGAAAATACGGATGTGGGACGTGCAGCCGACAGGTACGCCCGTGCAGCCGAAGATTTAGATGATTTTTATGAGGATAATTCCGGTATGGACGAAGAAACCAGAAATCAAACCCAGCAGGAACTTTTGGACGCTTTGCAGAGCGCGGCCTATGCAGAGGCAGATGCAAAGCGGGATCGGGATCAGGCGATGAAAGAAGCTGAAAGAAATGTGGAAGATATTCTTTTTCCTGATGCAAATGATGCTACACTTTCTGTTACACAGCTACAAATTTCAGAATTAAATGCTGATTTAAGTAAATATTTGGATATTCTGAATCAGGAAGGAAATATAAAGGCCAAAATAGGAGGCATGATTACAGATATTTATATTGAAGCAGGGGGAAGGATTCCGGATGGTGCTTCTATGATGTTGACAGATGACAATGTTCCCTGTCAATTTAAGGTGATACTTGATAAAGAACAAAAGAAATATGTTGGGTTTGGAGATGAAGTTTTGGTTAAATTGGACGGCAGCAGTAAGAAGATGGATATGACCATAGATTATTTTTCAGAAAGCCAGTCAATGCCGGGAAGTTTTGAAACATTGATTAATCTGCCGGAAGGGACAGGCGTTCCGGGTCTTTCAGGGACACTTAGCTGTTCAAATATCGGCGAGAAATATGGATGTTGTATTCCTCCTTTGTCCATCATTGAGACAGATACCAGAAGCTATGTGTACGTACTGCGGGAGCGGGAAGGTATTTTGGGAAAAGAGTATTATGTTGAGGAGGTAAATGTAAAAGTAGTTGACAAGAATGAAAATTGGGCGGCGATAGAAGGAAGTACATTAGATATGGATAGTCAAATCATCCTTTCTGCTGATAAAGAATTTGGAAAGGGAGATATAGTAAGATGGATAAATTAAATCCTGTTTATATACTTTGAAATAGTAAGAAAACGTGTAAATAAAATAATGTATGTTATTATATTGTTTTATTTACACGCCTTTTTAAATTTGTCAGTTTACAGATAGCGGATTATCAGGTTTACAGCAGACGTTTTAATGTGTTACAGTTTTTCTATTTTCCATTTATTTTAAACTGCATGTTATAAAGGTCTGCATAGATTCCGTTTTGAGCTAAGAGCTGGTCATGGTTTCCGCTTTCAGCAATTCCATTTTCGGAAAGCACTAATATTTTTTCAGCATTTCGTATAGTAGAAAGTCTATGTGCAATTACGAAGGTGGTACGATTTTTTGCCAGCTTTTCTAAGGATTCCTGTACAACCTTTTCACTTTCATTATCAAGAGCCGAAGTAGCTTCATCAAAAATCAGAATGGGAGGATTTTTCAGAAATACTCTTGCTATGGATAAACGCTGCTTTTGGCCTCCTGACAATTTTATTCCTCTCTGCCCAATGTTGGTATCATAGCCTTCCGGCAGGTTCATAATAAATTCGTGGGCGTTGGCATTTTGTGCTGCTGCCACTATTTCGGCATCCGTTGCGTCTGGACGGCCATAGCGTATATTATCCATAA
Organism: Parablautia muri; assembly: GCF_009917485.1. Classification (GTDB taxonomy): domain Bacteria; phylum Bacillota; class Clostridia; order Lachnospirales; family Lachnospiraceae; genus Suilimivivens; species Suilimivivens muri. Next base: position 41,252 of record NZ_QZDT01000001.1, read on the forward strand.
CGCTTCCGGTAAAGAGATAAACATCCTGCTGCACAATGCCAATATTGTTTCTAAGGCTTTTTAGAGTATAGTTACGTATATCTGTTCCGTCAATTTGAATACATCCGGAAGAAACATCATAAAATCTTGGAATTAAACTACATAAGGTAGATTTCCCAACACCGGAGGTACCAACCAGTGCAATATATTCACCTTCTTTAACATGAAGATTTAAATTGGAAAGAACTGTCTCCGAGTGTTCCTCATAATGAAAGGATACATGTTCAAAACTAATATCACCTTTGGCGTTTACCAGTTCTATTGCATCCGGCTTGTCAGTAATATCAGGATGAATACTTAAAATTTCCAAAAATCTGGTATAACCGGAGGCGCCATTTTGAAATTGTTCCGTGAAATTAATCAATTTTTTAATAGGTTCCGTAAAATTATTGATATACAGCAAAAAGGTAATGAGGTCAGTGATGGAAATAATATCTACCGTAATGAAAACAGCGCCCATGGCAATGACAATGACACTGATCAGGGTAGTAAAAGCGCCTAACCCAGAGTGGTAGAGTCCCATATATTTGTAGCTTTCTCTTTTGCTTTCTACAAACCGGTCATTTCCCACTTTAAATTTATCCATCTCTATTTCTTCATTGGCAAAGGATTTAACTACACGTATACCGGAAAGATTATCCTCGATCTGTGCGTTAATATCTGCAATCCTTGCCCTGTTTTTCACAAAAGCACGTTTCATTTTGATATTAAAATAGAAGGCATACAGGAGCATTACAGGTACAACTGCAAAAGCGGTCAAAGCCAGCCTCCAATTAATAGAAAGCAGGATAGTAAAGGAGCCTAATAATTTAATAATGGAGATTACAATATCTTCAGGTCCATGATGAAAGAGTTCGCTGATTTCAAAAAGGTCATTGGTAACTCTGCTCATCAATTGCCCCACCTTTTGATTGTCAAAAAAGCTAAAAGAAAGTTTTTGGTAATGGGCAAAAATTTCGTTTCGCATATTGTATTCCATTTTAGCGCCCATCATATGTCCATAATAAGCAATAAAATAATTACAATAGCATTCTAAAATAATTAAAAGAACCATACTGCCGGTGAGCATTAAGATGGTCTTTAATGATTCTGAAGTATCTCTGAAAATAACATCACTGGTAATATAGCGGATGATGAGGGGAATAATTAATGTTACCGCAGCCCCCATACAGGCAAAAAACATATCGGATATAAATATTTTTTTATAAGGTTTGTAGTAGGAAATAAATTTTTTCCATTTTCCTTCCGTAAAAGTATTTGTTTTCATGGCATCCCCCTTTATTATATATTTTTTTACGCATGTTTTGTAAACTATGGTAATGATAATTTGTCTAAGTCTTCTTATGCATAGTTAATTTTACAGTTCTTAAACGCCGCAAATTCAGGCATTGACATAGATTACATGGTATCATAATTGATGTGGGGAATCAAATATTTTTAGCAGGTAGCGGGAAGAAAGAAATTATGATATGCTTATCAAAGTTATGTTTTAAATGTAAGTCAGTCATGAAATGAGGAATTTAGGAATGAATTATATTGTACTGGATTTGGAATGGAATCAAAGCAATACTGGAAATGAACCGGAAGTAAAAGAGATTCCTTTTGAGATTATTGATATCGGTGCAGTTAAATTAAATGGGCAAAGGGTAATGATTGATACTTATAATCAATTGATTAAACCTACTGTCTATAAACAGATGCATATGATTACCGGAAATTTAATTCAACTTCATATGAAAGATCTGGAAACTGGGGATCCTTTTATAAAAGCTATGGATACATTTCTTTCCTGGTGTGGAGAAGATTATATTTTCTGTACATGGGGCCCTCTTGACCTGTATGAGCTGCAGCGAAATATGCACTATTATGAAATGGAACCATTAAGTCATAAGCCTATCAAGTTTTTGGATGTGCAGAAACTGTTTAGTATTGCATATGAAGATAAGAAGTCAAGAAGAAGCTTAGAATACGCTATTGATTATTTGAAAATCGAAAAGGATGTTCCTTTTCACAGAGCCTACAGTGATGCTCACTATACAGCGGAGATTTTGTCTTTCATTGAAGAAAGTGTTTTGGAAAATTATTCTATAGATACTTATATTTTACCTAAAACAAAAAAAGATGAAGTATATGTTATGTTTCATGATTACATGAAATATATTTCCAGAGAATTTCCCGACAAGCTGCAGGCTATGGAGGATAAAGAGGTCATTAGCACAAAATGTTATTTGTGCCGGAGAAATATTCGAAAAAAAATCCGTTGGTTTTCACCCAACGGAAAGCATTACTACAGTATTTCTTTTTGTCCTGTTCACGGATATATGAAATCAAAAATACGTATCCGCAGGTCAGGAAATGATAAAGTTTATGTGGTTAAAACTTCCAAGTTTATTTCAAAGGAAGATTGCAGAAAAATTCTTCAAAAAAAAGATAAAACAAAAGATTCGGATTTGGTTTAAAAATTATAATCATTAAAATTGGAGGATGGAAAATGAGGGCCGTCCTTTCTTTTCTTTAATCCTTTCCGCCTTTTTTTGATAGTTCGTCTATTATAAAGGAAGTTATGGTGGTCAATGATAGAACGGATTATAAAAAATGCAATCAGTAAAGCAGCGACAGCTAAAACAGCAATCAATATGATTTTTATATTGACGATAATCACATTAGGCTCTTTTTTGTCTGTGGCTTCCTCCTCTGGTGCATTTTCTGTGAAATCGTAGGTAGCGGATTTTTCATCAACAAGATCTACAGTGGCTGTACCTACGTATGCACCATGATAATAATAATTGATTACGGCAACCTCATTTTCCTCATCAGTGTTATAAGAAATTTCAGAATCCAGTTCATTAAATACGGTGGTTTTTGGCATAATCAGGTAACTATCCTGATTTAAAGAAAGGATAGGATTGGAATTTCCAAATACGTCACTGGAGGTATTAAAAAAATTAGAATTTTGTATAGAGTAATTGGTTTCATTTTCTGCCACATTGACAACGGAAAAGTTGGTAAAGCCATAATCAAAAAGTTTTACAGTGTCATAAAACTGTTCAGGAGATTCTTCTTTCATTACAACACAAATTAATTTCATGCCATTTTGTTCCGCACAGGTTACAAGTGTCTGTCTGGCCTCGTCAGTGTAGCCGGTTTTGCCGCCCTTGATTCCATCATAGGGAATCTCCCCGGTAATCAGTCTGTGTTTATTTCTTTCAATAAAATCGTCCGGCTGTTCATCAGTAGCTTCAAAATGGTGGGAAGAAGTGTTGCCTATTTTGGAAAGTAGCTCATTTTGAAAAAAATCTCTTGCTATCAAAGCAAGATCATAAGCGGAGGTATAATGATTGTCATCATATAGACCGTGGGCGTTGACAAAGTGGGTATTTTTGCAGCCAAGCTCAGTGGCTTTTTCATTCATTTTTTCCGCAAAAGCATCCATACTCCCGGCGATATGTTCTGCAACGGCATTCGCCACTTCATTAGCGGAGGCTACCAGTATCCCGTAAAGACATTCCTCCATGGGCATAGCTTCATTTTCATCGATTCCGATATTAGAGCCTCCACGCTCAATACTGAAAACAGCATCATGAGAAAAAGTGACCATTTCATTTAACGTGCTATTTTCTGCTGCCAGAATGCAAGTCATCAGTTTGGTGGTGCTGGCAGGATATAATCTTTCATCCACATTTTTGGCATAAAGAATTACGCCTGTATTGGCATCCATTAAAATAGCAGACTGAGCGCCTATTGCTGGGCCTGCAGGCCAGTTTTCTATTTGATTGCTTTGAATTGGAAGAGATTTGCGCTCCTCTGCATCTGAGAATGCTTCTTCTGTTGTTGCGGGGGCGGCATAAACGGGAAAACTGCCTCTTGAAAAAACAGAAAAAAATAAAAATGCGGTTAGTATCCCGCACCCTATCGGTTTTAATCTATTGTAACGCATAATGGCTCCTTTTTCTTTATCGAAACTGTTGTACTAGCTATTCTTATTATTAGTTTACATTTTCAAGATATGCTTGACAAGCCTTTTTTACTTTAAAATTCTGTTTGCTCATAAGAAAAAAAAGGTGTACAATAAATTTCTGAAAAAGAAGAAAACAAAGGAAATACTTAAATGAGATTAAGAAATGTGCCAGGTGCCAGAGATGTGATTGCGGACAGTCCTTTGGTAGTACATGACCCAGAGAAGGCAAAAGGAAGCTGGAATAAAATTTTTAATAACAATCATCCTCTTCGAATAGAAATTGGTATGGGAAAAGGAAAATTTCTCCATGAGATGGCAGAAAAGAATCCGGATATAAATTATATTGGGATAGAAAAGTATTCCAGTGTTCTTTTACGTGCTTTGCAGAAAATGGATGAGACACCAGTGCCTAATCTCATGTTTATACGTATGGATGCAGAGAATGTTGATCAGGTATTTAGCAGAGAGGAGGTTGATAGAATCTATTTAAATTTTTCTGATCCCTGGCCGAAAGACCGTCATGCTAAGAGACGTCTTACCTCCAGAGAATTTTTGAAAAGATACGACAGATTTCTTAAAAAAGATGGCGTTGTGGAATTTAAGACGGATAACAGGGACTTATTTGATTTTGCCCTTGAGGAACTTTCTTTTGCAGGATTTGAAGTATTACAGTTCACTTATGACTTGCATCATGACAGTGAAATGGTAGAAGGAAATATTATGACAGAATATGAGGAACGATTTTCTTCTATGGGAAACCCTATCTGTAAATATATTGTTAAGAGATAACATTTTTTATTTTAAGAATTCCGTAAAACGGGTAAACTATATGGAAATAGAATGGAGGATTCATATGGAATTAAAAATCACAGACAACAATTTTGAAACAGAGGTTAAAAAAAGTAATTTGCCAGTTTTGGTAGACTTTTATGCGGGCTGGTGTGGACCTTGTAAAATGATGGCGCCTTTGGTAGCGCAGCTGGCGGAAAGCTATGACGGAAAATGTAAGGTAGGGAAATGCAACACAGATGAAAATCCGGAGCTTTGCAGAGAATTTAAAATAATGTCGATTCCTACTATGATATTTTTTAAGGACGGAAAGGCTGTAGAAACCGTTATAGGAGCGGTATCTAAAAATGAATTGGAAGATAAATTGAAGCAGGTGCTGGCATAAGCCTCACCTGCTTCTATATGGAAAAAATCAATGCAATATTGCAGACATAGCTTGCGGTATGCAGGAGGTGTAAAATGTATTTAATATTTTTCTTTATTTGGATTATTTTTAATGGACAGTTTACATTGGAGATAGCAGCCTTTGGCATAGTAATTGCCGGAGGAATTTATTGGTTTATCTGCAAATTTTTAAACTACAATCCCAAAATGGATATGATTCTAGTAAAAAAGCTATTTCAGATACTGCATTACTTATTTGTACTTATAATAGAAATCATTAAAGCGAACTTTACAGTAGTAAAAATGATCATGTCTTCTAAATATGAGATAGAACCTGTTGTAATAAAGTTTAGGGCAAACCTGAAAACCAAGCCTGCAAGGATACTTCTTGCTAATTCTATTACACTGACACCGGGTACTATTACGGTGTCCTTATCAAATGATGAATATATGGTTCATTGTCTGGATAAAAGCCTTGCTCAGGGAATTGACAGCTCCATTTTTGTAGAGTTGCTTGAGAAGATGGAAAGGATGGGATGATAATGCAGATAAATGAAACTATAACTACTTTGGACAAGGTATATCATGGTATGTACATATCAGTTCTGGTTTTTTTAGCGTTAATGCTGTTTGGTTGTCTGATAAGAGCGGTAAAAGGACCTCGTATTGCAGATCGTCTTGTAGCAGTTAATATGATGGGAACCATGGTAATGGTTATTATTGCGGTTCTTTCTCTTTTGCTTAAGCAGGGATATTTAATAGATATATGTCTGATTTATGCGATGATTAGCTTTTTGGCGGTAAATGTTATTTCTAAAGTTTATCTGGGGGTATTTGTGGAAAAGCAGCAGGAACCAAAGGAGGAAACTTTAGAAGATGGTGAGAAAGGAGGAAAAATCCATGGAAATTCTTGAATGGATCAGATTGATTTTAGGAGGGACATTGCTTCTTAGCGGGCTGATTATATTTTTTGTAGAGCTATATGGTATTTTCCATTTTCATTATGTTCTTAACAGGATGCATGCTGCTGCCACAGGAGATACATTAGGAATCAGCTGCTCCTTGATTGGACTTATGATTTTTTGCGGACTTAATTTTACTACCTTCAAAATGATGCTGGTAGTTGCATTTTTATGGTTTGCATCTCCCGTTTCATCTCACCTTCTATCTAATTTGGAAGTTACCACGAATGAAAATCTGAAAAAATATTGTCAGGTATATGAAAATCTGTCAGATTTGGAAAAGGAGTTAAAGGAAGAAAAAAATAAAGAAAAGGCTGAGGAGGGTAAGGTATGACGGTATTTCAATGTATATTGATGGGTTTTTTAATTGTTTGTGCAATATCGGTAAGCTTTTCAAAAAATCTGCTTAATTCGGTATTGATTTATATGTCCTACAGTCTGGTTATGTCCATTATCTGGGTTTGCCTACAATCGCCGGATCTTGCGATTACCGAAGCGGCAGTGGGGGCAGGAGTGACCAGTATTTTATTTTTTTCCACTCTCAAAAAGATTCAGGCTATCCAAATAGAAAAAGATAAAGAAGATAAATTTTTGAAAAATGCAGTTTTACACACACCGGATTTAAAGACTTCAGATTTCAATAATTCCAAAGTTGTACAGAAGGGGGCGGATGAAAATGAGTAAATTAAAGCCTCAGGAAGAATATGAAAAGACAAAAGCATTTCGTTTCTTCAGATGGCTTTCCGGAAGCAAAGATTTTTATGTGGGTGAAGTGGAAATGAAGCCTCAGAAAGAGACAGAGGTGCCGGAAACCACTATTTTAGAGCGGATGTTTGAGCAGCAGATGATTCGAAATAAGGTTTATGATGTAAAGAACAATAAAAAGCTTACATTTTATAATAAAGTCTATGTAGCGGCTGCAATCTTTTTTTGTATTGCACTTACCGTTCTTTTGCTTGATACGGTTTCTTATCTTCCACGAACCGGGAATTCAGGTAATCCGGACAATAATGTTGTATCAAAAAGATACATAGAACACGGGCTTCAAGAGACAGGTGCGCTAAATATTGTTACAGGTATGATTTTAACCTACAGGGCCTTTGACACCTTTGGGGAGACCAATGTACTTTTTATTGCCACTTGCTGTGTCATGATTCTCCTTATGCTGGATGAAGCTATCTTAAAGGAAATAGAAGAAAAAGATGACAGGCGGTTTGAGCCAAGAGATGATACGATTTTGCAGGGAACAGCTTTTGTCCTTTGCCCTTTCATTTTCATCTTTGGGATTTATGTCATTTTGAATGGACAATTATCTCCCGGCGGCGGTTTTTCCGGAGGGGCGATTTTAGGCGCAGGATTAATTCTTTATACAAGCGCGTTTGGTTTTAAAAAAGCGCAGAGATTTTTTAATGAGCTTGTTTATAAAATTGCCAAGATAACAGCCCTTTGTATGTATGGTATTATCGGCTCTTATTTTTACATTACGGGAGCGAATGGGATTGAAAATCATATACCCTTAGGTATACCAGGACATATTTTAAGCGGCGGTATTATTCTTCCCATTGATATATGTGTGGGAATAGAAGTAGCATGTACTATGTATGCATTTTATGCATTGTTTAGGAGAGGGGGCCTGTAGAATGGGGGCAAATCTTTTTTCCAATTACGGGGAAGCAGTTGCAATGATTCTTTTTGGAATTGGGTTTGGAAATTTACTGTTGCAAAATAATTTGATTAAAAAAATTATCGGCCTTAATATTATGGATACGGCAATTTATTTATTTTTAGCAGAAAAAGGCTACATAGAAAACAGGGTAGCTCCAATTGTGACAAATGGAGTACAAAGTATGGAGGCCTATATCAATCCGATTCCAAGCGGACTTGTTCTTACAGGGATTGTGGTATCCGTATCGGTCAGCGCACTTATGCTATCCATTACAATTCGTTTATATCAGCGTTACCAAACTCTGGATTTGGATGAAATTTCTACCAGATTAAAGAAGGAGGGGCTGTAAATGGGTTTGATACAGAACTTTCCGGCAGTTTCCATATTGCTGTGCTTATTTGCCGGAATTATCAGTTCCGGGCTTAAGAAACAGGCGGCCAGATATGTAAATACAATTCTGATTTCTGGGGTAGGCTTTTTAAGCTTATGTACACTTATGTATATTTTGGAGACAGGGGAAGCGTTTGTTTATGTGATGGGTAAGTTTCCTGCGCCCTGGGGAAATGAGATTCGGGCAGGTGTGTTGGAAGCGTTTATGGCATTGTTTTTTTGTATTATTATGCTTTTGTCTCTGGCAGGAGGCAGAAAAAAGCTGGCGGATGAGGTGGAAGATGGAAAAACCTTTCTTTATTATGTATTAATGGATTTATTGCTGGCTTCACTGCTTGCGTTGGTATATACCAACGATTTATTTACGGCTTATGTTTTTGTGGAAATTAATACAATTGCAGCCTGTGGTCTGATTATGATCAGGCAGAACGGCAGAACCATTGAAGCGGCGGCACGATACATGATTATGAGTCTTTTAGGTTCCGGTCTTTTGCTTATGGGCCTTTGTATATTGTATGATTTGACAGGACATCTTTTGATGAGCAATATAAAGGAACAAATGGGATGGATTTACTTATCAGGGCAATACAAGATGCCAGCGTTGGTTACCATAGCGCTTTTGTCAGTGGGGCTTGCTATTAAGAGTGCATTATTTCCTTTTCACGCATGGTTGCCGGATGCTTATGGCTACTCAACAGTTTCTTCCGCCGCAATTTTATCCAGTTTGGTTTCAAAGGGATATATTTTTCTGTTGATAAAGATTATTTACAGAGTAATAGGATTTGAAGTTTTTTATGAAAGCAGGATAGTGGATGTTCTCTTTGCTTTCGGCCTTATGGGAATGATTTTTGGTTCTATAAGCGCTATCAGGGAAAATGATGTAAGGAGAATGATAGCTTTTTCCTCGGTGGCTCAGATTGGGTATATTTATATGGGTATCGGAATGGGAACACAAGCAGGTATGGAGGCCAGTATATTTCATATTCTTTCCCATGCAGCTACAAAATCTTTGCTGTTTATTGCGGCGATTGGGCTCACGGATGTATCCGGAGGCAGCAGGCAGTTTATAGAGCTGACTGGTTCGGCATATCGGAATAAATGGGCAGGAGTGGCTTTTACAGTGGGTTCCTTGTCCATGGTAGGTGTTCCGCTGTTTTCGGGATTTATCAGTAAACTGTTGTTTGCACAGGCAGCAGTACAAAACGATGTAAAAATGCTGCCTGCTTTGATTGTACTCGGAATTAGTACCATATTAAATGCAATTTACTTTATGAAAACGGTCATTCGCATTTATACACCGGTAGAAGAACACAAGTATGAGAGTATTGCGTTTAAGAATATGAAGCTGTATGTGGCAGCGCTTTTGTGCTTTATCATTTTAAATGTGGTTTTAGGCGTTAGTTCTCAGCCGATTGTGGATTTAATTGGCCAGGGCCTTGCCATGTTTTCTTAAGGAGGTGTGCCTTTATGTATTACATGATATTATCCATTTTGTTTCCGATTTGCACAGGGGTATACCTTCTGGTCAGAAGGGATATGGAAAGCAGAAAAAATCTGTTGATTGTAACAGGCGCATTTTTTGTGGTTTCGGCTGTGCTGGTAATTCTAACATTATGTATAACAGGGAATGGTATTTTTACTTTGTTCAGCCTGACAGACCGACTTCCCATTTTATTTAGAATAGATGAGGTCAGCGTGGTTTTTTCCGTTATGACAATTGTGGTTGTTCTCTGTGCCGGATTTTTTTCTTTTGTTTATATGAAGCATGAGGAAAAGGAAAAGCGCTATTATGGCTATTATTTAATTGTTCTGGGTGTTTTGGTTGCCCTTTGCTTTGCAGGTAATCTTATTACCTTTTATTTGTTTTTTGAGCTACTTACTTTATCTTCCATGCCTTTGGTACTTCATAATGGCAGCAGGGAAGCAATCATGGCAGGGCTTAAATATTTGTTTTACTCTCTAAGCGGTGCATATATGTCACTGTTTGGGCTTTACTTTCTTGAAAGATACGGGAATACATTAACGTTTAGTGCAGGTGGTGTAATCAGTGCGGAAATGGCAGCACAGCATGGTGAGCTTTTACTGGGGATTTGCTTTGCTATGTTAATTGGTTTTGGTGTTAAGGCAGGAATGTTTCCAATGCATGCCTGGCTTCCGACCGCACATCCGGTTGCGCCTGCACCTGCCTCAGCCGTATTATCAGCCGTTATTGTAAAAGCAGGTGTGCTGGCAATAGTACGTGTGGTTTATTATATATATGGCGCTTCTTTTTTAAGGGGGAGCTGGGTACAGTATACATGGATGATACTGACTTTAATCACAGTGTTTATGGGTTCTATGTTAGCTTATCGGGAACAGGTGCTTAAAAAAAGACTGGCATATTCTACAGTCAGCCAATTGTCTTATATTTTGTTTGGATTTGCAGTGATGGATGGAGGTTCTGTTACGGGAGGACTTTTACATGTGCTGTGTCATGGTTTTATTAAAGCGGCTCTTTTCCTTTGCACCGGTGGGATTATATATATGACCGGGAAGACAAGGGTGGAACAGCTTCGGGGGATTGGAAAAGAAATGCCTCTTTTAATGTGGTGCTATACAATTGTTTCTTTAGGTCTTATTGGCATTCCTCCCACAGGAGGGTTTATCAGTAAATGGTATTTGGCACAGGGTACTCTTTCAAGTGGGATTCCGGGATTTAGCTGGATTGGACCTGCTGTTTTATTAATCAGCGCGCTTCTTACGGCAGGATATCTGCTGCCTTTGACCATCCAGGGATTTTTTCCAGGAACAGATTATGATTATAGTACGTTAAAGAAAAAGGAGCCTCCGCTTATCATGACTGTACCAATACTGATTCTTACAGTTTTATCGGTGGAAATCGGTCTTTTTCCACAGATCTTTATAAATTACTTATTACGTATTGTTGAAAAAATTATTTAGAAGGGTATGCGGAGGATATTACTGTCAAAAATAAATTTTTCACAGACAAATTTGTGCTGATGTACAAATTTGCAGGTATTGGCAATTGGAGGATTATTATGATGATTATGTTGGTTATTTTAATTCCTGTTATAGCCGGAATAATGGTTCCGCTTATTCCTTTTAAAAAGCGGAACCATATGGAGATTTTTCTGGAAGCGCTGGTAATCTTGAACAGCCTTTTAGTTTGGAATCTGTTAATTCATAGGCCGGAGAGTGTCTTTACGCTGGCTAATTTTACAGGTAATCTTTCTGTCAGCTTTAAAGTGGATGGTATGAGTATGGTATTTGCTGGTCTGGTATCTGCGCTTTGGCCTTTTGCAACCTTATATGCCTTTGAATATATGACAAAGGAAAAGCGTGAAAAAGTATTTTTTACATTTTATACCATGACTTATGGGGTGACTTTAGGGATTTCTCTGGCAGGAAATTTGCTTACTATGTATTTCTTTTACGAGCTGCTGACGCTGGTCACAGTGCCTTTGGTGATGCATACTTTGACAAGAGAGGCCATATTGGCCAGCCGGAAATACCTGTACTATTCTCTGGGCGGTGCGGCATTTGCCTTTATTGGACTGATTTTTTTGATTATCTATGGAAGTACTACGGACTTTATTTTGGGCGGTGTGCTGGACCTTGAAAAGATTGGCAACAGAACCAATGTACTTTTATTGATTTATGTAATTGCTTTTATGGGTTTTGGAGTTAAGGCAGCCCTTTGCCCGTTTAATTCCTGGCTGCCGGATGCAGGTGTGGCGCCTACGCCGGTAACAGCGTTACTTCATGCGGTGGCTGTGGTGAAATCCGGTGCTTTTGCGATTATACGTTTAACCTATTTCAGTTTTGGTGCAGCATTTTTAAAAGGTACCTGGGCACAAAATGTGGTTATGCTGGTCGTTATGTTTACCATTATATATGGATGCAGCCGTGCAGTTAAGGAGACACATATAAAAAGAAGGCTGGCTTACTCTACAATCAGTAATTTATCTTACATTTTATTTGGAGTGACAATTATGACACCATTGGGGATGGTAGGTGCACTTACCCATTTGGTTTTTCATGCTGTGATGAAAATTTGTTCTTTCTTCTGCGCAGGCGCTGTCATGTATCAGACAGATAAGCATTACGTCCATGAATTAGATGGGATGGGCTATAAAATGCCCTGTGTATTTGGTATATTTACTGTATCCGCTCTAGCGCTTATGGGTGTGCCAGGACTTGCGGGATTTGTAAGTAAATGGAATCTGGCGTCAGCGGCTGTGGAAAGCGGAAATAAGATAGCTTACGGAGGAATTGCCTGCCTGCTGATTTCTGCACTTCTCACAGCGATCTACATGCTTACAATTGTAGTCAGGGCATTTTTCCCTGTGAAAGATTTTGATTTCAAAACGTTGGAAGGGGAAAAAGATCCCAATTGGAAGATGCTTGTTCCCTTGTTTGTATTTACTCTTTTTATGGTGTTGTTTGGTTTTTACTCTGCGCCCATTGTGAATTTTTTAGCTGATGTGGCAGCAGGTGTATATTAAGGGGGTGTGGATATGGATTCGTTGGTTACGAGTTTTTCACTCACAAGTTTATTACTCTGCATTGTCGTGTTTTTTCCTATGGCGTCTGCTATCATTAGTTATCTTATTGGGAGACGCAATAAGAATATGCGGAATTATTTTGCGGACGCGGTGACAGGGCTGGAATTTGTGTTGTTCTTTATCCTTTTGCTTCAAATTATTTTAAAGGGTGGACATATTGATATGGAGATTCCGCAGGTATGCGGGTTTGGACTGCATTTTACACTAGATGGTTTTCGCGCTCTTTATGGAACCATAGCCGCTTTTATGTGGTTTATGAGTACGCTTTTTTCGGAAGAGTATCTTACTCATTATCGGAATAGAAACAGATATTACCTGTTTTTACTTCTCACCCTTGGCGCTACAGAAGGTGTGTTTTTATCTGCTGATTTTTATACTACATTTATTTTCTTCGAGATTATGTCCTTTACCTCCTATGTGTGGGTGGTCCATGAGGAAAAAAAGGAAGCTTTAAGGGCGGCTGGTACCTATCTGGCAGTTGCGGTGATTGGCGGACTTGTAATGCTGATGGGAATTTTTCTTTTGTATAGCCTGACAGGTACCTTAAGGTTTGAGGATCTCAGTGGACTATCAGGAAATCTTGCAAACGGTAGGGATTTATCTTCGGTGGTTGCGAAAAAGAGATTATGGGCTGCAGGAATTTGTATGCTTTTTGGTTTTGGAGCCAAGGCAGGAGCTTTTCCTTTGCATATCTGGCTTCCAAAGGCTCACCCGGTTGCACCGGCGCCTGCATCAGCCCTTTTATCCGGCATTTTGACGAAGGCTGGTATGTTTGGTATTTTAATCCTGACAGGTCATATCTTTTTAGGGGATAGTGTTTGGGGAAGTCTTATTTTGATACTTGGCGTATGCACCATGGCCTTAGGTGCCTTATTGGCTTTATTCTCCATAGATTTAAAAAGAACGTTGGCATGTTCTTCTGTTTCCCAGATAGGATTTATTTTGGTGGGAGTTGGGATGTCCGGACTTTTAAGCGGGGAAAATGCTCTTGCAGTACGGGGAAGTCTGCTTCATATGGTAAATCATTCTTTCATTAAATTGGTGCTTTTTATGGCGGCAGGTGTTGTATATATGAATATACACAAACTGGATTTAAATGAAATACGTGGATTTGGAAGAAAAAAACCTTTGCTTCATTCTATTTTTCTGATGGGTGCGCTGGGGATTGGCGGCGTACCTTTATGGAATGGATACGTGAGTAAGACATTGATTCATGAAAGTATCGTGGAGTATATGGAACTGGTGAAGGAAGGTGCCATAAGCAGTATTTTCAGCGCTGGTACTATGAAAGGGATAGAGTGGATTTTTCTTATAAGCGGCGGTTTGACAGTAGCATATATGACAAAGCTTTATGTGGCCTTGTTCCTTGAGAAAAACAGTGATGAAAAAGTACAGGAAGAATATGACTCTTTGAAGGATAACTATATGAACAAGGTAAGCGGAGCGGCACTTACAACCTGCGCAACACTGCTTCCTCTTATGGGCTTTTTGCCTGCACATGTTATGGAACCTGTAGCAGATTTAGGACAGGGAATTTTACGGCCGGAAGGAGAAATCCCTCAAATGGCATGGTTTTCCATTGAAAATTTAAAGGGTGCGGCCACTTCTCTTATAATAGGTGCCCTTATCTATCTGTTTATTGTACGATTATGGCTTATGAAGACGGAAGATAAAGGAAAGCCAAAGATTTATGTAAACAGATGGTATCGCTATCTGGACTTGGAAAATCTTATTTACAGGCCGGTCCTTTTAAAAGCTTTACCTTTTGTATTTGGTGTAATTTGCAGAGTGTTGGATAGTTTCGTGGATGGAATTGTAGTGCTGCTGCGGAAAACTGTTTATAAGGACAGCAAACTTCCCCATGAGCTGGAGGAGGGTACGCCTTTTACCCATATGTTGGGCTGTTTTGTAAACAGTCTGCAAAGATTAGGAAATGCCATTATTTGGAGGAAAGAGCCGAAAAATATAGATTATGAACATAAATACGCGCTGATTCATGAGGAATGGTCTGAGGAAAGAACCATTATTGGAAGGAGCCTGTCTTTTGGACTTTTATTGTTCTGCGTGGGGTTGATTATTACCGTCATTTATGTATTGTTTAGGATGAAATAGTAGGGAGTTTATTATTCGGCAGACGCATAGAAAATAAGTATTTCAAGCTAATATCAGCCTCGGACTTTGCATTTACCGCAAGGTTGTGGGCTGAGGTTACGTTATTTTGTAACAGTTCAGCAAGGCTGAACTGTTACATATTTTTGAAAAAATGTTATAGGAACATTGACAATTTAGCGTAAAAATTGTATGATAAATGATGTTGTAAGCTTTCGGCGTGTGGCTCAGCTTGGTAGAGCGCTACGTTCGGGACGTAGAGGCCGCAGGTTCGAATCCTGTCACGCCGACTAAAAGCCTTGAAAGGAATCTTAAAGGATTCGGTTTTCAGGGCTTTTTGTTTTACTTATAAATATTTGTATGCTATTATATTTCCAGGCTTTTCGTACCGTGAAGCAGATAGAATGAAACGGTTTTGTCTGCCTGAATTACTATGGATATATTGTAGTTAAGGAGTTTGGTAAATGGAAATAAACAAAAACCAGGATAACACTGATTTTATGAAGGAGACGATTAAAAAAAGGCCTTTAAATAAAAGAAAGCTGATGCAGCGTACGCTTATTACGGCTGCAATGGCTGTTATTTTTGGATTGGTTGCCTGCTTTACTTTTTTGCTTTTAGAGCCGGTAATCAGCAAAAAGCTTTATCCTGAGGAGGAGCCGGACAAAGTGGTATTTGTTGAGGAAACGGAAGAAAATGAAATACTTCCGGAAGACATGATAGCAGATGATTCCCAGATGCAGCCGGAACCCACAGAAGCGCCTGCTTTGGAGGATGAACAGATTGCTCAGGTTTTATCGGAAATGGAGTTAGGAGTAGAAGATTATATATCGCTTTTGGATAGTGTTGGAGAAATTGCTTGGAAAGTTAGCCAGTCTATTGTGACAGTGGTAGGTGTTACAGCGGATGTAGGGTGGCTTGATAATGAGCACGAGAGCGAGGGCGCAGTATCTGGTGTAGTAGTGGCCGATAATGGGCGGGAGTTATTGATTTTGGCTAATACCAAAAGTATTGATGAGGCGGATTCCCTGAAGGTTGCATTTGCAGATGGAGAAGAATATGAAGCTTCTATTAAGAAAAAGGATAATAATACCGGGCTGGCAGTTTTGTTTATACCGAAATCCAAAATAAATTCGGATACACTGGAAATGGCTCAGGCGGTAACGCTTGGTACATCCGGAGGTAATTTGGCAGGAAATCCCATTATTGCCCTTGGCAGGCCAGTGGGAACGGAAGGTTCTCTTTGCTATGGAAATATAACCTCCACAGGAAATACGATCAGGCTTCCGGATTCCAATTATAAATATATGACCACGGATATATATGGAAGCAGCAGTGCCAGCGGAGTATTGGTGAATCTACAGGGGCAGGTCATTGGAATAATTGATATGTCATATAATTCCAGTGATATGAAAAATCTTGTCAGTGCAATTGGAATTAGTGAATTAAAAAGGCTTGTGGAAAGCCTTTCAAATGACAAGAATATTCCTTACTTTGGAATTTATGGGGTTGATGTAACCCAAGAGGCCAATGAGGAACTAGGCGTTCCTTTTGGGGCTTACATAACAGAAATAGATATGGATTCCCCAGCTATGGATGCTGGTATACAAAGCGGTGATGTCATCACAAAGTTAAATGAAACAGAAATAAACAATTATCAGGAATTGGTAAAAGAGCTTTTGATAGAGGAGCCGGAAAGGGAGTTGGCGATTGAACTGATGCGCCAAGGGCCGGACGGTTATACGGAGATGAAATTAGAGGCAGTACTTGGATTAAAGCAAGAATAATAAACTTGATTATATTAGGAAGGGAGGCTGCGGATACCCGCAGAAGAAAAAGATGAAATATATAAAGGATTACAAAGATGGAGACAGAGTATTTGACATTTATCTTTGCAAGCATAAAGTATCAGCGGTTACAAAAAATGGAAAACCTTACGAAAGCCTGATATTGCAGGATAAGACGGGAACCATAGATGCCAAGGTGTGGGATCCTTCCAGTGCGGGGATTGCAGAGTTTATCGCTTTGGATTATATAGAGGTATATGGTGATATTACCAGCTTTCAGGGCGCTTTGCAGGTAAACGTCAAAAGAATCAGGAAATGCCAGGAAGGTGAATTTAATCCGAAGGATTACCTTCCTGTAAGCAAATATAACATTGATGATATGTTTCGGGAGCTGATTGGCTATATTGAAAAGCTGGAAAATAAATATTTAAAGCAGCTACTCAAGGCCTTTTTTATGGAAGATAAGGAATTTATCAGGGTATTTAAACAATCTTCGGCGGCAAAAACCGTTCATCATGGATTTGTAGGCGGATTGCTGCAACATACCTTAGGGGTTGTAAGACTTTGTGATTATTACTGCAAGGCATACCCTCTGCTTAATAGAGATTTATTAATCAGTGCGGCTATTTGTCATGATATCGGAAAAACCAGGGAGATTTCACTTTTTCCTCAAAATGACTATACAGATGAGGGACAGTTCCTGGGCCATATTATGATAGGGACAGAAATGGTTGCAGAAAAAATCCGTGAAATAGATGAATTTCCTGTCACACTTTCCAGTGAATTAAAACATTGCATTTTAGCCCACCATGGGGAATATGAATTTGGTTCTCCCAAAAAACCTGCAATTATAGAGGCTGTGGCGCTTAATTTTGCTGATAATACAGATGCCAAGCTGCAGACATTTACAGAAATACTGGAAAATTCCACAGAAATAGGATGGATGGGCTTTAACCGATTGTTTGACTCAAATTTAAAGAGAACAAAAGTAGAATAAAATATACAGTTTATCGGAGCTGTTGTGAAAATGAGGCCAGGTTATGGTTTATGAGAAAAATCAATTATTAACAGTAGAAATTATCGATATGACAACTGACGGAGAGGGAATTGGAAAGATAGACGGATATCCATTTTTTGTGAAAGATGCAATCATCGGAGATAAGGCGCAGATTCGTGTTACACGGGTAAAAAAGAATTATGCTTATGGGAGATTGGAGAAGGTGCTTACACCTTCTTCCTTCCGCGTAGAGACAAAATGTCCATTTCACAAACGGTGCGGCGGCTGCCAGATACAGGCGATGAGCTACGAGCGCCAGCTTCAATTTAAAGAGTCTAAGGTTAAAAATAACCTGATTCGAATTGGCGGATTTGCGCCAGAGTTCCTTGATAAGGTTATGGAGCCTATTGTGGGGATGGGAGAACCTTTTCATTATAGAAATAAGGCATTGTATCCTATTGGCATGGATAAAGAAGGAAATCCTGTGGCGGGGTTTTATGCCGGGAGAACGCACAGCATTATTGCAAATACAGATTGTAGTCTTGGCGTTAAGGAAAATAAGGAAATTTTGGAGATAATTCTTTCTTATATGAAGGAAAACCACATATCTGCTTATGACGAAGCAACAGGAAAAGGATTCATCCGCCATGTGCTTATTCGAAAAGGATTTCAAAGCGGAGAAATCATGGTCTGTCTTGTTATAAACTCTAAAATAGGAAAGAAAAATTCTACTTTTTTGCCAAATCAGGATAGGCTGATAGGTTCCCTGTCAAATATAAAGGGTATGACCAGCATATCTGTCAGCATCAACAGAGAGCGTACTAATGTGGTTATGGGAAAGGAAGTCCATACGATTTGGGGCAAGGATAGTATAAAAGATATCATTTATGTGCGCAATGTGGAAAATAATTTTGCAGCCACCGGGCGAGGAATCACTTTTTCTATTTCTCCTTTGTCATTTTATCAGATCAATCCCGTACAGACAGAAAAATTATATAGCCTTGCCCTTTCTTATGCAGGAATTACGGGAAAGGAAGTGGTATGGGATTTATACTGCGGAATCGGGACAATTTCGTTGTTTTTGGCGTCAAATGCTAAACAGGTATATGGCGTGGAAATTGTACCGCAGGCGATTGAGGATGCAAAAAGAAATGCTGCTTATAATGATATTGAAAATGTGCAGTTCTTTGTAGGGAATGCAGAGGAGATATTTCCTGAGAAATATGAGAAAGACGGGATAAGGGCAGATGTGGTGGTGGTGGATCCGCCTCGTAAGGGATGCGATAAAGCATGCCTTGATACTGTGCTTAAAATGGCATCTGAGAGAATTGTGTATGTGAGCTGTGATAGTGCTACTTTGGCTAGAGATTTGCGTATACTTTGCGCGGATGGGTATGAGATAGAGAAGGTGAGGACGGTGGATATGTTTCCTATGACGGTTCATACAGAGGCTTGCGTCTTATTGGCCAAACGAAAATCGATAAAGGAAAAAAGTCTTGTTGTAGAAAGGGTTGTATAGAAATGAAATGTACCAAATGTGGTTATGAAATTATGGAGGGGATAGCATTCTGTCCCTATTGTGGTGGAAAGGTAGAGGAAGGAAAATCAAAAGAGAATAAACCTATTTACCAGACCGATGTAAAAGGAATGCGAAAAAATGGAAAACTGGTTGTTTATCGTGACAGAACAGAATTTGTTACCAGCAGTGTTCAGAAAACGGTCTACAATTATTCAGCACTGGCAGCGGTGAAGAAAAAATTGGGAGTAGGTACAGTTCTAGGGCTTGGGCTAGATCATATTAATTTCATTACAGAGGATGGGAGCATAGAATCCTGTCCTGTAAACAGAAAGGATGTTCATGAGGCATTTTTGCGTATTCAAGAGGCGATTAATCCCTATCTTGCTGAACGAAAAAAACGCCTTCTAGCGCAGGGCATTCGGTATTCTCTCATCAGCAGCATAGGGTTGACGAACAGTGGGATTATGGACATTTCGGATGATAAGGCGGTATTTAAAGGTAAAGCAGGGCAGAGTAAGGTTGTTTTTTTTCGAGATGTTAAGTTTGTCAGTGCATCCGCCGGTTCATTAGATTTTTCGCTGACAGATGGAACTTTGAAGTCTTTTACAATCGATAAAGAGTTTATAGATGAAGTATATTCTTTTGTCAGTGAGGCGATTAAACCATATATTGCTGAAAGAAAGGACGCTCTGCTAGCGCAAGGAATCTACTTCTCTTGCCTTAGCAGTTATGGTTCTGAGAGCGGAACCCTAAATATTTATGAGGATAAGGCAGAGTTCATGGGCAAAATGGGAGATAATGAGATTGTCTTCTTCCAGGATGTTAGAACAGCCTGCTTGTTTACAGAGTCGCTGGAGCTTTTTCTTACTAACGGTACATCGAAATCCTTTGCTGTTGAGGTGGATATACGGAATGAGGTTTTAGCTTTTGTTAAAGAGAAGATTCAACCCTATGTGCTGAAAAGAACTGTGGGATTTGATTTATCATTTGGTGTTGACGAGCAAATCGAGGTCAATGAGGAGCGTGGTGTTTTTCATATTCTTCGTCAGGGTGGAAGTGAAATTACAAATGAGTGTTCTTTGGCTACTATTACTAAGTGCGAGCAGGTAGAGTATCGTGCGCCAAAGAGTGCGCTGGGTCTTCTTGCTGGTGCGGCAAAAGCTGTAGGGGTGCAGGATAAGTTGGGTGCGCCTAGCGCAGATGATATCATTAGTTTCGTAGGGATAGAGCTGACAGTGCAAACTGATGAGGGTGTACGAACAGAGGTTATTCGATTCGGAGATTTTTCTTTGGGAATGAGCAGAAGCAACAAAAAATATGACCAGTATTTCGCCGAGACATCGAAATTTATGGAGTATTTGGGAGGCGCATATGCTGAATGTGAGCTGATTGAGTCTATCCTTCCAGAACCGGAAGTCGAGACAGGGGCTGTTGGACGAAGGGATGAGATCATAGTGGATGTTGTAAGCAGAGAGAAGGGGTACATAGTAGATACTGTAAGTGGGAAGGAAGATATTATTGAGGCTGGCACTGTTGCTTTAGAAAAGGATAGATTAGGAATTGCAAAATATATCGATGGTATATCTAGTTTTATTAGCAATTGCCCAACCCCCATGACGATTGCAATCCAAGGAAGCTGGGGAAGTGGTAAAAATAATATTATAAACACACTTTCGGATAGCTTGGAGGGGAGCTGCTCTGACAATCGGGTATGGTTTAATCCCCGACTGCTGCTTCAAGTCAATTCGGAGGATCCACTCCCAATACTTATAGGAAAAGCGTTAATTCGGCAGCTTAGTGGCGCTGAAGGAAGTGTTTCTAAGGATTCCGCGGTTAAGGTGGCAAAAGGAGTTATCGAGCTTTTAGCTGGTATTATCGCTCCGGATAGTTCAGCCGGACAAAATCTGGTGGAAGGATTGTTCAAAGATGGTTCCGGAATTTCTCCTGAAAAACTTGTAGACGCCTTTTCTAAGTTGGTGGAGAAACGAGCTAAGGATTCAGCCGGTAAAGTTGTTATTTTCATCAATGAGCTGGACAAGCTTGCTCCTGTAAAAGCGGTGGAGCTGCTTATGGCCCTGCGGATTTTCTTGGACTGTGAAGGCTGCGTATTTGTAGCAGCGATTGACTATAGTCTTTTTCAGCGCGGAGTAAGAGAGAACCCTGATATGGACTTGGACGAGAACCAGGAGAAAGCCCTTTTTGATGAGATATTTCAGATGTCATTTCGTGTTCCTGTGTCAAGTCAGCAGATTAGAGATTATGTAAATGGTAAACTGAAATACATGGGAATATATGGAAGTGATGAAGAAGAACTTGATTTTTGCACTGCGTTGATTCAACATTCTGTGGGCAATGAGCCTAAAAGTATAGACCGACTGTTTAACTCTTTTCTGCTTTTAAAGAACATGGATGATAAAGGGTTGTATGAAAATAAGGTTCAGCGGTTAATGCTGTTTGCCCTGCTTTGCATGCAGACAAGATTTTATGCGGTGTATGATGGGTTAAAACGGATGAAGAATCAAGTAACGCCAGAGATTCTTTCTGAGCTTAGCAGTGAGGAATCGAAAATTACAGCCTACGCTGGGTTAAGTGGAGAGGAAAAGGAAGAATTTTGCACATTTGCTCATGTGCTTTGTGACATTATCGATACGGACAATACAGTGGGTATATCCCAATCGGAGGGTGATGTGTTTATTAAAGTGCTTGAATATTCAAGTATCACATCGAAATAGAGGCCTGTGCGGTATTTCAGCAAAAATGTTTCTATATGGAGGAAAGCACGAATGATGAATAAGTTGAATGATTTAATTGAATTGTGTCAAGGGCACCTTATTTATATCCAGACACATAATTTCCCTGATCCGGATGCCATTGCCTCAGCATATGGGCTGCAAAAGCTATTGGAATTATATGGGGTGCAATCGAGGCTTTGCTATGATGGGTTGATTGATAAGCTGAGTGCTTCCAAAATGTTGGATGCGTTTCATATCCAGATGTTGCCTTATGTGCAGCTGGTTTCTGATATGCAGGAGACGGACCGAATTATCTGTGTGGACAGTCAGAAGAATAGTGGTAATGTCACAGATTTTATCGGAGATGAGATTGCCTGTATCGATCATCATCCTACGTTTGTCCCCATAGAATATCTGTATCAGGATATTCGTATCACCGGTTCATGTGCTACATTGATTGCAGAATATTACGTCTTGTCAGGGAATGAACCAGATAGGGATGTGGCAACGGCATTGCTCTATGGGCTTAAAATGGACACTTTGCAGTTTTCAAGAGGTGTGACGGAACTGGATATTAAAATGTTCGGATTTCTATTTCCACGCTGTGATCAGGAAAAGCTAGCTGATTTGGAACGAAACAATATGGAGTTTACTGACCTGAAAGCCTATGGGGCGGCGATCGAGAGCATTGAGCTTTATGAGAAGGTCGGGTTTTCCTGCATTCCTTTTTCGTGTCCGGATGCGCTGATCGCGATTTTGTCCGATTTTATTCTCTCCCTGATTGAAGTGGAAGTAGCAGTGGTATTTTCTTTTCGGGAAGACGGGATAAAACTGTCTGTCCGTTCTGAGGACTCGAAGATTCATGCCGGAGAACTACTCCATAGGGCATTAAAGGATATAGGAAACGGTGGAGGACATGCTTCCATGGGCGGTGGGTTTATCGGTAAGGAACGGTTGCCAGAGCTTGGAAATTATATGGAGGATTACATAAGAAATCTGTTTTTAGATACTCTGGCAAGTTGAATAGTGTGAAGAAAAGTTCTAAGATGTCAAACTTATCAAAAACTCCGTAGGTTTTCCTACGGAGTCTTCTGTCGGAGAAAGGGTTCTCCATTATGAAGAATTCCCTGGACAACCCAACGGGTAGAATGTCCCCTTCCGGTACAGGTGGAAAGGGTTAATACTCTATCTACAAAGGTAGGAGTGATTCCCGTATCAATTTCAGAATTTTCCAAGCAAAATTGAATGAAATCAGATCTTCTTTTTTCCGAGTTGATATTGATTCGATATACAATTTCCCGGATTCCAACTTCATAAGCAGCAAAAATATCATATCTGTAGACCCCATCATCCATAACCAGATAAATGCTAGGGTGTTCCTGCCAATAATCAAGATTGTCATAGTTTAACAGATTGCCAAACATAGAGCCATTGCGCATTTTATGTCCATAAATAATGGTATTAAAGCTGCGCATATTGGGGCTGATCTGACATTCCATAAAAATGGATCCCACAGAGCTCAGATCGTTGTTCCAGGTATGATTTAAATAATATTTATTATCTTCGGTCTGGAGAATGGGATAGGAAAGCTCTGTTCCCGGAATAGTAATCCACCCAATGACTTCTTCATTAATTGTCCGCAGAGAATCCAAATCAGTATCTGCAAGTATTTCGGCCCAATAATCGGTTTCTCCTGCATTTTCAGGCGCCTTATCCGGCATGGTGGCAAGACCTGCTACTAGCTGTGCATCAAAGTAATCTTCAGTTCCACTGCGATAATCCAACTGTTTTATGCCAATGACGGCTGCACTGACAGCAAAAGTCAGAACAAGCGATATTGTTATCAGTAGGCGTATTTTCTTTTTCATCCTAATCCCCCATTCTTGCCAATGCCCTCAATTTACCGACAGCCCTTAGCATTCCGTAATCTACCAGTTTATCATAATTAATATAGTAGAGATAATATCCTCCAATATTATGTTGGACATCATCTATACGAACGCGATAGCCATCATGTCGAATCATGAAGGTATCCAATATTCGTTGAGGATTTTCCATATACATAGCATACTCAGGAAAAAAATAGCCGTTTAATTGCCGGTCTGCTCTGGTATAAATAGTACTCAAAAACTCATCTAAATCAAAACCCGTGGCAAATCCATCATTTTCAACCATCCGGTCATATACTTCAAAGGTTGCCATGAGCAGCTCCAAGTAAGTATGATAAGTGGTGTCACGGTCTTTAATTTCTTCAAGGTTTACCTGGGCATTTTCCAGGGCGAAAGCATAATAGTCCATATTATCTGGTATGTACTTGGTAATTTCGTTTATACTGTATGCTACCCAATGATCTTTATACTGAGTATAATCCGCTTGGATAAAATGTTCTACGGCACTTTGTGCAGCGTCCAGCCAGACCTGATTCTTGGTAAGCCCATAAAGGCGGCAGAGAGCAAAAGTTGCTTCACCATCATAATATACGGTACGGAAAGCTTCTTTTCTTGAGAAATCACCGTTTAAAACATGATAATATTCACCGGTTGACTGCTCTAGCTGGGAAAGGATTCCTTCGCCCAGGGCACAGCAGACATCTTTGTACTTATCATCATCAAAAACGTCCATATACTCTGTTAAGGCTACCACAGCAAGACCACAGCCGCCTAACTTAATTTCATCATCTTTTTCATCATAAAGATAGGCTTTGCCATCGGAATCATAAATTACCTGGCTGAGCATATAGTCGATAGTTTGATTGATTGATCTTTTCTGCCAGGGTTTGATTTGGTGATAAACGGTAACGGCAAATCAATGACCAGAGAGAGCTGGCATGTCGTACTATATTATAATTTTCAATTTCTTCATCAAAACGAGGATAAATACCATAAATAAAGGAGCCATCTTCTTTAACCTGATTTACCAGGAAATTAGAGGCATTTAAAATTAATTCTTTGGCATAGTCTGCATCAAGAACATCTACTTTACGCCGCCCATAATCCAATCCACTGGCGCTTAAATCATAAACAGTGTTGTCATCATCACATATCCAGCCGGCACATTGGAATAAAGTGCAGGACAGAGGAAACTGTTTTAAAGTAGGACGTTTTGACGCTTCCAGATAACGATTTAAGGTTTCGTGATTGATGCCGCCATTTTCATAGTCATAAATTTTCGCGCCATTAAGTTCCGCTTCTAACAAAGCAGTTTGAAAGTTTTCATCAAAAGACACACCGTAGCGGAAAAATTCATTCCGATAGGAACCTATAATCTGAAATAGTTCTTCTGTCGGAACCGTCTCGGAAAAATAAACCACATCTGCTTTCACCCACTTTGGATAAAGTTCCTTTTTCTGCAAGGCACTGATTGATTTATCTACAGCTGATAACCAAGCTTCATCCAACGTTACGCCTGTGCCGGTGTAAACACTTGCCCGTGACGTGCCATCAGAAACAGAAAGAAAGATAACATTTCCAACTGTTTCGGCAGGCATGTCACCTAATTCCTCATAAACCCAGTCTGCCAGAACATATTCCTGAAGCAGTTCAATTTTTTCCTGAAAAAGTGTAGTGTCATTTTTGCCCCAATGCAGCAGAAATGATAGAGCAAATATGGCCACCGCAATCATCAGCACCAGCGATGCCAACCATAGGATGAGCTTTTTTATCTTCATTTTTACAACCATGCTCCTTTCTCAATGTGCGGATTTTCGACAATGAAAAGCGTAAACTTTTACCGTATAGAGATTTCTTGTATAATAGAATATAATAGAACCGGGGCCCAATGAGGGCCCCGGTTTTTTTGGCTCTTTAACTAAAACTTTTTTAAATCAGGCGTTTTTGCGTTTTTTATGTTCTAAAGCTGTCAGACATAACAATCCAGCAGCCGATAAAACGGCTATCAAGTACCACGCATCAGAGATATCGCCAGTTTTAGGGACATTCGCCAGAGGCACATCTTCATCAAAAATATCTACTAAGGAGCTCCTTCTGGAAGGAAGGTTTGCCAAAGGAACATCTTCATCAGGAATATCCATCAGAGCATCTTCAGCAGGAACATCCATCAAAGGCACAGGGGATGCAGGAATATCTGTTAAAGGAACAGACTCATCAGGAACATCCGCATCGGAATCTGTGTCCGCATCCGCGTCAGAATCCGCATCTGCATCAGAATCATCATCTGCGTCCGCGTCATCATCCCCTTCATTGCCTGGTATTGTTCTTTGATAAGAATTATGGGAAGAAGTACCAGTACTCCAATTAGATTTGGAGTGGGTGGCGGTTACATTTTCTGTTGTAGTTACTGTAGCTGATGCTTCTTCAACATTAAATTTCAAAGTGAAACTCATGTTTACAGCCTGTTTTTTATGACTATCAGTTAAGCCAATAAAAGTCTGCGATGTTTGGCCGTTTTTCTTTTCAGAAGAAAAGATATAAATACCATTTCCTAAATCTCTGGTACCTTCCAATTCAATCGTGATAGTAGTACCATTGGGCAAAAGAAGATCTCTAAAAGTATATACATTGCCATCTTCTTCAAACTTATCGTAGTCTTTTTCAACATCTTTTGTTTTTGGATTACCAGCAATACGTTTAGAAGCTATACATACTTTGTTTTCTCCTTCTCCAGCATAAATTTTTACGATTAAATCATCATTAAGCTTACTGGGAGTAACTTCCAGGGCAAAGGATACATCAGCTTTATATATGTCAGCTTTATCATCGGTTTGTTGAACAGCCATGACTGCTTCCGTACCGGCTGTTTCTTTTCCTTTGATGGTAACAGTAGGAGTAAAGTCTTTTTCCGTGATTTCTGCAGGTGCTTTGGTTGCGCCTACAGTGCTGTCATCTAAATCTTTTAGGCTAATGAGCCAGATGCAAATCTGTTCTAATGCTAATTTTTGATCTTCATCAAGAGATTCATAGGTGTCATCTCCGGTTCCGACCATTTTTTTAGCTTCCGTATCATAGTACATACCCATATACTGTCTCCAGTTTTCAAAATTCGTTACATTAACCTTTTTGCTGGTTCCGGTATTACCATAATACCAAAGCGCTGCCTGAGTTGCAGTAAGGGCTACACCAGGAGTTACGCCCTGCAATACGGCTTCAACATTAATCTTGGTTTCATTTTCGGCTTTTTTGCTGTTTAATGCTTCTAGATACTCCTTAAGGTTCTTTTTAAGAGTAGCCAAGCTGCCTACCACATCTTCATCAGGGTCAGTAGAATCCGCAACGCCCCAATAGCCGTTTATGACAATATTACCAAGGGCCTCTTGCTTAGCGCGTGCATCTTCTTCCTGTTCTTCCGGAGGAAGACTGCTGTCAATCAGCAGTTCCCAATAATTAGAATCATCAATTTCAACCATTTTGTAGCGGTAATCCGCTTGAGAGCCAGTATTTAAATCTGCACAATATGCATAGAGCTTATTGTTATTTTTATCTCGCAGGATAAACTGGTGGGCACGATAAGTGGTTGAGCCACCAACATCAGCACGGATAGAGCTTTCTAATCCAAGCTCGCCAACATAGTAGCAGTCGTATCCATCCTTTTCAAGATCCTCTAACCATTTAGGGTCAGCCTGAGTTAATTCTTTGTCTTTGGCATGGATAACTAACTCAAGCCTATCTTCTTTTACCCAACCGGCATAATTTCCATCCGAGTTGATATAATACCATACATTACCAGCACTATCTACTTTTCTATTTATTTTGTTTGGGTCGTTACCATCAACACGAACAATGGCACTGGTTCCACGGCTTGCATTAATTGGAGTCTTTAGGTCGTCAGCATACAAATAACAGCCACCTTTTTTTACTTCAAAAGTTCCACCGATTATTTCTGTATAATCTTTGGAGATCCAGGCGTTTTCTCCTATCCTATACCAATTATTTTTTTCTTCATAAATATAAACTTTGAGAAGCTTATCCTTTTCAGGTTTAAGCCCACCACCTTGATACAAATCGAAGTTTGTACCAGGACCTTTTCGTACATTTAGAGATGATGCTACTTTTATATTTGCAACTGCAAGAGAATTGATGGCATCTCTGTCAACTAGATCATTGTCCGGATCATATGTTGTATCATGCTCTTTATAACCATCTTTAAACTTATCAGGCTCGGGATCAATGCTGTCTTTCTTCTCCACACTTGTTTCGCCATGACCTTCTCCAGCTATAACTTCGCTCATCTCCGCATCAACCTTGCCAGACGTAATTTCATCCAGTGTTATAGTTTCTACAGTAGTAGTGACATCCTTTGACTGAGAGAAGGTCTCCCCGTTGATTACGGTGAAAGTAGTAGTACGAACGGTGTTATTCCCCAAGTCCTCCGTTATGCTGTAACGATAACCTATTTCCAGTCCGCTGGTCTCATCCTTGATGATTTCAGCATTCTCAGGCATGCTTTCAGGTACATTAGGAGTTCTGGTTTCAGTAGTTACAATCTCAACCTTTGTGGTTTCATAAGAAGTTAAATTACCATTTTCATCCCGATTTTCTTTCAACTCCCAGGTACTATTAGTAGTAACAGTGGTATTTTCATCCGGATGCTGGATATCCTCGGGAAGATAGAAGGAGTTATTATTACCTTCCTCTACAGGGATATAACCTTCTTCTGTAGGAGGAGTGGGTTTATGTTCTGCCTCTATCTGATCTCTGATGTCAAAATCTTCATGAACTTCCCCATCTTTACCAGGTGTTATGGTAATGTTTTTATCCTCAGAATCAGTTGAATCGGAGTCTAAAGGATTACGCACGTCAGTTTCAGTAGTTTCGCTCCCAGACACGATAACATTTACATCATTTGGTGCATCGCCGACTGTACTGGTGCCTTCATATTGAATATTGCCATTTTCATCTTCTGTAGAAGTTCCTGTAACAGTGACATCAGTGGGGGGTGCCGTTTACGTCCACAGTAGTTGTAGTCTGCCATTCCTGTTGATTATTAGCATCAGGGCTATCAGCAGACGGTGGGTTGTTAGAATCAGGTTCGCTAGTAGGCGGCTGCTGATTTCCTGAACCGGAATTGTCGGCAGAAGTCTGATTATCAAAACTAGAATTATTATCAAGTGTTGTTACACTACCATCGGAACCTCCATCATCAAGTACGTCAGAGGGTGGACTGGTATCAAGATTGCTTTGGCTATTGTCTGCAGAGGATTCATCAGATAAATCAGAAGATATTTCCTCCTCATCCGCCAAAGAAACAAGCTGAGGCGTACCAGCTACCATAACAACAGCAATAAGCAGAGCAAGTGTACGTCTACTGAACTCTTTCAATTTTTTTATCTTCATAATATTTTCCTTTCTTTGCTAGTCTTCGGAAGCAAAGGGTCCGGCGGCCGGGCTGGCGTAGTTTCTTTACCGCAACTACTTTTACGGTTTCAATAACCTTAGCTCCCTAGTTTTGCGTCCCACCGTTTCCGATAGTTTGCTAACTATAATTAGTGACCGGGCTGCCGTGTACCTTAAAGATAGTTAGGCCCCTTAGCTTTGCGTCCCACTGTTTCCAATAGTTTGCCTTTATAATTAGCAACCAGGCTAACATAGCGGCTGAAAAATGAAACCGCCTTAGTTCCTTGGCTTTACGTCACGCCCTTTCGAACGTTTTGCCGAAATGTGTGCAATCATATTTCGGACTTTTTTCAGTTCCTACTATCAGCCCCGCCGCCACTGATGCGGATGAAACGGGGCCGTTTGCCAGATGGATCCAGCCTCATAACATTCACCTCTCTTTCTCATATTATGCAGCCATGATGGCACGGTTAGATTCTATTGTTTTAGACTTTTATATATCATAAAACGGCTAGTTTCCCGAAATTTTATCGTTCGAACTAACCTTTTGCAGTCTAGGCAGCGTTCATTTACTGCAATAACACTTTATTATAAGTTAAGAGTAACATAAAGAATCATATGTTGCAATATAATTTGGGCATTTAAGCATATAGAATATGAAAAATTTTCCAACGATTAACTATTGGTATAATTATATACTATATATAGTGATATGAATGAATAATTTTACTATATAAATATGCAACATTATTTAGAAAGGATATATTAGATTATCAAATTAGATTAAGAGTTAGAATCGATTTTAGCTTTGTATAAACTAAATAATGTAAATATTATAACCTGGAATATATAATTTAAATAAAAATCTTTGATGACAGACGAATTTAAACATGCTATGATAATTGTATTATTTTCCATTTATTAATATATAACCGGATTATTTATATACTATAGGCCTGTAAGTACGGTATGCAGACATTTGACAATCATTTTGGAGTTATGACGGAGGATGCAGCTATGAGTAGTGATTTTATGTCAAAGGAATATTTTTTGTCTGGCCAAGGTGTTCCTTTTGGGGATACTGTGGATGCAGATCAGACAGTGCTTAGTATGAGGACAGTTATAGATAAGATGCCGGGAGGATTTTTTATATATCGTGCAGATGGCAATGAAGAAATTATTTATGCGAATGAAGCAATACTTCGGATATTTAACTGTGATACAATGGAAGAATTTAAGGAGTTGACAGGAAACAGTTTTCGGGGAATTGTACATCCCGATGATTTGGATGAGGTGGAGAAAAGCATTGGAGAGCAGATTACTGAAAGTAAATATGATTTAGATTATGTGGAGTATCGAATTATCCAAAAGGGTGGTGAAATTCGCTGGATAGAGGATTATGGACATTTTACTCATAGCGAGTTATATGGAGATGTATTTTATGTATTTGTAGGCGATGCTACGGAAAAACGTAAGCGTCAGGAGGAAGAAAAAAGGCGGGAGCAATTAGAATTACGGAATCAGATTGATGCTTATGATAAAAAGCTAGAAATGATTAATCGGGAGCAGCTTCGGCGGCTGGAGCTGATTGACGGTCTTAGTATTGACTATGAGTCTATTTTTCACCTGGATTTTAACGAGGGTATTTTTCATCCGTATCAGGTTAGTGAGCGGATATATAATAGTTTTAAGGATAAAAAATATGAGCTTAGTGTGTTTGCGGAGTTCCTTTCTAATTATGCTAAGGATTGGGTGTATCCGGAGGATATGGAGTTTTTTTTGAAGGCTGTTGATTATGAATATATTAAGGAGCAGCTTTCCGGGAATAAGGTTTACCATGTGAATTATCGGATTGTAAAGAATGGGGAAATCGAACACATGCAGCTATGTGTGGTCAATGTGGGGAATGTAAGAAATGGTTCTCAGGTTGTGGTAGGCTGCAGAAGCAATGATGACGCAGTCCGCCATGAAACAGTACAAAATAGGCTGTTAGAAGAAGCTATGATTCAAGCCAAAAGCTCTAACAAGGCAAAGGACGTTTTGCTAGCAAACATGTCTCATGATATACGCACACCCATGAATGCAATTATTGGCTTTACAGCGCTTGCAAAGGCTCATCTGAAGGATTCAGAGAAATTGCAGGGTTTTCTTAATAAGATTGAAGATTCCGGTCAAGATCTACTACAATTATTGGATGATATGCTGGAATTATCACGGTTAGAAACGAGTAGAGACCATCTTATGGAGGCGGAATGCAATCTGCATGATATTATGGAAGAGGTAGAAGCGGATATTCTTCCGAAGGCACAGGCAAAGGGGATTCGGTTTTCATTGGAAGCAAATGGAATTGTACATCCTTATATATATAGTAACAGAGATTACTTGATGCAGATTTTCCTGCGCATTGCGGGGAATGCAGTAAACTATACGAAAAAAGGTGGTGAAATTGGTTTTTCGGTTGTAGAGCAGAGAGCTTCTGACCAGTTTGCAATTTTTCAGTTTACAATTGAGGATACGGGAATTGGCATCAGTGAAAGCTTTATAACACATATTTTTGAGCCCTTTGAGCGTGAGAAAAATACAACCTTAAGCGGAGTAAGGGGTACAGGGCTTGGACTTTCCATTGTAAAAAATATTGTGGAAATGATGGGAGGAACGATAGAAGTATCCAGTATTTTCGGCAAGGGTAGCCGCTTTATTGTCACATTAAATCTTAAGCTGCAGGATAAAGGAGGTCGTCAAAAGGAACTGCCGCTAATAAGAAAAGAACATCATACGGAGAAAGGGAAAATTCTGGTGGTGGAGGACAACAGGATTAATCTTGAGATTATGACTGCACTTTTAACAGATGCAGGATATGTGGTTGATACGGCTGAAAATGGAAGCGTTGCTGTTAAGATGTTAAAGAATTCTCAGCCCAATGAATACTTTTTGGTTTTAATGGACATACAAATGCCAGTGATGGATGGTCATACGGCCACAAGGAAGATTCGAAGGCTCGCGAACAGCACTTTAGCGAACATTCCGATTATTGCGTTGTCTGCCAATGCCTTTGAGGAAGACAGGAAAAAATCAATGGAGTGCGGTATGAATGCACATTTAGCAAAACCTGTTAATATGAAGGAGCTTTTGGGATTGATTGAGGGAATTGCTTGAAAAATACAGGCTCATTTGTTACACTTAAAGCTGATAGATAAAAGGAAATTTATGTAATAATTTAGGTAGATTTGCAATGCAAGTCAGAGAAATATGAAAACTATATTATCAAAAGGAGTGTGGAGGCATGAAGAAAGTAACATTTGATTATTCCAAGGCAGCATCTTTTATTCAGGATCATGAAGTGGAATCTATAAAGAAGCTGGCATTGGATGCAAAGGAAGTATTGGTTTCTAAAGAAGGCGCAGGGAATGATTTCTTAGGATGGATTGATCTTCCTGTAGATTATGACAAAGAAGAATTTGACAGAATCAAAAAGGCAGCAACCAAAATTCAGAGTGATTCCGAGGTTTTGCTGGTAATCGGTATTGGAGGATCTTACTTGGGGGCAAGGGCTGCTATAGAGTTCTTAAGACATAGTTTTTATAATGTTGTAAGCAAGGAAATAAGAAAAACACCTGAGATTTACTTTGTAGGAAATTCTATCAGTTCTACCTATATCAAGCATTTGATGGATGTAATTGGCGATCGGGATTTCTCTATCAACATGATCAGCAAATCCGGTACAACCACAGAGCCTGCTATTGCTTTTCGTGTGTTTAAGGCAATGATGGAGGAGAAGTACGGTAAGGAAGAAGCAGCAAAGAGAATTTATGCTACCACTGACAAGGCAAGAGGCTCCCTTAAGAGTTTAGCTACAGAGGAAGGCTATGAGAGTTTCGTGGTGCCTGATGATGTAGGCGGACGTTTTTCCGTTCTTACAGCGGTAGGTCTTCTGCCTATTGCAGTAAGCGGCGCGGATATTGATAAACTGATGGAAGGAGCACAGGCAGGGCGCAAGGCGGCTTTGGAAGCTTCTTTTGAGGAAAATGATGCTCTTAAGTATGCGGCTATCCGCAATATTTTGCTTAGAAAAGGGAAAGGAATTGAAATTCTTGCAAATTATGAACCCAGTGTTCATTATGTTTCCGAATGGTGGAAACAGCTTTATGGCGAAAGCGAGGGTAAGGACCAGAAAGGTATTTTCCCTGCAAGTGTTGATTTGACGACTGATTTACATTCTATGGGCCAGTTTATCCAGGATGGTTCCAGAAATATGTTTGAGACAGTTATCAATATTGAAACCAGCAGAGAAGAAATTATCTTACAGGAGGAGCCGGTTGACCTTGACGGATTAAATTATCTTGCCGGCAAAAGTGTGGATTTTGTAAATAAGAGCGCAATGAACGGAACGATTCTTGCTCATACGGACGGGCAGGTTCCCAACCTTATGGTTACAGTTCCTGAAGTTAATGAATATTATTTGGGACAGCTCTTTTACTTCTTTGAGTTTGCCTGTGGCGTAAGCGGTTATCTGCTTGGTGTAAATCCTTTCAACCAGCCTGGAGTTGAAAGCTACAAGAAGAATATGTTTGCACTTCTTGGAAAGCCCGGCTATGAGGCACAAAGAGAAGAATTGCTCAAGAGATTATAACTGTCCTCTGACAAATTTTGAACAGATTAAATGATATAAAGAGTATTAAGTAAAATGTAATAAAAAAGGCTCGGAAAGGAGCCTTTTTTATTGAAAAGAAATGCATACTATGATTGAAGGCTGTTTTTATCACTTTTTAAGGTGAGAATAGCCTCTTTCATTGTCTTCACATATTGGCCAACCGGTTCGGCAGCATCCCGTCCAAATTGAGCGATCAATTTAATGATAGAGGATCCTACAATGGCACCATCAGAAATCGCCGCCATTTTTGCCGCCTGCTCAGGAGTAGAAATTCCAAAGCCCACTGCACAGGGAACAGATGTATTTTCTCTTACCAATTTCACGAGTGAAGAAATATCGGTGTTTATTTCACTGCGGACACCTGTTACTCCAAGGCTGGATACGATATAGACAAAGCCCTGGGCCTGTCTGGCAATCATAGCAATCCGGTTTTGGGAGGTGGGAGCGATCAGAGAAATAAGAGCTACACCGTATTTCTGGCATATGTCATCAAATTCTTCTTTTTCCTCAAAGGGCAGGTCGGGAAGGATAAGTCCGTTGATTCCAATTTCAGCACAAGTACTGATGAATTTGTCTGTGTTGTAAGAAAAGACAACATTGGCGTAAGTCATAAATAACATTGGAGTGGAAATATCTTTACGCAGGCGTTTCACCATATCAAAAATTTTGTCGGTGGTAACGCCGCCGTTTAGTGCGCGCAAATTGGCGTCTTGAATGACGGGGCCTTCAGCAGTTGGGTCGGAAAAAGGAATTCCAAGTTCTATCAGGTCAGCGCCATTTTCCGACATACTGCGCACAATTTTTTCTGTGGTTTCTAAATCGGGATCTCCACAGGTGATAAAAGGGATGAATGCTTTTCCGTCCTTAAAAGCTTCTTTGATATAATAAGATGGCGTATGAGAACGGCCAGTGTCTGTTTTATTCATTGATATCCTCCCCTCTGTAGCGCGCAATAGCAGCGCAATCTTTGTCGCCTCGTCCGGAAATGGTGATGACGATTATTTTATCTTTGGAATAAGTAGGTGCAATTTTCATGGCATGGGCAACAGCATGGGCGCTTTCAATGGCAGGAATAATGCCCTCCGTACGTGAAAGGTATTCAAATGCATTAACAGCTTCCTTATCTGTAATGGGTACATACTCTGCTCTGCCCTGGTCGTGGAGCCATGCATGTTCCGGGCCAATGCCAGGATAATCCAAACCAGCGGAAATGGAATAAACGGGGGCAATCTGACCGTATTTATCCTGACAAAAATAAGATTTCATTCCATGGAAAATACCCAGCCGTCCGGTATTGATGGTGGCAGCTGTCTCAAAGGTATCAATACCTCTGCCGGCAGCTTCACAGCCAATCAGCTTTACATCTTTATCCTCTATGAAATGATAGAAGGTTCCCATGGCATTGCTGCCGCCGCCTACACAGGCCATTACCACATCAGGAAGACGGGATTCCTTTTCAAAAATTTGTTGTTTGATTTCCCGGGAGATAACTGCCTGAAAATCCCTGACAATGGTAGGAAAGGGATGAGGACCCATAACGGAGCCAAGGCAGTAGTGGGTATCGTCAATCCGGCTGCTCCATTCGCGCATGGCCTCCGATACTGCATCCTTTAGGGTGGCGGTTCCTGTTTTGACAGGAATGACATCTGAACCTAAAAGGCCCATTCTGTATACATTAAGAGCTTGCCTTTTGGTATCTTCCTCTCCCATGAAAACGATACATTCCATGTCAAGCAGTGCGGCAGCGGTAGCTGTTGCAACACCATGCTGGCCAGCGCCGGTTTCGGCAATGAGTCTGGTTTTTCCCATTTTTTTTGCAAGCAGGGCCTGACCCAGCACGTTGTTGATTTTGTGGGAACCGGTATGGTTTAAATCCTCTCTTTTTAAATAAATTTTAGCGCCGCCTAAATCTTGTGTCATTTTTTTCGCATAATATAGGCGGCTGGGACGGCCCGCATATTCGTTATATAAATTTGTAAGTTCTCTGTTAAATGTAGGGTCATCTTTATAATGATTGTAAGCTTCTTCAAGTTCAATTACGGCATTCATGAGAGTTTCAGGAATATATTGGCCGCCGTGAACGCCGAAGCGTCCCTGGGAATTTGACATGGTAATCCTCCATTCTTTGAAATGTAATTTTTTTATTTTATATTTGTCTGGAAAATTTGAAAGTTAGTGTAAATATGGTTAATTGCATTTACGGTTCGCTGCGGTGCAAGCTTCAATAAAGGCTTTTATTTTTTGATAATCCTTACGGCAATTCGTTTCTACGCCAGAACTGACATCCACACCAAAGGGGTGTATTTTTTCTATGGCTTCCTTGACATTGGCAGGATTTAGACCTCCTGCCAGGAAAAAAGGTTTGTGGATATCACATATCAGCGACCAGTCGAAGGTTTCACCTGTGCCAAGACCGTTATCCAACAATAGGTAATCGCAGGGATAGTCAAGAGCCTGTTTGATGTCTTCTTTGCTTTTTATGATGAAAGCCTTGATAATGGGTTTGTGACACAGGCTTTTAAGTTTTAAAGCATAGGAAGCATCTTCCCTGCCGTGGAGCTGTGCAAGTTGTATGGTTTCAGTCTCTAAAAGGGCGGCTACATTTTTTAAAGGTTCATTTACGAAAATGCCGACACTTTGTATTGTTGGCTTTAAAATTGCTCTTAGAGTTGCGGCATCCTTGGGAGAAATGTAGCGCTGTCTGCCCTGCAGAAAAACAAAACCTATATAATCCGGATTCAGGGCGTTCACATAGGAAATATCCTCCGCAGATTTGAGACCGCATATTTTTATTTTAGTCATAGAAATCCTCCATTTTACCCTTGGATCCCGTGCGCAATTCATCCAGCATGGCTTTCTTGTCTGGGGCGCGCATAAGGGTTTCCCCAATTAAGATAGCATCCACACGAGCCATTTCAAGCGCTTTTACATCTTCTCCGGAGCGGATACCGCTTTCTGCAACAAAGAAAATATCCTCTGGTACCAGAGAGCGCAGCTTTCGACTGTTGCTGATATCCACTGTAAAGTTTTTTAGATTTCGGTTATTGACACCTATCATACGCGCTCCGGCGGCAATGGCAGATGCTATTTCCTTTTCGTTATGGGCTTCTACAAGAGCTGAAAGACCAAGCGTATCACAAATGTCAATATAGCGCTTTAAGGTATCTGTGGAAAGCAGGGAGCAAATTAGTAAAACAGCGCTGGCACCTAAAAGCTTTGCTTCATAAATCATATATTCATCCACTGTGAAATCCTTGCGGATACAGGGGATAGACACCGCGCTAGAAATTTCTTTAAGATATTGATCTTTACCTAGAAACCATTTAGGTTCAGTGAGTACGGAAATACAGGATGCACCTGCTGCTTCGTACTCTTTGGCTATGGTCAGATAGGGAAATTCTTTTGCGATGAGCCCTTTGGAGGGAGAAGCTTTTTTACATTCGCATATAAAACTGATTCCGCCAGTGGCGAGAGCTTTTTCAAAAGGAAACCCAGTCTTACAGCTTTGTGTAAAGGCAAGCTGTTTCAGTTCTTTAAGCGGTCGGATTTCCTTTGCTTTTTCCACTCGTTGTTTCGCGTAGGCCGCTATTGTGTCTAAGATCGTTTCCATTGTTTTACCCCCTACTATCGCAAGCTGTGTCTGCGATACAGTATTAATAGATAATTTGGAAATTTGAGTTCAAGCTTTAATCTCTGCATATCCATGAGTTATGTTTGAAATAATACTTTAATGTTAATATTCCTTAATGAGAATCTGATAAAATGATTATTATTCATAAATGAGAAGATATAATTTTGCACTCATCGTTTAGGATAAATTACTTATGGATTTGAATTCTTCTAACTTAGCAAGTGCGTGTCCCGAATCTATTAGTTCTTGGGCAAGCTTAACACCGTCTGCAAAGGAGTCAGCCTTCTCCGCAATATATAAGGCGGCTCCGGCATTTAAAAGAACTGCATTCCTTTTAGGCCCCTTTTCCCCTTTTAAAATAGAAAGAGTAATATCAGCATTTTCATCAGGCGTACCGCCAATTAGATCTTCTTTTTTACAGGAGGTTAATCCAAAGTCCTCTGGCGTAATGGTATAGGTATTATAGTTTCCCTCAAAAAATTCACAAATATAGGTAGGGCTGCTTGCAGATATTTCATCCATTTTGTCCATTCCATAAACTACCAAACCGCGTTTGACACCGAGATTGGTAAGAACCTTTGCAAGAGGCTCAACCAGAGACTTGTCATAAACGCCGAGAAGCTGTCTGCATGGAGAGGCAGGATTGGTTAAAGGGCCTAAAATGTTAAAGACGGTTCGAATACCTAGCTCCTTACGGATTAGACCAACGTATTTCATGGAAGTGTGATATTTCTGTGCAAAGAAGAAGCAGATTCCTACCTTCTCAAGGAGCTCAACACATTTTTCAGGGGATAGATCAATGTTTACACCGAGGGCCTGAAGACAGTCGGCGGCTCCAGATTGAGAGGAAGCGGCTCTGTTGCCGTGTTTGGCGACCTTGACGCCGCCGGCTGCGGCGACTAGAGCCGAAGTAGTTGAAATATTAAAGCTTTGAGCGCCATCGCCTCCGGTACCTACAATTTCTAGCAAATCCATGTTATGTTCTACCTTCATGGCATGGTCGCGCATAGCAGCGGCGCAGCCGGCAATTTCATTGATGGTTTCCGCCTTAGTACTTTTAGTGGACAAAGCAGCTAAAAAGGCGGCATTTTGGGTAGGTGAGGTTTCACCGCTCATAATCTCGTTTATGACAGCGTAAGCTTCAGCATAGGTTAAATCCTGTTTGTCAACAATTTTTACAATAGCTTCTTTAATCATTTTGGGCCTCCATATTTTGTTTATAGTGATTTAAAAAATTTTTAACAATGCTGCTTCCTGCTGGTGTGAGGATAGATTCAGGATGAAACTGCAGTCCGTAAACCGGGTAGTTTTTATGCTGAACGGCCATCATTTCACCGTCATCCGCCCTGGCGGTAATGATAAGGCAGGCAGGAAGGGTTTCTTCAAGTAGCGCAAGGGAGTGATATCTGGCAACGGAAATGCTTTCGGGAAGTCCTTGAAAAATTGGGCTGGTGGGTTCAAGTTTGGTTTGGGACTGTTTTCCGTGCATTAATTCGTTTGCGTAGGAAATGGTTCCGCCATAGGCCAAACAGATAGCCTGATGGCCAAGACAGACACCTAAAATGGGAGTTTTACATCCAAGCTCTTTGACAATATCAATACAGATGCCGGCATCCTCCGGTCTTCCTGGGCCTGGGGAAAGGATAATAGCCTCCGGCTCCATTTTTTCGATTTCTTTTATGGATGCAGCATCATTTCGAATTACTTTTATATCAGGATTTAAAGATCCAATCAGCTGATATAGGTTATAGGAAAAGCTGTCGTAATTATCAATTAGTAAAATCATTGGTTCACCTCTTGTTTTATTAAACGGACTCGTCAAGCATAGTAGCAATTCACTCAATAATCCGGTTTGTATAGGGTGTCATCGTTTAATGCCTTCACAATGGCGGCTGCTTTGTTTAAGCATTCCTGATATTCTTTTTCGGGAATAGAATCTGCTACGATACCAGCGCCGCTTCTGACGAAGACTTTGCCGCCTTTCTTGTAAGCTATTCTAATCGCAATACAGGTATCGAGATTTCCGGTAAAATCCAGATAGCCTATGGCGCCACCATAAATGCCGCGTTTATTATTTTCCAAATCGTTAATTAACTGACAGGCTTTGATTTTAGGGGCGCCGGAAAGTGTTCCTGCAGGTAAAATAGCATCTATGGCGGAAAGTGCATCCGCATCTTCTCGTATTTGTCCTCGTACGGTAGATCCTATATGCATGACATGAGAGTATTTCTCTATAGAGAGGTATTTTTCTACCTGAACGGTTCCAAATTTACTGATTTTGCCAATATCATTTCTTCCCAAATCTACCAGCATATTATGCTCCGCAAGTTCCTTAGGGTCTGCAAGAAGCTTTTGTTCCAACGATTTATCTTCTTCCTCGGTTTTTCCTCTGGGACTGGTGCCTGCCAGGGGAAAGGTATGAAGAACACCGTTTTCTAATTTCACCAGAGTCTCGGGTGAGGCGCCTGCCACTTCCAAATCGCTGCTGGCAAAATAAAACATGTAGGGAGAAGGGTTTAAGGTGCGGAGGATGCGATAGGTATTTAATAAGCTTCCTTCAAAACAGGCTTCCAGGCGGTTGGATAAGACAATCTGGAAGATATCACCCTCTTTAATATGATGTTGGGCTTTTTCCACCATGGAGCAATATTCTTCTTCTTTAAAAAGAGGGAGAAAGTCGGTGGTACATTTGCCAGGCTGGTCGGCAGCAGGGATACCGCTTTTAATCAGTTCCGCCAATTGCTTTAATTCCAGAATTGCCCTGTTATATTCTGTCTCAAGGCTGTCAAGCTGGATATTTACAATTAATACGATTTTCTGTCTAAAGTTGTCAAAGGCAATTACCTTGTCAAAGAGCATTAAATCAACATCTTTAAAGCCCTCGGTATTAGCAGCGTTAAGGTGTAGGGAAGGCTCCGCGTATTTTAGGTAATCATAGGAAAAATAACCCACTAATCCGCCTGTAAAGGGAGGAAGATAGGGAAAACGGGGGCTTTTGTGTTCTTCAATGATCTGACGAATGTATTCTCCAGGATCTTTTGTGTCAAAAGAAAGAGAGCCTACCTTCATTTGGCCATTCTGGCAAGTAATTTCAAGGCTGGGATTGTAGCCTAAAAAGGTGTAGCGCCCCCATTTTTCATAGTCAGAAACAGACTCCAACAGATAGCAGTGGCTGGAAATATTTTTAAGGATTTTGAGAACTTCAATGGGGGTTCTGATGTCTGATAAGATTTCCATGCTCACGGGAGCCGTTTTGTACTTGTTTTGTTTATTTAATTCTTTTAGTATTTGAAGTTCAGGTCGAATCATAACTTTTCCTTTCTGCCTGTAATGATATTAATAAAAATATTAAAATATGGAATTTTTTGCAAACAAAAAGTCCTTAACAGAAATAATTTCTGTCAAGGACGAATATCAAACTATCCGCGGTGCCACCTTGATTTACAGCCTGAGCTGTACCCTTAACAGGATACCAACATATCCCTGGCAACTGACGTATGCCTTACGTTGCAGAATACTTAACAATTTAAAATAATTCATTTGTTGTTCACTGCACCCTCAGCGGTCCATTTGATGACTTGTTTTCCGCCCGATCTCAGCATTCCGGGCTCTCTGTAGGAGCATCATCACCGTTATCTCCGCTTCAACGGTTTAGGTGATATTTAATTTTTTATCATATTAACGCAGGGAAGGGCAATTGTCAACAAGAAATTTTTTGTTGCATATTTATACAAAGATTTTTAAATTATCCATCATAAATCTTATGAATAAAATATTATTTTTAACATCTGTTCAAAAAAGGATTATTTATATATAATAAAAAATGTTTATAATACAACTTATAGTTAAGGAGAAACGCATGAAAATAGTGGTTTTAGAGAGAAACAGCGTGGGGCTGGATGTTTCTGTGGATATATTTAAGGCATTTGGAGAAGTGACGGTATATCCTAATACCACGGCTGTGGATGTAAAAGAAAAAGTGAGAGATGCGGAAATTATCATCGCCAACAAAGCGCCTCTCAATAGCGAGACCCTAAAGGATGCCCATGATGTAAAGCTGATTTGTGAATTTGCAACAGGGTATGATAATGTGGACATTACATATTGCAAAAGCAGAGGAATTAAGGTGGCAAACATTGTAGGCTATTCCACAGATGCGGTGGCACAGCATACTTTTGCACTTTGTCTGTATGTTCTGGAAAAGCTTCGTCATTATGACGATTATGTAAAATCAGGTGCTTATGCGGCACAGGATCGTTTTTCGAATTTTGATATTCCATTTACAGAACTTGCAGGTAAGACCTGGGGCATTGTGGGTATGGGAAATATTGGAAGGAAGGTAGCAGGAATTGCCGAAGCTTTTGGCTGCAAAGTAATTTTTTATTCGGCCTCTGGAAACAGTACATGTACGGAGTATGAAAGGGTGGAGTTTGACAAGCTGTTAAAGGAATCGGATTTCTTATCGATTCACTGTCCGTTAAGCGATAAGACAAGGGATTTATTTGATTTAGAAGCATTTAAAAAGATGAAGAAAAGTGCTATATTAATCAATGTGGCAAGAGGGCCGGTGGTAAATGATGCAGCTCTATATACTGCTTTGGCAGAAAACTATATTGCAGGGGCTGGGCTGGATGTAACTAGCACGGAGCCTATGAAAAGCAGCAATCCTTTAAGCAAGATTATGGACAGTAACAAGTTAATTATTACGCCTCACCTGGCATGGGCAAGTAATGAGGCAAGAAACAGATGTGTTTCGGAAACCTGCAAAAATATCGAAGCATTTCTAAAAGGGGAAAACAGAAATATTGTTAACCTTTAAATTGGGGGATTGCAAAGGGCCATAAGAAAAATGTTAAGAAAGTAAATCATAAAAAGTAAGGAGTGAAAAAGGTTTGGGAATTGTATTAAAAAATATTCTGGCAGTATTACCTGAGGGTCATCAGGATGTGGTGAAGGAAACCAATATTTATATTGAAGATAGCAGAATTGTTGCGATAGGCACAAAGCCAGCAGGATTTGTAGCTGATAAAGTGATTGATGGAAAGGACAGGCTTGCCATACCAGGCCTGATCAATTGTCATACCCATTCTTATATGTCTTTTATGCGGAACGTGGCGGATGATTTGAGCTTTATGGACTGGCTTTTTGGAACCATTGATCCGATTGAGCAACAGATGACAGATGAGGATACCTATTGGGGCGCATGTCTTGCTATTATTGAAATGATGAAAAGCGGAACGACCTGTTTTAATGATATGCAGATGAATATTCATCAGACCACAAAAGCGGTAAAGGAGTCCGGTATGCGCGCTGTCATATGCCGTGGTTTGGTAGGAAGCGGTGATGATGAAGCAGGTCAGATAAGATTAAAACAGGCTTATGAAGAAAGAGATGCAGCCAAAGACTGTGACAGACTTACCTTCATGTTAGGGCCTCACGCTCCGTATACCTGTGATGACGCTTACATGAGGATTGTTTCTGAGGAAGCAAAAAAGAACCATATGGGTATTCATGTACATCTTTCAGAAAGTGAAAGCGAGATACAGCAGATAAAGGAAAAGTATGGTATGTCGCCCATTGAGATGGCGGTTCAGAACGGATTATTCGATGTGCCTGCCATAGCTGCCCACTGTGTACAGATCACAGAGAGCGATATGGATATCTTAAAGAAAAAGAATGTAAGTGTGGTAACGAATCCTGCCAGCAACATGAAGCTGGGGAATGGTTTTGCGCCTGTTCCGGCAATGATTGAAAAAGGAATCAATGTTTGTCTTGGCACGGATGGCGCGGCCAGCAACAACAGTCTAAATATGTTTCATGAGCTGAGCCTGCTTACACTGATCCATAAAGGGGTTAAGAAGACCCCTCAGTGCGTCAGCGCAAAAGAAGGTTTCCGTATTGCAACCATAAATGGGGCTAAAGCGCTTGGGCTTGAGCAGGAAACAGGTTCACTGGAGGCGGGGAAGAAGGCGGATATTGCTATTTTGAATTTAAATACGCCATCTTTGACGCCCAGGAATAATTTAATTGCCGGACTTTCTTATTCTGCAAATGGTTCTGAGGTGGAAACCGTCATTATTGATGGGAAAATAACCATGGAAAACAGAAAAGTATTGACGTTAGACGAGGATATGGTTTATAAAAAGGTAAACGATATTATAGTCCGTATGGGCCTAGATAAGAAAGAGTATTAAGGGTAATAGCTGCGTTGCAGTTGTTATAAAGTTATTATTCACAAATGAGAAGTATATATCCTATCTAACAAGAAACTCATAGATGAATAATAATAAAGTGATGATAGGACAGACGACCATCACTATAATAAAAATTCGGCTGAATCTATCTTATATTTTATTGGAGGACATAGTTATGAGCAGTGAAATCAGAGACATTCATTTGGCCGAGTCCGGAGAACGCAAGATTGAGTGGGTAAAAAGAAATTGCGACCTGCTCCGCACTCTGGAAGAAGAATTTTCAAAGACAAAGCCATTTGAAGGCAAAAAAATTGCGCTTTCCGTACATCTTGAGGCTAAGACAGCGTATCTTTGCCTGGTGTTAAAGGCAGGAGGGGCACAGATGTTTGTAACCGGCTCTAACCCGCTTTCTACTCAGGATGATGTGGCAGCAGCGCTGGTTAAAGCAGGGCTTGAAGTTCATGCATGGTATGACTGTACGCCGGAGGAGTACAATTCTCATATCCGCCATGTATTGGAGGCTGGACCTAATATCATCATTGATGATGGCGGAGACTTGGTGAATATGGTTCACACACAGATGCCGGAGCTGATACCTAATATTATCGGCGGATGCGAGGAGACAACCACAGGAATTATCCGGCTGGAGGCAATGAATCATGCCGGGGAACTGAAATTCCCTATGGTGCGTGTAAACAATGCGGATTGCAAGCACTTGTTTGATAACCGTTATGGTACAGGCCAGTCCGTTTGGGACGGCATTAACCGTACGACAAACCTGATCGTGGCAGGTAAGATCGTGGTAGTAGCAGGCTATGGCTGGTGTGGTAAAGGAACCGCTATGCGTGCAAAAGGGCTTGGAGCAAGGGTAATTGTGACAGAAATTGACCCGATCAAGGCAATTGAAGCTGTTATGGATGGATTTGATGTTATGCCTATGAACGAAGCAGCTAAGGTGGGAGATTTCTTTGTAACCGTTACAGGCTGTGATAAGGTAATCGATGAGGAAGACTTTAAGGTCATGAAGGATGGCGCTATCCTCTGCAATGCCGGACATTTCGATTGTGAGATCGATATGGCAAGATTGCGCGAAATTGCAGTGGAGACTAGAGAACAGAGGAAGAATATCATGGGCTATAAGCTTCCTACAGGTCAGTGGATTTTTATTTTAGCTGAAGGCAGATTGGTTAATCTGGCGGCAGGCGATGGACATCCGGCGGAGATTATGGATATGAGCTTTGCAATTCAG
Source organism: Parablautia muri (assembly GCF_009917485.1). Taxonomy (GTDB): domain Bacteria; phylum Bacillota; class Clostridia; order Lachnospirales; family Lachnospiraceae; genus Suilimivivens; species Suilimivivens muri. Next base: position 86,163 of record NZ_QZDT01000001.1, read on the forward strand.
GCATTATCTGCTAAGTATCTGGTTGAACATGGCAGTGAGCTTACAGAAAAACTGATTGATGTGCCTAGAGAAGTAGATCAGGATGTGGCTAAGAGGAAATTGGCATTCTTAGGAAAAGAAATTGATGTGCTGACACCGGAACAGGAAAAATATTTGAATAGTTACACATTAGATTAAAACTTAAATTAAGAATGTAATTTTTTAGACCATAATAAGCGATGTGATGTAAGGTTCAGAAGCCGGATATTTGATATATCTGGCTTCTGTCATATTCTCTTATGGGACTTGTAAGATGTGGCAGTAAATGATTTTTAAAATAAATGATTGCATTAAATTGTCTTATCATTTACTATATAAATATAATATTATTGTACAATTTAAAGGTACATAATTTAAGGAGGTATGCCTATGGAAGGGACAGTTAGGATTCAATCAAAAGCGCATCATAATGTAGTATTAAAAGCAATACCAGGACATTTTGTAACGCCAAACTCGCATGTAAATTATTTCTTGGATATGGCAACTTTAAAGTGCAGGCTCAATGAGGCTTCTGCAACAGCGAAGGCCTTAAGCGAACAAATAGCAGCTACCACTGTGGTAGATACAATTGTCTGTATTGACGGATGCGAAGTTATTGGCGCTTTTCTGGCGGAAGATTTGACGAGAGCAGGCATATATTCTATGAATTCTCATAATACAATTTATATTGTTACCCCTGAGTATGTGAACTCCGGGCAGCTTGTTTTCAGGGAGAATATGATACCAATGATTAAAGGGAAAAATGTACTTATTCTTCTGACATCTGCCACAACAGGACAGACGATTGTAAAGACAGGTCAGGCGCTTAAATATTATGGTGCGAAAATTAGTGGAATCAGTGCGGTTTTCAGTGCGGCGAACAGTGTGATGGGTATTCCAATCAAGTCATTGTTTACAATTACAGATATTCCGGATTATAAGGCATATGACCCAGAAGGATGTTCCCTGTGCAAGGAAGGAAAACCAATTGATGCTTTTGCGAATGGATTCGGGTATTCTAAAATTAACTAGTGGTTGTAACCGCTTGAAAGAGTGAATTGCATGGAGGTAATAAAAAACAGGAAACAGTGTGAATATACTGTTTCCTGTTTTTTTATGATAATGATACAACTTTTAATTTAGTTGTAGTTATCAATGCAAGGCTGGAACATATCCTTGCTTACACCGCACACAGGGCACACCCAATCAGCAGGAAGATCTGCAAATGCAGTTCCGGGAGCGATGCCGTGTTCGGGATCTCCTTTTTCCGGATCATAGGTGTATCCACAGGGATTACAAAAATATTTCTGCATGATAGTATCTCCTTTCAAAATATGAGTCTAAATTGAAATTTTAAAAATAGTATTTTTTCTTAGCTAAAATATCTCTTAAGAAGTCCTTCGAATGCCTTACCATGACGAGCCTCATCGCGAGCCATTTCGTGAACTGTGTCATGAATTGCGTCAAGGTTAGCAGCTTTTGCACGCTTTGCAAGATCGAACTTGCCAGCAGTAGCGCCATTTTCAGCCTCTACTCTCATTTCAAGATTTTTCTTTGTGGAATCGGTTACTACTTCGCCTAACAGCTCAGCAAATTTTGCTGCATGCTCAGCTTCTTCATAAGCTGCTTTTTCCCAGTATAAACCAATTTCAGGATAACCTTCTCTGTGAGCAACTCTTGCCATTGCAAGATACATACCAACTTCTGTGCATTCACCGTTAAAGTTTGCTCTTAAGTCTGCAAGGATATCTTCACTTACACCCTTTGCAACGCCTACTACATGCTCTGCAGCCCATACCTTATCGCTATCCTGAGCTGTGAATTTCTCTGCAGGTGCATTACAAACAGGACATTTCTCAGGTACAGAATCACCTTCATAAACATAACCGCATACTTGACATACGAATTTCATAATTTTTAGCTCTCCTTTTCTTTGCATAAAATTTTTTGAGTGCAATTACTACAGCGACCATAAAAGTAGGTCATCTGCCCTTCGATTTTACCATTGAAGTTCTCACGGACTGCCGCAGTTATTTGTTCTGTGACGGGCATGTCCAAATCAATTACATTTCCACATTCTTTACAGATGAAATGGTAATGGGGGGAAGTATCATAATCAAAATGATCTACGCCATCACCTACCCGAACCCGAGCAATTTCACCAAGATCAGCAAGCAAGGTTAAATTCCGATATACGGTTCCAAGGCTGATGTTAGGAAAGGATTGACGGACATTTTTGTAAATCACATCTGCAGTGGGATGATCTTTTCTGGTAGCCAGAAATTCTTTAATAGAATCCCGCTGTTTACTGTGCTTTAGATTCATATGAGTTCCTCTCTGGTAAATATTAGTAGCTATTACTGTTTTATTATAATAATTTTCATATAGTTGTCAATAACAATTTATAAATTTTTTATAGATTCATTTATTCTTTAATAACCAGCCGTATCTTGGATGTGCTATAATCGGTATAAAGAGTTAGGATAAGCGATAGGTATAGGTGCAAGTTTGTACTTGTATCCAAATATGCGGACTGCTGGCAAGAATGGGAGATTAAAATGAAATTTAAAACCAGACTGGTAATTACATTTCTAACAATTATCTTGCTTCCTTTGGCGCTTGCCTGCACGGCCTTTATTTGCATCGGAGGAGCTTTAATCAGGGGGCAGGAGGAATATGGCCTTCGGAATAAAGATTACAATATGCTGATTGACCCTGCACAGGCGTCTAAGCTTATGTCAGATGAAATTTTTGTGGAGGTAAAGGAGATATTAGAGAATGACCCTTTTGAAATTGAAAATGAAGATGTTCTGTTTAACATAAATGAGAAAATTGCTAATAAGTCTTCCTATATAATTGTGCGCAGACAGGACAGACTGTTTTATACTGGAAATGAGTTGGCGGCAAAGCAGATTTTTTCAGTGCTGCCAGCCTTTCGGGAAGAAAGTGCAAGGGGAAACGAAAGGCAGAATATTTACCTGGACGATATGAAAAAGTTGGTAAGGCAGATGGATTTCTATTTTCAAAATGGGGATGAAGGAAGCTTTTTTGTGATTACCAGAACAAATCCAATTATATCCAGAAAACTATTTATAGATATGGCAATTGCCATTATGCTTATTTTGATTTTTACGAGCATGTTTCTGACCAATTGGATTAGCCGGGGCGTATTTGCACCGATTAATCAGCTGAATATAGCAATGCAGAATATTGCAGAGGGAAATTTAGAATACAGACTTCCAGATAAGGATGATGGGGAAATTGGAGAGCTTTACCGGAATTATGAGGATATGAGGCTTCGACTTAAGGAATCCACAGATGAAAAGATTCTGGCGGAAAAGCAGAATAAAGAATTAGTCAGTAATATATCCCACGATCTGAAAACACCGATTACAGCGATAAAGGGGTATGTGGAAGGGATTATGGATGGCGTGGCAGATACACCGGAAAAAATGGATAAATATATCAGGACGATTTATAATAAGGCTAACGATATGGATAGATTAATTAACGAATTGACTGTATATTCCGGAATTGATTCTAATCGTATCCCATATCATTTTCACAAGATAGATGTTTCTGAATATTTTGGCGATTGTATTGAAGAAGTGGGACTTGACTTAGAGTCAAAGAATATTGAATTAAATTATTCTAACTTGGTCACACCGGGAACGCTTATTATTGCGGATCCTGAGCAGCTTAAAAGAGTAATCAATAATATTATTGGAAATAGTGTTAAGTATATTGATAAGAAAAAGGGAGAGATCGATATCCGTATTTTGGACGAGCTGGATTCTATCCGGGTAGAAATAGAGGATAATGGAAAAGGTATCGCGGCCAAGGATTTACCGAAAATATTTGAACGTTTCTATAGGACAGATGCTTCCAGAAATTCGGCACAGGGAGGAAGCGGTATAGGTCTTTCTATTGTAAAGAAAATCGTTGAGGACCACGGTGGCTATATATGGGCCACCAGCAAAGAAAATGAGGGAACCTGTATGCATTTTGTAATCCGTAAATATCAGGAAACAGAGTGATAATAGATAGACTTACGTATTTCTTACTTAGGTTTTGCAGAAGGATACCGGAAGATGACAAATTGAAAAGGGAGGTAAAAATGAGTAGAATATTAATTATTGAGGATGAAGAAGCGATTGCAGATCTGGAAAAGGATTATCTTGAGCTGAGTGGGTTTGAAGTGGCAATTAAATATGAGGGAGAAGAAGGACTTCAAACGGCTTTGTCGGAGGAATTTGATTTAATTGTTCTTGATCTGATGCTGCCGGGAATGGATGGATTTGAAATATGTAAACACATTAGAGAAGAAAAAAATATTCCTATTATTATGGTTTCGGCGAAGAAAGACGATATTGACAAAATCAGGGGGTTGGGTCTTGGGGCTGATGACTATATGACCAAGCCTTTCAGCCCCAGCGAGCTGGTCGCCAGAGTAAAGGCGCATATGGCAAGATATGACAGGCTGGTTGGCTCTACTCAGAAAAATAACGATATTATTGAAATCCGTGGTATCCGTATAGATAAAACAGCAAGAAGAGTTATTGTTGATGGTGTGGAAAAGGCGTTTACCGGGAAGGAATTTGACCTTCTTACTTTTCTTGCAGACCATCCAAACCATGTATATACCAAAGAAGAATTGTTCAGAGAAATATGGGATATGGATTCAATTGGAGATATCGCAACGGTTACAGTGCATATTAAGAAAATCAGGGAAAAAATTGAATATGATTCTGCAAAACCTCAATACATTGAAACAATTTGGGGCGTGGGGTATCGGTTTAAGGTTTAAAATTATAAAGCTTAGAAGACCTTCAATCCCAAAAGGGGTAAGCGCTAGGTTTGCTGTGTGCTTTCTGTCAGGTCCCAGAAATATTTGCAGGTTTCGCAGACAATGACCAGGGATAAAGGCCCTTTGATGATGCCCCATACACCAAATAAGTGAATACCGGCAAAAACAGCAAACAAAATTCCAACAGGCCAAACCCCCACGCGATCTCCAATCAGCTTTGGTTCTAAAAATTCACGGATGAGAGCGCAGAGTGCATAGAGAAAAAAGCATAAAACCGCCTGCCAGTAATTTCCGTTTATCAGACGAAATAATGCCAGCGGTATAAGCATAATACCAGTTCCGATGAAAGGAAGCATATCCATAAAACCTGTAAGGATACCATAAAATATTCCTCCTTTCATACCTGTGAAAGTAAGAGTAACTGCACATATAGTGCTTATGATGCATAAAATTATAAGCTGCGCTTTCACAAAGGTTTTGATATATAGCAGTACTTTCATTCCCACATCCCGGATGCCTTGAAAGTCTTTGTTTTCTTTGAATTTTAACAGATATTTGTCATAGTCTTTCATGATAAGGAGTATGGCAATTATTATGATTACAATAAAGCTGATAAAGCTGACAATGTTTTTCATGCAGCCTACGGATTTGTCCATAACCGTAGGTAAAATCTTGACTTCTAGATTTTCTACAAAAACATTCATTTGTTCTATAATAAAATTTTCAATCTGTGTACTATCTACGCCAAATTTTTGCTCTACTTTGCTGCAGCAATCATTCAGTAAAAGACATAAATCTTCTTGATATTCGGGTATACTGCCTGCAATTTTGCTGCCATTTGCAATAAGACAGGAAAAAATAAGCCAGAGAGATATTATAATCAGTGCGCAGATTGAAAATAAAATGAGTCCGGCCAGAATGGATTTTCGTATTTTTAGTTTTTTGTGAAGCGATTGTATCAGTGGATTTAAAAGCCCTGCTAACAAAAAAGCAAGGAGAAAGGGAGAAACGATAGGGCTTATATATTTCATAGCAAAATATACGAAAAGAATGACGATTGCTGCCGTTAGATACTTTTTTCCACCATCTGTTAATTTGATTTTCATAAAATTTCCATACCTTCTCCATAATATGCCTTTCCTCTAATCCTTCATACTATCTTTAGCATCGCTGTTATTTAATGGCATAAATCCGGAGGAAGAATGCTTGTTTTTAAATGCATTCAGCATAGTAAAGTAAATTTGAAGTTTTAGATGATAGGGCTATTGGTAGTATGGATAATTTGACATGAAATATGACAAATATGAGTTTAAATCCCGCTGGAAAAGAAAGGAAAAAATATCTCCCCTTCGGGCTGCTTTTCAAAGGTGAGATTCTTCCCCGATACAGGGTGTGAAAAGGTCAGCTTATAGGCACACAATGCCACGCTCTTACACCCGGTTTTTCGGCTGAGTTCCTTAGAAGATTCACTGCCATATTTGGTATCTCCAAGCAGGGGCATACCTGCATGGGACATCTGTGCCCTGATTTGATGATGGCGGCCTGTTAACAATTTAATTTCTATAAGGGAAGCTTCTCCCAAATGGGGCACTGTGCCGAAATCTTCCCAATCTATACTTTCTTCAAAAACAAATAGTGTTTTGATCAGTTTAAAATCCAAAACAGCTTTTTTGGCCTGAGGAAAATCTTCCTTTACAATCATAGACCGGTTTGTTTTTGGGTCTTTGTAGAGATAGTCTGTTAATGAACCCTGCTCACGCTCCGGTTTTCCATAAATTACCGTATAGTAGTATTTCTGTATTTGTCCGTTTGTAATTTGCCGGCCAAGGGCTCTGGAGGCCTGTCTGGTTTTGGAAAATACCAAAAGCCCGGAGACAGGCTGATCTAATCTGTGCACAAGTCCAAGATAGGGTTCTTTCTTACCATTATACTCTGGTTTCTTTGCCAAATAGTTTTTAAGCTCGCTGACCATATCCTGTTGTCCGACCCTGGCAGTTTGAGTGGCGATGCCAGCGGGTTTATAAGCAATTATAATATGTCTGTCCTCAAAAATGATATTTCTTTGCACGAATGATTCCTGCCTTTTTGTTAGTAGTATTAAAAATATTTATATAATAACAAAGATATTATGAATTGACAACAAGAATGTTTACAGCAAAATATTTTTGCTGTTATACTATTACTGATACAATTGAAAGCAGCGGGAAGAGAGAATATTGATTAAGAAAGCAGGCAGTTTGGTTACAACTGCATATTTATTATTGATTTTTGGAATATATCCTTTTTATATGCATCAAGGATATGCGGATATTGCGGAGGCGAAATATCATTTTTTTATTTATAGTTCGCTTGCCGCTGTTGTGATACTGGTGGTGACAGGGGCAATTTATGGGGGACAAACACTATATTGCCGTTTTACGCAGCGGGAACCATATCTAATCAACTGGGATAGCTTATCTCTAACGGATATGCTTGTGATACTTTACGCCACTGAGATTTTTATTTCTTATGTATTTTCTTATGACAAAAAGGAAGCGCTTTGGGGAACAGAGGGCTGGTATATGGGATTGGTTCTTTTACTTACCCTGTGCGTCCTTTATTTTGTTATATCCGGATTTTGGAATGGGAGTAAGATAGTTTGGCAGGCGGCGGTTTTCGCTTCAGAAGTAGTTTTTTTACTTGGTATTTTGGACAGATTTTCTATTTATTTGGTTCCGCTAAAGTTACGGAACCCAGCATTTATTTCCACCTTAGGAAATATTAACTGGTTTTGTGGGTATCTTTCTATTATAGCGCCAATTGGTATTAGTTTGTTTCTATTTGGAACAGAAACAAAATGGATGTATGGAATTTATGCATTCATTGCATTTCTGGCAGGATTTTGTCAGGGAGGAAGCAGTGTTTTCCTTTTTTGGGGGGCATTGTTTTATATTTTATTGTGGATAGCCATTCAAAAGAAGGTATGGATAGAAAATTATTTTTTCCTGCTTTCTTTGTGGGGTTTTTCAGCGCAGATAATAGGTATTTTGCGGGTTATTATACCGGAGGGATATAATTATGATATAGACAGCTTATGTGTCCGAGCATCGGAGCATCCGTTTACTTTATTAGTTGGTATCGTAAGTTTAGGAATATATATGCTGCTCCGAATCAGAAAATCGGGTGAAATCAATGAAAAAACGCAAAGTATGATTCACAAAACAATGGGTATTGTGTTGGCAGCAGGTATTTTATTGTATTTGGCTTTGGCTGGGCTAAACAGTCAGCTGGGGATTTTGGTTTTTGGGCAATCCGAATTGTTTTCATTTAATGAGACATGGGGCAATGGCAGGGGAGCAGCTCTTGCAGGAAGCATCGAGGCATACAGACAAATGCCTCTTTTGCGCAAGTTCCTGGGAGCAGGGCCGGATTGTTTTTCCGCCTATGTATATTCGTTGGAGGAAGTGGCGGCAATGCTTCGGGATAGTTTTGGAGGGAATCGATTGACAAACGCTCACAATGAGCTGCTTACCAGTCTGATTAATACGGGTATTGTGGGAACGTGTCTGTTTGTTAGCATTTTTGTGTCTTTTGCACACAGCTGCATAAAAAAGGGAAGGAAAAATCCCGTCTTTTATCTTTTTGTAGTGAGTATAACGTGCTATTTTGTTCATAATACCATAAGCTTTGCGCAAGTGTTAAATTTCCCGTTTTTATTTCTTTTACTTGGAATGGGAGAAAGCTTGGAAGTAAACTCATAACGATATACAGAAGGTAAAAAATATACTAGTTTTGTCTTAATTCTAAGTTGACAAAATGACTTTTTTTGCCTACAATCATGTTACACTCCGTATGGAACGGAGTGTTTAAACAAATAAAACATAGCGTTGAAAAGGACTAGTACAGATAGGAACCTTCCAGAGAGAAAATCCCTTTGGTAAAGATGGATTTTACGGTAGATTATCTACCGGATTTCAAATGCTAAGGAGCTGAAAGATTTTTAAGTGGAATATCTGGAACCTGCCTTGGAGCTCTGTGTGAACCTGCCGGACATATGAAACGTATATGCATCAGGTAGATATAGGAAGGCATTTAAGCACAGCGTAGCACCGGCGTTAACGGTAAGAAAAGAGAATGTTTATGATGCATTAAGTAGGGTGGTACCGCCGGATTCCGGTCCCTTGTGGGGGTGGAGAGGTGTGCCACCCTTTCTGTCATATTTGCCCGGATACTTTAGCATGATTTTTAGTAGTGGGAGATGACGGAAGCAGTTCACAGAATAATTGGCAGAGATTATGTTTGTACGGCACATGAACTCTGCAAAGCAAAGGCAGTTACGTCTGTGCATTTGCCTATGGCAATTCAAATCACAGGCCGTACAGAAAAGAGGAGAAAATGGCTGAAAAAAAATTGGTAGAAGCAATTACATCCATGAGCGAAGATTTTGCACAGTGGTATACGGATGTAGTGAAAAAAGCAGAACTAATCGACTATTCTAATGTTAAAGGTTGTATGGTTATTAAGCCTGCCGGATATGCCATCTGGGAAAATATCCAAAGGCAGCTGGACGAGAGATTTAAGGCAACAGGGGTGGAGAATGTATATATGCCTATGTTTATTCCGGAGAGCCTTTTACAGAAGGAAAAAGATCATGTGGAGGGTTTTGCGCCTGAGGTTGCCTGGGTGACGCATGGAGGATTGAATCCCCTTCAGGAAAGAATGTGTGTAAGGCCTACATCAGAAACTTTATTCTGTGATTTTTATAAAGGAGATATCCATTCTTACCGTGATCTGCCGAAGGTGTATAATCAGTGGTGTAGTGTAGTTCGCTGGGAAAAGGAGACAAGACCTTTCTTGCGTTCCAGGGAGTTTTTGTGGCAGGAGGGGCATACGGCTCATGCTACAGCTAAGGAGGCAGAGGAGAGAACAGAGCAGATGCTGAATATATATGCTGATTTCTGTGAGGAAGTGTTGGCGATTCCTGTTATAAAAGGACGTAAAACAGAGAAGGAAAAATTTGCCGGTGCACATGCCACTTATTCTATAGAAGCGCTAATGCATGATGGCAAGGCCCTTCAATCCGGTACCAGCCATAATTTTGGAGATGGCTTTGCGAAGGCATTCGGGATTCAGTTTACAGACAAGGATAATCAGTTAAAGTACGTACATCAAACCTCCTGGGGGGTATCTACCAGAATCATTGGTGCGATTATCATGGTGCATGGGGACGATTCGGGCCTGGTGCTGCCGCCTAAAATTGCGCCTACACAGATTATGATTATTCCGATTCAGCAAAAGAAGGAAGGGGTTCTTGATAAGGCTTATGAGCTTCGGGAAAAGCTTGGCAGCTTCCGTGTAAAGGTGGATGACAGCGATAAAAGTCCGGGCTGGAAGTTTTCTGAGCAGGAAATGCGCGGTATTCCTCTGCGCGTAGAAATTGGCCCTAAGGATATTGAGGCAGGAAAATGTGTGATCTGCCGCCGGGATACCAGAGAAAAGGTTGAGACAGCGTTAGAACAGCTGGAAAAGACAGTAGAAGAATTATTAGCTCAAATGCAGTCGGATATGCTAAAGCGGGCAAAGAAGCATTTGGAGGAGCATACTTATACTGCATTAAACAGGGAAGATTTTGAAAAAATTTTTCAAGAAAAAACTGGTTTTGTGAAAGCAATGTGGTGCGGAGAAATGGCTTGTGAGGAAGCCATCAAAGAAAATATGGCCGTAACCAGCCGCTGTATGCCTTTCAAGCAGGAATGTTTGTCGGATACCTGTGTTTATTGCGGAAAACCGGCTAAAAAGATGGTATATTGGGGAAAAGCTTATTAAAAAACAGACCATCTAAATGTATGGTTATTTGATAGATTAAGGAGGAGCGCGGATACAGTGATGATACAATTGCCTGAAAAAGTAAGGCGCATTATAAATACCATTATGGAAGCCGGTTACGAGGCATATGCTGTAGGAGGCTGTATTCGCGATTCCATTTTAGGACGGGAGCCAGATGATTGGGATATCACGACTTCCGCAACGCCTGGGCAGGTAAAGGAGCTCTTTAGCCATACCATAGACACAGGAATACAGCATGGGACAGTTACGGTAATGTTAGAAAGGGAAGGCTTTGAAGTAACCACCTATCGAATTGATGGTAAATATGAGGATGGGCGGCATCCTAAGGAAGTGACCTTTACGCCTAGTCTACTGGAGGATTTAAAACGGAGAGATTTTACCATAAATGCAATGGCTTATAATGATGAGGCCGGGCTGGTGGATGTATTTGGCGGAGAGGATGATATTAAGAGAAAGGTTATTCGTTGTGTGGGAGAACCCAAAGAACGGTTTGGGGAGGATGCATTGCGGATGATGCGGGCTGTGCGTTTTTCCGGGCAGTTGGGATATGAGATTGAAGTAAATACATCAAAGGCTATTCGAGAATTAAATCATAATTTAATCCAAGTCAGTGCCGAGAGAATCCAGATGGAACTGGTAAAGCTGGCCATGTCACCTCATCCAGAAAATTTACGTCTTGCTTATGAGACAGGAATTACACAGGTGATACTTCCGGAGTTCGATGTATGTATGAAGACAGAGCAGAAAAACCCTCATCACTGTTATACGGTAGGAGAGCATATATTGAAATCCATGGAAGAAATAAAACCTGAGAAGATGCTGCGGCTGGCTATGTTGTTTCATGATATAGGCAAGCCCAAGACGCTGACGTTAGATGAAAAGGGCGTGCATCATTTTCATGGGCATCCTGCAGTATCGGCAAAGATGGCCAGGGGAATTTTAAAAAGGCTTAAGTTTGACAACCAGACGATCTATTTTGTGACAAATCTGGTGAAATATCATGATTATAATATAAAACCGGAGCCGATGTATGTCAGACGTGCGATTATGAAAATAGGGGAGGATATTTTTCCTCTTCTGTTTGAGGTGAAGGCAGCAGATTTAAGGGCACAAAGCACCTATATGCGCAGGGAAAAGGAAGAAAAGCTAAAGAATGTTTATGAGGTCTATCAACAGATTATTTCCGAGAGACAGTGCGTTTCTATAAAGGATCTGGCTGTTACAGGAAAAGACTTAATGGAAGAAGCAGGAATGCAGGCGGGCCCCGAATTAGGGAAGATGTTAAACAGATTATTGGATTTTGTTGTGGAGGATCCTTCCCGTAACGAAAGAGAAATTCTTCTGAAGGCAGTGAAGGAATTTAAGTAATACTTCAGGCTGGTCATTCATATGATAGGATATGACACAAATTGGGGGTAATCATTGTGAATGACAGAAGCGTCAGTCTGCTGGAAAATTATGATATAGAGGTGCTTCGTACCTGGAGAGGACGGGGCGCTATTCTCTGTGAAACTAAGCAGGGCACTCTTATATGGAAGGAATATACCGGCCATAAGGAAAAGGCTGTTTTTCAGGATGCGCTGCTTACCACAATCAGGCAAAGAGGATTTGGGAATGTAGAAGGTATTCTTAAAAATAAAGAGCAGGAACTTTTGACACAGGACCAGGATGGGACTTTTTATGTCCTTAAGACCTATTGTGAGGGACGGGAATGTAATGTTAAGGATATGGATGAATGCAGGCAGGCAGCCGAAATGCTTGCTCGGTTTCATAGTGTATCCAGCATAGAAGATTCCTTTAGCGGCGGCAGTATGTCCCACCCTGCCCATGTAGAGTTTGAAAAACATAATAAAGAACTGCGCAGAGTCAGGAAATATTTAAAGGAGCGGAGCCAGAAGACAGATTTTGAAATCTGCCTGATGAAAAATTATGATTACTTTTTTAATCTGGCATTGCAAATAACAGAAGAACTGCGGTTTTACCAAAATAAGATGGAGAACCGATTTGTGTGCCATGGAGATTATCAGCATCATAATATAATTATTTGTGATGATGGAATGCATCTAATTAATTTTGAAAAATGCGTTTTTGACAGTCCGGTCAGAGATTTATATCTGTTTATGAGAAAGCTGTTGGAAAAAAGCGGCTGGGTGCAAAACGTGGGATTTGAGCTGGTAAATTCTTATGAAAAAGTAAGACCTATGGAGAAGGAAGAATATTTGCAGCTCTATTATCGATTAGCTTATCCGGAAAAGTTTTGGAAAATTGCAAATTTTTATTATAATTCCGGAAAAGCATGGATTCCAGGGAAAAATTTAGAAAAGTTGTGTAAAGTGACAGATCAGGAAAAGGATAAGAGGGAATTTTTAGATAGGTTTAAGCTGCGGTATAGCTTATGTCCCGCGGAAATGTAGGGCTGGCAATTTTTTGTAAGCGTTTGACTAATTTCAAGTAAGTGTTATACTGTAAGACAGGAAAGAAATAAAGTAGTTAATTAACACAGCATGGCAGATATTGTTTTGCTATGCAGGGGGTATGATGATGAATAGAAATAATATACAAAAGTTGATAAAACCTGTTCTTTGTGGATTGTGCCTTATATTGACAGGATGCAGCGCTGCCAGTTTGGCGCACGAGTCTACTTTTGCAAGCTCTTACGAGAATGAAGAGGAAGAAGAAGCTGTAAATATTTATACTTCTGACGCAACGGTAATTATTGAAGGTACGAATGAGGAAGATCAAACCATTACAGTGCGCTTGGTTAACAGAAATGAGAGTAGAACCTTAAGCTATAGCGGCGCCACGCTTATCTGGGATAAATACGGAAGCGCTATAACAATGGCGCAGCTTAAGGCGGGAACTATAGCGGATATTTCTTATAATGATGAGCTGGAAAAGGTGGGTTCCATCAGCCTTTCTAAAGATGCCTGGAGTTATGAAGAAGTAGACAGATATATTTTGGACGCAGGTAACGGAAGTGCGGCAATTGGAGATGAAATGTACAGCATTGGCGGAAATGTAATGGTATTTTCAGATGGGAAATCAATTGATACCTCCCAGATTATCCGTCATGATGTGCTTACTTTTTATGGAATGGATTATAATATAATGAGCATTGCGGTGGATAAGGGGCATGGATACCTGAAGCTTGAAAATGAAGATGCTGTTTTGGGAGGCTGGATAGAGATTGGACAGGCAGTAATTTCCCAGATTGCACCAGATATGCTGTTCACAGTACCGGAGGGGAGCTACACTGTAAGGTTTAATGCAGATGGTGTGGACGAAACCAGGGAAGTGACGATTGAGAGAAATAAGGAGACGGTTTTAAACCTTGAGGATATTGAAATTCCTGAGCCGAAGGATGGGATTGTAACATTTGAAATTACACCCACTCCCTCAGCTGTGTACGTGGATGATACAAAGGTAGAAACCAAATATCCGTTGAGACTGCCAATAGGGCTTCACCAGGTTACGGCAGAGGCCTCTGGCTATGAAACTCTTTCACAGTATTTTCAGGTGGAGGGAAAGAACACTACTGTTAAGATGAACTTAGTGGAGAAAGTTTCCACTGTTTCCGGTAACAGCGTTACTGAAAACAAGGAAGAAGAAAAGAAGACCAGTACGGTCACCATTGATACACCGAATGGCGTTGAGGTATATCAGGATAATCTGTATATGGGAATTGCGCCGGTTACTTATGATAAGACACCGGGGGAACACACAATTACCTTAAGGAAAACCGGGTATATTACCAGAAGCTACAGTATTAATATTGCGGATGATGATGAGGATGTTACTTATTCCTTCCCGGATTTGGATCCTGAGAATAGCGATAACACGGTAAGCGGCAATAATGCCGATAAAAATACGGTAAGCGGAAATAAACTCAATGAGGATAAAAAGAAAAACGAAAACAATCAGGGAAGTACAGGAAACCAAAGCAGTTCAAATAATGAGAACAATACGGGTAACAGCAATAATACAGATAATCGCGATGATACAGATAATCAGGGAAATAATGGTAATACGGTAAGTGGAAATACAGTAAGCGGCAATGTTCTTGATGGGGATTCTAAAAATGTATAAAAAGTCTTGGAGTAGGGAAATATACCTTGACAAATATACCCAGAAACGCTATATATAGATATAGGCGTTTCAAGAAGAGACATCTGAAAACACTCATATAATAATAGAGGAGGAGTTCGAAATGAACAAAACAGAGTTAGTTGCTGCAATGGCAGAACAGGCTGGTTTATCCAAGAAGGATGCAGAGCAGGCTTTAAAGGCTTTTATTGATGTTGTATCAGAAGAATTAAAAAATGATGGAAAGGTTCAGCTAGTTGGTTTTGGTACTTTTGAAGTATCTAAGAGAGCAGCAAGAGATGGCAGAAATCCACGTACAGGTGAGATAATGCCTATTGCAGCATCCAAGGCTCCTAAATTTAAAGCAGGCAAGGCTTTAAAGGATATGATCAACGAATAAGATAAAATATTTAAGGGACCTGCTTTGAGCAGGTTCTTTTTATGTAAAGATAAAGAACACTTAGGAAGAATCATCGGTTTTTGAGTATATAGGCGGCAGAGAATATGCAGGGGGTTTGAAAATGAGACTGGATAAATATTTAAAGGTTTCCCGGTTAATTAAGAGAAGAACCGTTGCCAATGAGGCCTGTGATGCAGGAAGGGTTTTTATTAACGATAGGCCTGCTAAGGCATCGGCAGATGTAAAAGTGGGAGATGTGATCACCATCGCTTTTGGCAATAAGGACGTGAAGGTAGAAGTGCTGAACGTACAGGAGACAGTGAAAAAAGAAGAAGCAAAAGAACTGTTTAAGTATTTATAGATAAAATTTAGCTGGCTTATAAAAAGTGATTCTATATTGACAAGTTTCCTAATATAATCTTTTAGGGGGATAGACTGAAAAATCAGAGATGTCCAATCAACAAATTTGTGCTCACACCCTAATACACGGGTTATTGGAAGCATGGAGGAATCATATGGAAGAATTGACGAATGTAAATAAACGCGCACATAAGCTGATGCTGAACAATAGAAGAACATGTAATCTGACGGGCGTAAATGACGTCCTGTCTTTTGATGAAAATGAAATTATCCTGGAAACGGAACAGGGTATGCTGATGATCAAGGGAAATGAATTACATGTGAGCAGGCTTACTCTGGATAAAGGAGAGGTAGACGTGGATGGAAGGGTTGACAGCTTCACTTATTCGGAACAGGCAGGCATAGGGGCTAAGGGAGAGTCATTGTTAGCAAGGCTGTTTAAGTAGGTGTTTATGAGCCAGGATATTGTAAATGAAGTAACATTTTTATTGCATTCCTTTTTGCTGGGAATTGTTATTACCTTTGCTTATGATGGGTTTTTGATTTTACGCAGGCTGGTGAGCCACAGTCTTTTCCTGATTTCTCTGGAAGATATGATTTTTTGGATTGCCTGTGCAATCGGTGTTTTTTACATGCTTTATGAGGAAAATAATGGGATTTTAAGGTGGTTTGCCGTGTTTGGCGCAGCGATTGGGATGCTTGTATATAAAAAAAGCGTCAGCCCGCTGTTTGTAAATATTTTGACGACCGTAATTAAGCGTATATTTCATGTAGTCTTCTGTTTTTTGCGGTTTATTTTAAGGCCAGCGCGCCTTTTAGGGAGAAAAATATATAAGATTTCAGGGCGTTCTTACCGGAGAGGAAAGAAAGCTGGGAAATATTTAAAAAACAAGTTGACGGGTAAGCTGAAATTACTTAAAATAACATTATCTAAGCATTAAGGGGAGTTGCGCTCGGAATGGGCAGCTTGAAATGAAGGGATAAAATATTATGGCAAAGATGGCTGCACATAGAAGAAGGCGGCAGAACCGCTTTGGCATGTTTTTGGTTTTAATTGTTGTAATCATGTTGCTTGTTGTGGTGGCTTTTAATAGTGTGGAGCTTATGGCGAAGCAGGAAATCTACCATCAAAAAGAGGCAGCATTGGAGGAACAGATTGCGGCGGAAGAAAAACGTGCACAGGAAATAGAAGAATTTGAAAAATATACACATACCAAGAAATACATTGAGGAAATAGCAAGAGATAAGCTTGGTTTGGTGTATGAAGGTGAAATTGTATTCAGAGATGAAAATTAAGGCAGGCTGTCCTCGGCATAGGGCAGCCTGCTTTTCATCCTGTGAGCAATGAGTCAAAGGGATATGAAGTATGGCAGTATCTGATGAACGAACCTGTAAAGAGAGATGGCGCTTGCTGTCAAAATATTTTTTGATTTCATAGTATTTTTTTGACAAAATATTTCTTGTTTGCCGTGTATAATAATCCCTTGCAGGAGGGAGCGGTTATGAGGAAACAGGTATTAAGCGAAAGAGAAGAATTTAACAGCATACTACCGGAATATGGACGAAGAAAACTGCTTACCTACGCAGATTCCATTAGGGAGTTGGCGGAAAGTTTTAGAGAGACCGAGAATAACAGAGAAAACACGGATATAGCATTAGAGAGCGACAGAAGAGACTACATATGGCAGAAGCGCCTGAACGAAAATAAAGATTTGATGATAGCGCACCTTCAAGAAATGGCACAGATCATGACTCAGCTTGCGGAGGAATCCAGAAGATGTGTGCCAATGGGAGAGAGGCGGTTTAAGCAGGTTTCCCACGCCCTTCGAGAGGTTGAAATTCAGCTTAAAAATCTGTATTTGATTGAAAATGAGACAGGCCGTATGGAAGTGACGCTTACCATGAGAAATATTAAGAAAAATAATTTATCCTCGGAAGAAATTGGAGATTTACTTTCCGTTCTTTTGAATATGCGTCTTGTAGGCGCGCAGGATAATGCTTTTTTTGTGGGAGCGGACTGGGAAACCTTTTATTATGTGGAAGAAGCTAAATATCATGTTTTGACAGGAGTAGCGAAGGCAACCAAAGAGACGGAAAAGATTTCGGGAGATAATTATGCTTTTTTTGAGACAAACATGGGAAATCTTACGGTAGTACTTTCAGATGGTATGGGCTCCGGGGAGAAAGCGAATAATGACAGTACTATGGTAGTGGAGCTGATGCAGAAGTTTTTAGAAGCGGGTTTTCAGATGGAAATGGCGATACAGATGATTAACAGCGCGTTACTTGCAGGAGGAGAAAATTCCAATATGTCCACTCTGGATCTTTGCAGCATGGATTTGTACAGCGGAGAGTGTCATTTTGTTAAGGTTGGGAGTGCCAGCTCCTATATTAAAAGGCAGCATTTGGTGGACAGAATTTCATCGGGCAATCTGCCCATGGGGGTTTTTAAAAAGCCGGATATGGAGGCGGTAGGAAGAACTCTGATGGATGGAGATTATATTGTTATGGTTTCCGATGGTATATTAGATGCTCTTTCTCAAGGAATAGGGGAGGACATGCTATCGGAGTTAATCGGCAATACGAATTTGGAAAATCCGGGGGAGATGGCGAATGCAATTTTAAATTTTTGTATCCATCAAAGCAGGGGCAGAATTCGGGATGATATGACAGTGCTTGTAATTGGGATTTGGAAACGACAGTGACTGACCGACAATAAATTATCCGAAAATAGAATTGCGCGAAATAAAATTTCTATAAAGGATAGAGGTAAGGTGATTGACTTTTTGGGAATTTGAGCTATATTATTAGGTATGGTTAAGAAGGTAATGAATTATGTGAATAGATATCGTATGATAGAACAGGGAGATACGGTAGTGGCAGGAATTTCAGGGGGCGCAGATTCTGTTTGCCTCCTTTTTTTGCTGATGGAAATGCAGAGGCAGATTCCTTTTAAAATAGAGGTGGTACATGTAAATCATGGGATACGACAGGATGCGGCGCAGGATGCTCTTTTTGTGGGAAAGCTTTGCAAGAGGCTTGGAGTCCCTTTCCGTCTGGTAGAAGAAAATGTGAAAGAACGGGCAAGAGAAAATGGGACCTCTGAGGAGGAGGAAGGGCGGAAGGTAAGGTATCAGGCTTTTGAACAGGCGCTGGGGGACAGGAAAGGAAAAGTTGGCATCGCCCATAACAGCAATGATCGGGCGGAGACGATGTTGTTTCACCTGTTTCGGGGAACAGGGCTTACGGGAGCAAGCGGTATACGGCCGGTAAACGGAAAGGTGATTCGCCCGCTTTTATGCTTACAAAGAAAGGAAATAGAAGCATGGCTTTGGAAAAAGGGAATTCCTTTTTGTACGGACAGCACGAATGAGCAGGATATTTATACCAGGAACCGCATCAGGCATCATGTTCTGGCGTATGCCGAAAGAGAAGTCTGCAAGGGGGCAGTGGCAAATATGTACCGGGCAGCCGAGCAGCTTTTTGAGGCGGAGGAGTATATCAGCAGGCAGACAAAGGAGGCCTTGAAAAGATGTGTGCAGGTGGACGGGGAGCAGGCGGTGGTTGAAATTAGGATACCGGAGCTTTTTAAGGAGGACGAATATTTACGGGGACGTGTTCTGCTTGAGAGTATTGCATTGGCAGCCGGGCGCAGGAAGGATATTACGGCAGCCCATATTAAAGGAGTAGAAGCGCTCTTTCGAGGGACAGGCAGCAGAGAGCTGCATTTACCGTATCGTCTTGTGGTTTATAAAAAATATGATTTGGGTATGATAAAAAAGAGGGATGAAGCTGGAAAAGATAAGGCATTTTTGCCTTTACGAGAAAATAAGGTAGAATGTGAGGTGACACTTCCTTTTCCTTCATCTATATATGTGCCGGGGCTGGGAAGGGTGGAATTTACCCTCCATTGTAGTAAGAAGGTGGAAAGCACAGAACTTTTTTGTGGAAATACAGTGTTTTTTTGTGAGGATTCACAAAATATTCCGGAAAAAACATATACGAAATGGTTTGATTATGATAAAATAACTTCGGCTATTGTGTTCCGGACCAGGAAATCCGGGGATTATTTTATGATTCATAATGGGATGGGACGTAAATCATTGCAGGATTATTTTGTAAATGAAAAGGTTCCCAGACAGGACAGAGATAAGATTTATTTGTTGGCAGAGGGTGCCCATGTGATATGGATACCGGGATACAGGATAAGTGAATATTACAAGGTACATAAAGATACCCGTATGGTTTTACAGGTAAGAGCTGTAGATCAAGAGGGATAAGTACTGGCGGCGCTATAGAGTGTCAGCTTTAAGAAGAAAGGAGTCAGTGATATGACTGAAAAAATTAAAGTACTGTTATCTGAGGGGGAAGTGGACGCTAAAATTCAGCAGATTGGTGAACAAATCAGCAAAGATTATGCAGGTAAGCAGGTACATCTTGTCTGTGTGCTAAAGGGCGGAAGCTTTTTTATGTGTGAATTAGCCAAAAGAATTACCGTGCCGGTTTCTCTGGATTTTATGTCTGTTTCAAGCTATGGCAGTGAAACCAAATCTAGCGGTGTAGTCAGGATTGTAAAGGATTTGGACGAACCGCTGAAAGGGAAAAATGTTATCGTAATAGAAGATATTGTGGATTCCGGACGTACCTTAAGCTATCTTCTGGAGATGCTTAAGGATAGAGGGCCTGAAAGCCTTAGGCTTTGCACCTTGTTAGATAAGCCGGACCGGAGAGTGGTGGATGTGAATGTAGATTATACAGGGTTCCAGATACCTGATGAATTTGTGGTAGGATATGGACTTGACTATGATCAAAAATACAGAAACCTCCCCTACATTGGAATAGTGGAATTTGAGTAAGGGAGAGTCCTTCCGGAAGGAAATAAAAATTGGAAACTGTTTCCAAGGTAGAAAATGATTGCAGTATCGTGGAGATAGTCTGCGGTATGCAGGGGGTAAGACATTGAATAAGAGAAATAAAGGATATAGTGCATATTTTGTACTGGTATTACTGTTGCTGGCGCTGCTTGTTATTCCAAATTTGTTGGACAATAACCAGGTTGAGTATACCAGAGGCGAATTAATTGAAGATCTGGAAAAGGGCAACGTGGTGTACGCCAGCATTTCTCCCAGCCGGGAGACACCTACCGGCGAGGTGGATTTTATATTGAGCGAAGGGCCGAGCAGGACCCTGTACGCAACGGATGTAAGGGAAATTGAAGAACTGTTGATTTCCTACGGGGTAGATCCGGAGGTAAAGAAGGTACAGGAGGAAAGCTGGTTTTTGACAAGCGTATTTCCGGTCCTGTTGGCAATCATTGTAATGGTCTTCTTCTTTGTGATGATGAATAGCCAAAACACAGGCGGCAATAGCAAAATGATGAATTTTGGTAAGAGCCGAGCAAGACTTTCCATGGGTGATGGAAAGATTATGCTAAAGGATGTGGCCGGCCTTAAGGAAGAAAAAGAAGAACTGGAAGAAATTGTGGAATTTTTAAAGGAGCCTGCCAAATTTACCAGGGTAGGGGCAAGGATTCCGAAGGGTGTGCTTTTAGAGGGAGCGCCCGGTACAGGAAAAACGCTGCTTGCAAAGGCAATTGCGGGAGAGGCAGGAGTTCCTTTCTTCAGTATTTCAGGTTCTGATTTTGTGGAGATGTTTGTAGGTGTAGGTGCATCCAGAGTCCGCGATTTGTTCGAGGATGCAAAGAGGCATGCACCGTGTATTGTGTTCATAGATGAAATTGATGCGGTTGCAAGGCGCCGTGGAACCGGTATGGGAGGCGGCCATGACGAGAGAGAACAGACCTTAAACCAATTGCTTGTCGAGATGGATGGGTTTGGGGTAAATGAAGGCATTATTGTGTTGGCAGCTACGAATCGTGTGGATATTTTGGACCCGGCAATTCTGCGTCCCGGACGTTTCGATAGAAAGATCAGTGTTAACAGGCCGGATATAGGCGGCAGGGAAGACATTCTCAAGGTACATGCCAGAAATAAACCGCTTGCAGAGGACGTTGATTTAAAGCAGATTGCCCAGACAACCGCAGGATTTACGGGGGCGGATCTTGAAAACCTTTTGAATGAAGCTTCCATTGTAGCAGCCAAGCAGAATAGAAGCTTTGTGGTACAGGAGGATATCAAAAAGGCGTTTATTAAAGTAGGAATTGGTGCGGAAAAGAAAAGCCGTATCATTACGGATAAGGAAAAGAAAATTACGGCTTACCATGAAGCGGGCCATGCAATTTTATTCCATGTACTGCCGGATGTAGGACCTGTGTATACAGTTTCCATTATCCCTACCGGCCTTGGGGCAGCAGGCTATACGATGCCACTTCCTGAAAATGATGAGATGTTTATCACAAAAGGTAAAATGCTGCAGGATATTATGGTATCCTTAGGCGGAAGAATTGCGGAAGAAATTATATTTAATGATATTACAACAGGAGCATCCAGCGATATCAAAAAGGCAACGCAGGCCGCGAGAGATATGGTGACCAGATACGGTATGTCAGAAAACATTGGTGTCATCAATTATAACAGTGACGATGACGAAGTGTTCATTGGGAGAGATTTGGCCCATGCCAAGAGTCACAGCGAATTAATATCGGGCGAGATTGATAAGGAAGTAAAGAGCATTATTGATGATTGTTATGCAAAAGCAAAAGCGATTATCTTAGAACATGTGCAGGTGCTTCATGACTGTGCAGAGCTTCTTCTTAAGAAGGAAAAGATTGGAAGGGTTGAATTTGAGGCTTTGTTTAACCGGAACAATCCTTCGCCAGAGGCTTTTTTCGAAAGTTAATTATAAATATTGCACAAAAATGAATGGCCAAATTTGTAATATTTGTGAATCGTGGGTATTTACGCAAAAGCAGGGGTATGGTATTATACTACTTGTAACCCCCCAATACATTATATAGTTTTTTGCTATACCCCCATAAGAAAGAAATACCTTCTCTAAAAAGGACAGTAAATAAAATTACTGTCTTTTTTACGTTATAACAGTTCAGGTTGAGGCGGTTGACTAACTTCCTTATAATAGTGTATTATAAAGTGTGCATAATATTCAAAGGAGTGGATCTAACGGTATGGATTTTGAGCGATTGGTAAGAGCGGAGAAGAACAGGCAGTATATATCAGGTATGCGGCCTGTTTTTAATCGGAAGGCTTTGTTTAGTGATACAACGGAGGATTATTTGTCTCCGTCAGAACCTAGTCCTTATTCGCAGGTTACAATCAGGTTTCGAGCAGATTTAAACAATATAGATAGAGTTTTTTTGGTAAACCGTGGTATTAAGCATCTGATGCTAAAAGAAAGCTGTGATGGTAATTTTGATTTTTTTGCCTGCCAGGTGGAAGTGGAGGATGAGGAATTTTCTTATCACTTTGAAGTGCAGGTAGGCAAGATAAAATGTATATATGATGCCAGAGGTGTGGCAAAAGAGGCCGTGCCAGAGTATGCTTTTCGGATCATTCCAGGGTTTAAGACGCCGAAGTGGGCAAAGGGAGCGGTTATATACCAGATCTATGTGGATCGTTTTTATAATGGGGATCCCACAAATGATGTTCTTACTTCTGAATATGAATATATTGGAGATAAGACTGTGAAGGTGGAGGATTGGGACAAATACCCGGCTGTAATGGGGGTCCGTGAATTTTACGGCGGCGACCTTCAGGGGGTTCTTGATAAAATGGATTATTTGCAGGAACTTGGAATAAATGTGATTTATTTTAATCCTCTGTTTGTTTCACCCTCCAATCATAAATATGATATACAGGATTATGATTATATCGATCCTCATATTGGGAAGATTGTCAGCGATGAGGGCGAGCTGCTTCCTGACTGGTGCAGGGAGAACCGGCTTGCATCCAGGTATATTGACAGGGTTACCAACAAAAAGAATTTGGAGGCAAGCAATGAACTGTTTGCTGAAGTAGTCAAGGAGGCTCACAGGCGAGGGATAAGGGTAATTCTTGATGGCGTGTTTAACCACTGTGGCTCCTTTAATAAGTGGATGGACAGGGAAAGAATATATGAGAATGCAGAGGGGTATGAAAAGGGAGCGCATATCTGTAAGGAAAGTCCTTATAACGGATACTTTCAATTCTATAATGAAAATGTATGGCCTTATAATGGAAGCTATGACGGATGGTGGGGACATGATACTCTGCCAAAGCTGAATTATGAAATGTCGAAGGAATTGTTTGATTATATTATGCATGTGGCTGCAAAATGGGTTTCTCCTCCTTATAATGCAGACGGATGGCGTTTGGATGTGGCGGCAGATTTAGGTCACAGTCCTGAATTTAACCATTATTTCTGGCAGGAATTCAGAAAGGCTGTCAGGCAGGCAAATCCTGATGCCATCGTGCTGGCAGAGCATTATGGTAATCCCAGGGAATGGTTAAATGGCAAGGAATGGGATACGGTTATGAACTATGATGCGTTCATGGAGCCAGTAACCTGGTTTTTGACAGGTATGCAGAAGCACAGTGACGATTATAGAGGAGATATGTTTGGAAATGCCGATCATTTTATGGGATCCATGCGGCATTATATGGCCAGCTTCACTACGCCGTCCCTTCAGATTGCAATGAACGAGCTCTCCAATCATGACCATTCCAGATTCCTGACAAGAACCAACAAGAAGGTGGGCAGAACGAATACATTAGGCGCACAGGCGGCTGATGAGGGGGTAAATAAGGCGGTTTTGCGCGAAGCGGTGGTGATTCAGATGACCTGGCCGGGGGCGCCTACTATATATTATGGGGATGAGGCAGGTGTGTGTGGCTTTACTGACCCGGACAGTAGGCGGACTTATCCCTGGGGGCATGAGGATCAGGAATTGATACAGTTTCATAAGGAAATGATTCGCATTCATAAGGAAAATCAGGAAATATGTACCGGGTCCTTGAAATATATAGATGGAGACTATAACATATTAGGTTATGGAAGATTTAACAGAAAAGAGGTTATTGTTGTGTTGGTAAACAACAATGATCATGAGGCGACAAGGGAGTTTTCAGTCTGGCATTTGGGAATCCCTAAAGAAAGTGTGATGAAGCGCCTGATGCTTACTACGGAGGAAGGTTATACCACAGAGACTTATGAATATCCTGTAACAGCAGGAAAAATGAATATAACTCTTCCTAAAACTTCAGCGATTGTGCTTAAGTATAATAGAAAATTTAGAGGGAAGGCTGATAAATGAAAAGGAAGGCAGTATCAGCAGTAATTTTTATTTTGAGTTTGGCGGTTTTTTTGATATCCGGGCAGTTGTTTTGGAATATGGGGGTATTTGTGGATGAATATAATACAACGCCGAGCGCGGTGTGTGGCGGTGAGTTCTGGCTTTTAATGGATTGGGCGCGGCTTTTGGCCTCAGGGATGCTAGTGTTGCTTTCGGGAATGGCATTTTTTCGAAAAAAATAAGAAGTCTATGGCCTTGTGTGTACAATGTATATATGTAATAAAAATGAGGAGGCAACAATCTAAGTTGGTGGATGGCTGCCTCCAGTTTATGAAATAATGAGCCTGGATTAAAGCATTGCGGCTCCGCGGCAGTAGGTTTGGGTGACATCGTAGTTGTCTTCTAAAACTACGATATCGGCATCAAAGCCTGAGGTAAGTCTTCCCTTACGGCTGTCTATGTGGAGCATTCGGGCGGGGTTGATGGTACAGGAATTTAGTGCAGCATCGAAAGGTATCATAGCGTCCTCCACAAGAATTTTCAGCCCTTTGTTCATGTTTAAGGTGCTTCCGGCAATGGTGTTTGTGCCTTTTAATCTGGCAAGGCCATCCTTACCGACCTCGTATGGGTGACCGCCAAGTTCGTAGTGATTTCCGGGAGGGCAATGCTTTGCCTGCAAAGAATCGCTAATCATAATGGTATAATCTTTTCCTTTGGCTGTGTAAAAATTGTTTAGGGCGGCCAAATGAGAATGGCGGCCATCGCAAATGATTTCCCCATAGATTTCGCGTACTCTTAAAGCAGTTCCTACAAGACCGGGTTCACGGTGGTGGTAGCCGGTCATTCCATTGTATACATGGGTCATGCTCATTGCGCCGTTTGCAATTCCCATAAGGGCCGTCTCATAATTTGAAGAAGAATGTCCCATGCTTACAATGACACCATTCTGACTACAAAATTTTGTCAGTGCAAAGTTCGGGTCATGCTCCGGCGCCAAAGTAATATATTTAATTCTGCCGCAAGCAGCTTTTTGATAGTTACAGAATTGCTCCACGGAAGGGGCGGCAATTGCTTCCGGCGCTTGTGCGCCTTTGTATTGCATATCCAGATAGGGGCCTTCAAAATGAATGCCTAAGATTTCAGAGCCTTCATACCCTTCTTGTGCCACTGCTGCAACATTGGCAAGCGCTGCGGTAAGAATGTGGGGCATTTGCGTGACCGTTGTGGGAAGTATTGCTGTCACACCCTCCTCGGAAATGTGCTTTAACCAATGGCGTAATCCTTCCGGGTTAGCATCATTGGTGTCAAAGCCATAGGCCCCATGGGTATGCACGTCAATGAAGCCTGGTACAATTCGCAAATGTCCATAGTCTTTATCTGTACTTGTCAGCATGTTTGTGCCCCAGGGATAAACGCTTTCGATTTTTTGTCCCTGAATGTTGAGTTGGGCTGGTATAAATTGTCCGCCAATCCATACCCTTTTACTTTGTATAATCATGATAATCCTCCATTCTTAAATAACATAATCATCTCTCTTGTAAGGCTTACGTGGTCATCTTCCAATGTAATTTCATTGGGGCTATACCATCCGGCTTCTGCAAGCTCATTGGTATCCAGGGTGATTTGGTCAGAGCCGTCAAGCTCACAAAAAAAACCCATAAGTAAGCTGTCAGAAAAGGCCCAGGGCTGGCTTTTATAATAGCGGATATTTTTTACCTTAAGGCCTACTTCCTCCATTACCTCTCTTTCCACTGTCTGCTCCACGCTTTCACCGATTTCCGTAAAGCCTGCAATCAGAGCATAATTCGCATAGGATCGCCCGGCATATTTACTCATTAAAAGCTTATTTCCGTTTAGAACGCCAACGATTACAGCCGGAGAAATTTTTGGATAAACTATATTATGGCAGTCAGGGCAAAAAAGCATTCTTTCTTTTTGGTCAGGAACCATTTTGTGTCCGCATCGGCCGCAAAATTGATTTGCCTGATACCAAATAAAAAGGTGGTGGGCCGTGATGCCTGCAAAAGCGCTGTGCCTTGAGTTGGCAGTGCGGAAAATACGTACATCTTCGTAATGATAATGTTCTAAAGAAAGGGGGATATCCTGTTTATTCTGTCCTGGTCCGGTGTTGGGGAATGCCAGAAAATATTTGTAATTGTCTATGGAAAATAAATAGTAATATGTATAAGGCAATCCGGCGATTTCCTTTAGCGTGGGGTAACGGAGCTTAACGTCTTTAAAACGTAAAAGAACCATATTTTTATGAAAAATCAGAATAAAATCATTTTCTGTTGGTTTTATATCATGATATTCATTATGATAGATTTTAGGATAAATGTCTTGTATCATGGAGAAGTCCTTTCATAATAGTTTGGCAGTAACAGTCCGCCTCCTTAAGAGAGGTTATTTTTGTATAGCATCAAAGTTATTTCTATGATAATATGTAAATATTCAGCAGTCAATGGGCTGGAATTGTTTATTGGAAAGGGCTTAGCTTATGAAGTGGATGAAGTTTCGTATAAAGACGATTACGGATGCAGAGGATATTATTATTAGTGCGCTGTATGATATAGGGCTTGAAGGCGCGCAGATTGAGGACAAGGTTCCACTTACGGCACTTGAGAAAGAGCAGATGTTTGTGGATATTTTGCCGGATGGGCCTGAAGATGATGGAATTGCTTATTTAAGCTTCTTCGTAGAGGAGAAGGATGGAGAACTTAAGGAGGATGGACAGCCAGGGCTCATTTTAAATGGGGAGGAGACTTCGGAAGAAGCTATTTTGGAATGTGTTAAAAGAGAGCTGGAAGATTTAAGATGTTTGATGGATATAGGAGAGGGTACGGTCAGCGTTGAGGAAACGGAGGATATTGACTGGATTAATAATTGGAAGCAATATTTCCATCAGTTTATGATAGACGATGTGCTGGTGATTCCTTCCTGGGAGGAGGTAAAGCCTGAGGATACAGGCAAAATGATTTTGCATATTGACCCAGGGACGGCTTTTGGAACTGGTATGCATGATACTACGCAGCTTTGCATCAAGGCGCTGCGCAAATTTATTACACCTGAAACAACACTTTTGGATGTTGGAACCGGAAGCGGTATTTTGGCAATTCTTTCTCTTATGTTTGGGGCAAAGAAGGCAGTGGGAACGGATCTTGACCCTTGTGCAGTGGATGCGGTTAGAGAAAATATGGAAGCAAATGGGATAGCCGCGGATGATTTTACTATGATGATTGGTAATATTATCACGGAAAAGGAAATACAGAATCAGGTAGGATACGAATGTTATGATATTGTAGTAGCCAATATTTTAGCTGAAGTGCTTTTGGCCTTGACACCGGTGATTGTTCACCAGCTGAAAAAGGGCGGCATTTATATTACATCAGGTATTATTGATGATAAGGAAGAAACAGTGGTCAGTGCGGTAAAAGCAGTAGGGCTTGAGGTGCTTGAGGTGAACTATCAGGGCGAATGGGTCAGTGTGGTAGCGCAAAAGAGCAGTTAATTATCATCCGGCAGTGGACGTAGGGGAACAAGGTCAGCTTGTCTGAACGATTACAACAGATAGGGCAGAAAGATGTATCAGTTTTTTGTAGAACCTGATCAGATTCAGGGAAATAAGGTAATTATAACAGGAAAAGACGTCAATCATATTAAAAATGTGTTACGTATGAAGGCAGAGGAAGAAATTTCCGTGAGCAACGGAGTAGATGGAAAAGAATACCGCTGTGGCATTAAGGAGCTTAAGGGAGAAGAAATTATTTGTGAGGTTCGCTTTATCAAGGAAGATGGAGTGGAGCTTCCTTCTAAAATATATCTTTTTCAGGGACTGCCGAAGGCAGATAAAATGGAGTGGATTATTCAAAAAGCAGTGGAATTAGGCGTGTATGAAATCATACCGATTGCGGTAAAGCGGGCTGTGGTGAAGCTGGATGAGCGCAAGGCTAAAAGCAAAGCTTTAAGGTGGCAGAAAATTGCCGAGGCGGCGGCCAAGCAAAGCAAAAGGGGGATTATTCCCAGGGTGCGGAATGTGATGAGCTTTCGAGAGGCTATAGACCATAGCCAGTGTGCGGATATTAGAATGATTCCCTATGAGCTTGCAGAAGGTATGGAAAGGACCAGGGAAGTGATTGGCAGTTTGCGGCCGGGGAAAGATGTGGCGGTTTTCATTGGACCGGAGGGAGGGTTTTCAACAGAGGAAATTGAGGATGCGATAAAGGCGGGGATCATGCCTGTTACATTGGGAAGGCGTATTTTGAGAACGGAAACCGCCGGCATGACAGTTCTCTCTATTATAATGTACCATTTGGAACAATAATCATATAGTAATAGTAGGATAAAAGAACGCTCTGTTCAGAAAGGCCATAGATTGAATCATCAAAGATTTTTCAGTCAAACAAATTTGTGCTGGCATCCAAACTTGCGGGCTGCCGGCAAGAATGGAGGATTAATATGGAGGTATATTTAGATAATTCGGCGACCACCAGAAGCTTTGATGAAGTAGCTGCCCTGATGACCCAGATTATGTGTGAAGACTATGGAAATCCCTCAAGTCTCCATAGAAAGGGCGTTGAGGCGGAGAAATATATACGTTATGCAAAGGATGTAATTGCCGAAAATTTAAAAGTAAATCAAAAAGAAATATTTTTTACTTCAGGAGGAACGGAATCCGATAATCTTGCACTGATGGGATGTGCTTATGCAAACTGCCGGAGTGGCCGGCATCTGATTACTACGCAGATTGAACATCCGGCGGTTCTTCAGACCATGAAGCATTTGGAGGAAGAAGGATTCAGGGTGACTTATCTGCCGGTAGATGAAAAAGGATGTATCCGTCTGGAAGATTTACAGCGTGCCATTACAGGAGAAACCATCCTGGTGTCCATCATGCATACCAACAATGAGGTGGGTTCTATGCAGCCTATTGCAGAAGCAGGGGCGCTTATTAAGGGGATAAATCCCAGAATATTGTTTCATGTGGATGCTGTACAAGGATATGGGAAGTGCAGGATATATCCCAAAAGGATGAAAATAGACCTATTGTCTGTCAGCGGGCATAAGATCCACGGGCCAAAAGGGGTTGGATTTTTGTATGTAGATGAAAAGGTGAAGATCAAGCCCATTGTTTTTGGTGGCGGACAGCAAAAGGGGATTCGTTCCGGTACAGAAAATGTTCCGGCGATTGCCGGGCTGGCAAAAGCGATAGAAATCATTTATAGTGATTTGGACCGGGAGGTAGAAAATCTTTACCGGTTAAAGAGGGCCTTTGTATCCGGCGTACAAAAGATAGATAACGTGATTGTAAACGGACATCCGAATGAAACAGGTGCACCGCATATTGTAAGTGTTTCCTTTCAGGGAGTGCGCAGCGAGGTGATTCTTCATGCGCTGGAGGATAAAGGGGTTTATGTTTCGGCAGGAAGCGCCTGCTCAGCCCGCAAGCCACAGCCTTCCGCAACGCTGCGAGCTATGGGAATCCATACGCAGCTGCTGGGCTCCACGATACGCTTTAGTTTTTCAGTTTTTACGACAATAGAAGAAATAAACTATACTTTGCAGATGTTGTATGATATAATTCCCATGCTTAGGAAATATACCAGACAATAGGGTGAAAAGAAGTTCTAAAGCTCACAGCAGAGGCTGTTTCGCTAAGAACTTCTAAATTTCACCCGGGAAAATGCCTAAAATACGGCATTTTTCATTCGGTTTTATATCGCTGCAAAGCAGCGACATGGAGGGTTACTGGAAGCATGGAGGATATAGCCCCGCAGCCGGCATTTGGCTGGTTTGCTGCGGGGTTATTCGATACCTTTCAAGAAAAGAGGAAATATGTTTAGTGTTTTTTTGATTAAATATGCGGAAATTGGTGTTAAGGGAAAGAATAAATATATATTTGAGGATGCGCTGGTTCATCAGGTTAAATATGCTCTTAGGAGATGTGAAGGCGAATTTAAGGTAACACGTACCGATGGAAGAATTTATGTGCACGCTCTGTCGGCGTTTGACTTTGAGGAAACGGTGGATAATTTAAAGACAGTGTTTGGCATTTCAGGTATCTGCCCGGTTGTCCATGCGGAGGATGAGGGCTATGAAAAACTTGCGGAAGCGCTTATCAATTATGTGGACAAGGTGTATGCCGATAAGAACATTACTTTTAAAGTCCATACAAGAAGGGCAAGAAAAAATTATCCCATGACCTCTATGGAGCTTAGCAGAGAGCTTGGAGGTGCAGTACTGGACGCTTTTCCTATGATGCGGGTGGATGTGCATGAGCCGGATGTGATGCTGCATGTGGAAATCCGTGAAAAAATTTATATTTATTCTATGGAAATACCAGGTCCAGGCGGTATGCCGGTAGGCAGTAATGGAAAAGCAATGCTTCTTTTGTCAGGGGGAATTGATTCGCCAGTGGCCGGATATATGATTGCCAAGCGCGGCGTTAAAATAGATGCGGTTTATTTTCATGCCCCTCCTTATACCAGTGACAGGGCAAAGCAGAAGGTGGTTGATTTGGCCAGGCTGGTTTCCCGTTATGCAGGAGCGGTTTATCTCCATACCATTAATTTTACGGATATTCAATTGTATATTTATGACAAATGCCCTCATGAGGAGCTTACCATCATTATGCGCAGGTATATGATGCGGATTGCGGAAATGCTGGCGGAAAAAAATGATTGTCTGGGACTGATTACAGGAGAGAGCATTGGCCAGGTGGCTTCCCAGACGGTACAGTCTTTAGCCGTGACCAATGAAGTGTGTACACTTCCTGTTTTTCGTCCTTTAATCGGTTT
This sequence comes from Parablautia muri, assembly GCF_009917485.1. GTDB lineage: Bacteria > Bacillota > Clostridia > Lachnospirales > Lachnospiraceae > Suilimivivens > Suilimivivens muri. Next base: position 117,638 of record NZ_QZDT01000001.1, read on the forward strand.
TGATAAGATGGAAATTGTGAATGTGGCGGAAAAGATTGGAACTTATGAAACATCTATTTTGCCATACGAGGATTGCTGTACTATTTTTGTGGCAAAGCATCCGGTGACAAAGCCCAATTTGAATGTGATTAAGCGTCACGAATTGAAATTAGGAGAAAAAATGGACGAGCTGGTGCGGAAGGCAATAGACACAGACGAGGTAGAAGTGGTAAGGTGGAAATAACGCTGTTACAGTTTCCTATGCCTTGGTCTGTGCATAAAAAGGAGCTGGCATATAAGCCAGCTCACGGTTTTAATTATGTATGTATGTTTCTGGCCGCATCATAAATTTACGGTTTATGATTACCTTCGCCTAAACCTGCAGGCGCGCTCCTTACGAGTATTAAATCATGTAAGGCTTTAAAGCTTCCAGAACAGCATCGATGTTATCTTCTGCATGGATATTCAAATCAATGGGTTTGGATAAATCCAGACTAAAGATACCCATAATAGATTTCGCATCAATTACATACCTGCCGGATACTAAATCAAAATCATAATCAAATTTTGAAATATCATTTACAAAAGATTTTACCTTATCAATTGAATTTAACGAAATTTGTACTGTTTTCATTTTATTTACCTCCTTTTCTTTCTATACCCTGTGTTATTATAGTAAAGGGTTGGGATAAAAAAGTCAATGATAAAACAATACAAAAAATATGGTGGTTAGAATGAAAAGTGTAGCATTTCACAACCTTGGATGCAAAGTAAACGGATATGAAATGGATTATATGCAACAGATCTTGCAGGAAAAGGGTTATAGGGTTGTACCATTTGATGAAAAGGCTGATATTTATATTGTAAATACATGTACGGTAACGAATATAGCGGACAGAAAAAGCAGACAGCTGCTTCACAGGGCGAAAAAAATGAATCCGGCGTCTGTGGTGGTGGCTGTGGGATGCTATGTGCAGGCAGGAGGGGAAGATACTTTAAAGGATGCGAGTATTGACCTTGCCATTGGAAATAACAAAAAGAAGGATTTGATCCCTATTCTTGAAGAATTTTTGTCAAATAAGGAAAAAGCAGAGCACAAAGAACAGGAGGAAGCTAAAGAGAATAAGACCCTGCAGGGCCGGACGATAATAGAGATTGGGCATACGGATGAATATGAAACTATGGTGCTGCACCGTACGGCGGAGCATACCAGGGCCTTTATCAAGGTGCAGGATGGGTGTAATCAGTTTTGCTCTTATTGTATCATTCCTTATGTGAGAGGGAGGATACGCAGCCGCAAGATAGAGGATATCTTAGATGAAGTAAGAAGACTTTCCAGGAACGGTTATAAGGAGGTGGTTCTTACAGGTATACATTTGAGTTCTTATGGCATGAAAAGTGGAAATGATTTTACCATGAGTAAATTACTATGGCTGATACAGTGTCTGCAGCAGGAGGAAGGCATAGAGAGGATTCGCTTAGGTTCATTGGAGCCGAGAATAATTACGGAAGAATTTGTAAAAGGGCTTTTTGAATGTTCCAAGATTTGCCCCCATTTTCACCTTTCTCTGCAAAGCGGCTGTGATGAGGTGCTCGAGAGAATGAATAGAAAGTATTCCACAAAGGAATACTATGAAAAAGTGTGTATTTTAAGAAAATACTTTGATGAACCGGCTATTACCACGGATGTGATTGTGGGATTTCCGGGTGAAGCATGGGAGGACTTTGAAAAGACAAAGGAGTTTTTGCAAAAGGTTGGATTTTATGAGATGCATATTTTCAAATACTCGAAAAGGAAAGGGACGCCGGCGGCCGTTATGGATAAGCAGATTTCGGAAGGAGAGAAGGCCCTTCGCAGCAATACGCTTTTAGAGCTTGAAAAGAAAATGTCACAAGCATACAGAAAAATGTATTTACATAAGCAGGCAGAAGTGCTGTTTGAGGAAGAAAGAAGGATAAACGGTAGAAATTATCAGATTGGTCATACAAGAGAGTACATTCGCGCAGCCTATGAAACAGAAGAAAATCTTTCGGGCCAGATACGAAAAGGCATGCTTACGGACTTCCTTATGTCAGATATTTTGCTGTTTCAGCCGCAAATACATTGAATTTTATGATAAAAAGGAGTAAGATAAGAGCGAGTGAATGTTGATATTAAGGGGTGTTACTTATGCAGGATTTAGGAAATACACAATTTTTTAAAGTAGAGACAGATAATACAAGCGTAAAAGAAATACTTGCAGATGTATACGCAGCGCTGACCGAGAAGGGGTATAATCCTGTTAATCAGATTGTGGGGTATATTATGTCGGGAGACCCCACATACATCACCAGCTACAAAAATGCCAGAAGCATGATTATGAAGGTAGAGCGGGACGAGCTGGTGGAAGAAATGCTGACGGAGTATATTAAAAGCAGTCATTGGAAATAGAACATGGCCAATAAAACAGAAAGCAGTAAAAATATGCGGATTATGGGTTTGGACTTTGGGGCAAAAACGGTAGGCGTGGCAATCAGTGACCAACTGCTGATTACAGCCCAGGGAATAGAAATTATCAGAAGAAAAGAAGAAAATAAATTACGCCAGACACTGGCAAGAATAGAGGAACTGATTGAGGAATATCAGGTGGAAGAAATGGTTTTAGGGCTGCCCAAAAACATGAACGATACATTAGGGCCAAGGGTAGAAGCAACCCTTGCATTTAAGGACAAGCTGGAGCGGCGCACAGGACTGCCGGTACATACATGGGATGAAAGACTTACCACTGTTGCCGCTGACAAGGCAATGATAGAGGCTGGAATACGAAGAGAAAACCGCAAAGAATATGTGGATAAAATTGCGGCTGTGCTTATTTTACAGGGATTTTTAGATTGTAGGAGAAGATAATTGGAAAAGATTAAATTTACACTTGACACCGGGGAAAGTGTGGAGTTTTATATTTTAGAGCAGACAAAGCTGGGCGGAAATCAATATATTCTGGTGACAGATACCCAGAAAGGGGATGGAGAAGCTCTCATATTAAAAGAGATTACAGAGCAAGAAACCGGGGAAAGTATCTATGAAATCGTAGAGGATGACACGGAGATGTCCGCTGTTGCGGAGGTATTTGAAAATCTTCTTGAGGACATTGAGCTTAAGTAAGCTATCAATACAATGTGGAAAAGAGCGAATAGCCGAGAGATTTTGTGTAAGTAAAACAGACTGTCCATAGATAAGGCGGCAGTTGTTTATAGAAAATACAGTGCCCTTGCCAAGGCAACCTGTTTCTTTCGTAAACAATGAATTAAGTGCGTGTGACAATTCGGAAAAGGATAAAATCAGGTTACACGAGTGGTAAATTTTGTTTAGGTTATAACGGGAAGCTGCGCAGGTGCTGAAAAGAAAGTTGAGGTAAATCTGATTGAAAAAAAATGAACAGAAAAGCAGCTTAGCGCTGAAGGTCATTCCGCTTGGTGGCCTTGAGCAGATTGGCATGAACATTACTGCCTTTGAGTACGAAGACAGTATTATTGTTGTGGACTGCGGTCTTTCTTTCCCAGAAGACGATATGCTGGGAATTGATCTGGTCATACCTGATGTGACCTACCTAAAAAACAATATTGAGCGGGTAAAGGGCTTCATCATTACACATGGCCATGAGGATCATATTGGTGCGTTACCCTATGTGCTGCGAGAGGTGAACGTTCCCATTTATGCAACCAAGCTGACCATGGGAATTATTGAAAACAAGCTAAAAGAGCATAATCTTACAAACAATACAAAAAGAAAAGTAGTAAAATTCGGACAGTCTATAAATCTTGGACAGTTTCGGATTGAATTCATTAAAACAAATCATAGCATTGTGGATGCCGCGGCGCTGGCTATTTATTCCCCGGCAGGTATTGTGGTGCATACGGGAGATTTTAAGGTAGACTACACGCCGGTGTTTGGTGATGCTATTGACCTGCAGCGTTTTGCTGAAATCGGTAAAAAGGGCGTGCTTGCGCTTATGTGTGATTCCACTAATGCGGAGCGGGCAGGCTTTACGTCCTCGGAACGCACAGTAGGGAGAACCTTTGATATCCTTTTCCAGGAGCATAAAAACACCCGCATTATTATCGCGACCTTTGCCTCTAATGTGGACAGGGTGCAGCAGATTATCAATACTGCTTATAAATTTGGCCGCAAGGTGGTGGTTGAGGGCCGCAGTATGGTGAGCGTGATTGAAACGGCTACTAATTTAGGATATCTGAGTATTCCGGAAAATACATTAATTGATATTGAGCAGCTTAAAAATTATCCGGATGAGAAAACGGTCATTATCACAACAGGAAGTCAGGGGGAAAGCATGGCAGCCTTGAGCCGTATGGCAGGGGACAATCATAGAAAAATTTCTATTGGGCCTACAGATACTGTAATTTTTTCCTCACATCCAATTCCGGGGAATGAAAAGGCGGTTACGAATGTGATCAATGAGCTGTTGCTAAAGGGTGCGGATGTTATTTTTCAGGATGTTCATGTCTCAGGCCATGCCTGCCAGGAGGAAATCAAGCTGATTTATACTTTGGTACGGCCCAAATACGCGGTTCCTATCCATGGGGAATATAAGCATTTAAAGGCACAGGCTAAAATAGCCAAAGAGCTTGGCATTTCCAAGGAAAATATTTTTATACTACAGTCCGGCGATGTGCTGGAGCTTACCGAGGAAAAGGCGCAGGTTACCGGAAAGGTGCCGGTAGGTGATATTCTGGTAGATGGACTGGGAGTGGGCGATGTTGGGAATATTGTGCTCAGAGACAGGCAGCATCTGGCGGAGGACGGTATCATGATTGTGGTACTTGGGCTGGATGGGGCAAGCGATGAATTGGTAAGCGGGCCTGACATTGTGTCCAGAGGGTTTGTGTATGTAAGGGAATCTGATGAACTGATGGAGGAAGCCAGAATTGTGGTAAATGAGGCGGTGGACAGCTGCCTGAGCAGGGGGATTTCTGATTGGGGCAAATTAAAAAGCTCCATTAAGGATGCCTTGGGCGACTATGTATGGAAAAAAACGAAGCGCCGTCCCATGATTCTGCCTATTATAATGGAGATATAAGGAGAAAATAATCATGCTGGATAGTCATATGGATGCGGCTGTGGAATGGTTTGTTAATTCGATTAAAAATACGGAAACCTACAGAAGGTATCGTTATCAGCTTGAAAAGATAAAGGAAGATCCTGAGGTTTACGAGAAGGTCAATGAGTTCCGGCGGCGAAACTATGAGATTCAAAATACGGCCCAGGTAGATGAGCTGTTTGAAAAAATGGAAGCCTTTGAACGGGAATATGAAAAATTCAGGGAAAATCCATTGGTAAATGATTTTCTGCGTGCGGAATTAGCATTTTGCCGGTTGATGCAGGAGGTTGATATAGCGATTGCGGATGAACTGGATTTTGAGTAGTTTATTTCCCGGGATCTTTAAGGCACAGGAAGGGATGATTGTTTTATGAGTACAAAATATTTAATAGCTACAGTGATAGAAACCATAATTAAGGTGGTGGTTATTGCTGCGGTTATCGTTTTTGTCTTTCGTAGCGCTACACAGGCGTACGAGTTTGGATATCGGGTGTTTGCAGACCAGCCTGTGTCAGCCTCGGGAGGAAGAACGATTACGGTGAGCATAGAGGAATCTGCTTCACTAAAGGAAATTGCTCAGATGCTGGAAGAAAGAGGATTAATTGAAGATGCAAATTTGTTCATAGTGCAAGAGCTTCTTTCCGCCTATCATGGAAAAATTGTTCCTGGTATTTATGATTTAAGCACAGATATGACAGCAAGCCAGATGCTGGAAATTATGGCTACCCCTGTATCGGAGGAAGATAAGGCAACAGGAAACACACCTACACCTGTGGCAGCAGATTCTGAGGAGGAGGATGTAGAGGCAGACGAAGAAGGCGTCAGCGCTGATGGGGAGGAGGTGCCCCGGGATGGAGCTGAGCAGCCTGAAGATGGAGAATAGAGTCAGCGCTTTTATCAATTCCTTTGATGTGGGCAATACCCCTTTTTTAAACGAATTGGAAGAGTATGCTGTTGAAACAAATGTGCCGATTATACGACCGGAGATGCAGAGCCTTTTGAAGCTTTTACTTGCGATGAAGGAACCAAAACAGATTCTTGAGGTGGGGACTGCGATTGGTTTTTCGGCGATTCTCATGAGTGAATATGGGCCGAAGGATTGTCAGATTACAACGATTGAGAAATACGAAAAAAGAATCCCACTTGCCAGAGAAAATTTTAAGAAGGCGGGAAAAGAGAAAGCAATCACATTGTTAGAGGGTGATGCTACAGAATTATTGACCAGGCTTATAGGACCTTATGACTTTATTTTCATGGATGCCGCTAAGGGGCAGTATATTCATTTTCTGCCGGATATTCTGCGGCTTATGCCTGCCGGAGGACTGCTTATATCTGATAATGTGTTACAGGAAGGGGAGGTAATGGAGTCCCGGTTTGCAGTTACCAGAAGAGATCGCACCATCCACGGAAGGATGCGGGAATACCTTTATGAATTAAAACATAATGAACAGCTTGAGACGGCCATTTTGCCTGTAGGAGATGGCGTGACAGTGAGTGTTAAGAAAAATAGGGTGATATATAATGCGGAAACCTGAACTTTTGATACCTGCCAGTTCTCTGGAGGTTTTGAAAACAGCAGTTCGCTTTGGGGCGGATGCTGTATACATAGGAGGAGAGGCCTTTGGGCTTCGGGCCAAGGCTAAGAATTTCTCGTTGGATGAGATGAGGGAAGGAATTGAATTTGCGCATGCTCATGGTGTGCGGGTGCATGTAACGGCGAATATATTGGCGCATAATGGAGACCTTGAAGGGGCAGCAGGTTATTTTCATGAATTAAAGGAAATGAAGCCGGATGCTCTTATTATTGCGGATCCCGGGATGTTTACTTTGGCCCGGGAAATATGTCCGGAAGTGGATATCCATATTTCAACACAGGCTAATAATACAAATTATATGACTTATCTGTTCTGGCATAAACTGGGAGCTAAGAGAGTGGTTTGTGCAAGGGAGCTTTCCTTAAGCGAGATAAAAGAAATCCGCCGTAAAATACCGGAAGATATGGAGATAGAAAGCTTTATCCATGGCGCTATGTGTATTTCTTATTCGGGAAGATGCCTGCTTAGCAATTATTTTGTGGGAAGGGATGCAAACCAGGGAGCCTGTACCCATCCATGCAGGTGGAAGTATGCGGTAGTGGAGGAAAAGCGTCCGGGGGAATATCTACCGGTTTACGAAAATGAGAGGGGAACTTATATTTTTAATTCCAAGGATTTGTGCATGGTAGAGTATATTCCTGAATTGCTGGATGCAGGGATTGATAGTTTTAAAATAGAAGGAAGGATGAAAAATGCGCTGTATGTGGCTACAGTGGCAAGAACTTATAGAAAAGCAATTGATGATTACCTTGAATCAAAGGAGAAATACCGAGCGAATATGGACTGGTATAAGCAGGAAATTGCAAAATGTACTTATCGCCAGTTTTCTACCGGATTTTACTTTGGTAAGCCGGATGAAAGCACACAGATTTATGATAATAATACTTATATAAGCGAGTATATTTACCTTGGTATAATTGAAGAGTTGTCTGAAACAGGATTGGCCAGGATAGAGCAGAAAAATAAGTTCAGCGTGGGAGATGATATAGAGATTATGAAGCCGGATGGAAGAAATGTATCGGCCCAAGTGTTGTCTTTGATGACAGTGGAGGGAGAACTGGTTGCAAGCGCGCCTCATGCCAGAGAAATTTTGTGGGTTGGGCTCAGTGAGCGGCCGGATCGGCATGACATTTTAAGGATTCGGAAAAATCCTGAATGAATCGGCCTGCAAAAGTGAAGCGTTTGATAAACTACCTTATACAATATGTCTATTGGGACTGTCGTATCAAATTTCTTTTTGGCCAAATCTGATAAAAATAAAATAGGGTATTGCAATTTTGTAAATTATCGTGTATCTTTAAGAACGAAGAAAATTTAAAGTAATGTTACGAACAAAGATGTTCCAAAAGTTTTTTGGGGCATTTTTTATTTGTGAGGAAACTACGAAAGGAAGTAGAAGGATGAGTGAAGTAATTAACGTTGAAGAGTTTTTTGCAAGCAAGGTATTCACGCGCGCTACAATGAAAGAAAGGTTACCTAAAAATGTTTACAGGGATGTTATCAGGGTAATGGAAAATGGCGGTGAGTTATCACTGGCAACAGCAGATGTTGTTGCAAAGGAGATGAAGGACTGGGCTGTGGAAAATGGTGCAACCCATTATACCCACTGGTTCCAGCCGTTGACAGGCATCACTGCTGAAAAGCATGATTCTTTCATTTCCCATCCTGATGAAAACGGCAAGATGCTCATGGAGTTTTCCGGTAAAGAGTTAATCAAGGGAGAACCGGATGCTTCTTCGTTTCCTTCAGGAGGCCTGAGGGCTACTTTTGAGGCAAGAGGGTATACAGCATGGGATATTACTTCACCTGCTTTTCTAAAAGAGGATGCGACCGGTGTAATTCTCTGCATTCCTACTGCATTTTATTCTTATAAAGGAGAGGCACTGGATAAAAAGACACCTTTGCTTCGTTCCATGGAAGCAATCAATGAACAGGCTTTGCGTATCGTAAGGCTCTTTGGAAATACTGAAGCTACCAAAGTAACAGCAAGCGTAGGACCGGAGCAAGAGTATTTTCTGGTAGATCGGGAGAAGTATTTAAAGAGAACCGACCTTATTTTCACAGGGCGTACTTTATTTGGCGCACCTGCACCAAAGGGTCAGGAGCTGGAAGATCACTATTTTGGAACCATACGGGAGCGTATTGGTGCTTATATGAAGGACTTAAACATTGAATTATGGAAGCTTGGTGTTACCGCAAAGACCCAGCATAATGAGGTGGCTCCCGCACAGCATGAGTTAGCATCCATATATGAAACGGCAAATATTGCAGTTGACCACAACCAGCTGGTTATGGAAACGATGAAAAAGGTTGCAGGCCGTCATGGACTTACTTGTCTGCTGCACGAAAAGCCTTTTGCAGGTGTAAACGGCTCCGGTAAGCACAATAACTGGTCGCTTGGGACGGATAGTGGTATGAATCTGTTAGATCCCGGTGATACACCCAATGAAAATATTCAGTTTTTACTTGTACTTGCATGTATTATCAAAGCGGTTGACACACATGCAGATCTGCTCCGCCAAAGTGCTTCCGATGTGGGCAATGACCATAGACTTGGCGCGAATGAAGCACCTCCGGCAATTATATCTGTATTCCTCGGGGAGCAGCTTGAGGATGTGGTAAAGCAGCTGGTTGAAACAGGTGAGGCTGCCCATGTATTGCAGGGTGGCAAGCTGGAAACCGGTGTTTCTACTCTGCCAGATTTCACAAAGGATGCAACAGACAGGAACAGGACATCACCGTTTGCTTTTACGGGAAATAAATTTGAGTTCCGTATGGTTGGTTCTTCGGATTCTATTGGAAGCCCAAATACGATTTTAAATGCTATCGTTGCGGAGGCTTTTTGCGAGGCGGCCGATATTCTTGAAAAAGCAGAAAATTTTGACCTGGCGGTGCATGATTTGATTAAAGAATATTTGACAAAACATCAGAGGATTATTTTTAACGGTAATGGATACTCAGAGGAGTGGGTAAAAGAGGCTGAAAGGAGAGGGCTTCCCAATATTAAATCCATGGTTGAGGCAGTGGATAGTCTTACAACGGATAAGGCAGTAAAACTCTTTGAAAAATTTGGTATTTTTACCAAGGCAGAGCTGGAGTCTCGTGAGGAGATTCTTTACGAAACCTATACAAAGACCATTAACATTGAAGCGCTTACCATGATTGATATGGCATCTAAGCAGATTATACCTGCTGTAATGAAATATACAAAATCTCTTGCAGATACTGTTATTGCGGTAAAAGAAGCAGGGGCGGATGCATCTGCCTGCGCTGATTTACTAAAGACCGTTTCCGGAAAACTTTCCTCTATGAAAACGGCTTTGGAAAAATTGGAGGACGCTTTGGCTAAGGCAGGTGATGTAAGTAATGTGAAGGAGCAAGCCTTCTATTATAAAGATATTGTAAAAACTGCAATGGATGAGCTGCGGGCGCCGGCTGATGAAGTTGAAATGATGGTAGATAAAGAAGTATGGCCTATTCCCACTTATGGGGATTTAATTTTCGAGGTGTAGTGTGAGTGTAAATTTCCCGAATAGTTAATAGAACTAAAATCCCCCGATATCTGCCGGGGGATTTTAGTTACAATTTATTCAACCTTTACTTCCAGATAACCAAGAAGCTTGCCCATATCATATTCGGGAATGATACCCAGATTGGAATCGTAGAATTTTCCATCATAGTGAACTAAATAATGGCAATAAAGCCCCATTTTTTCCATCATGATGCAGCATTTAGGGAGAGTAGCCGGCTTGCCTTCGGTATAAACAATAATATCACTGTGGTCAATTCCATAGTAATTTAAAGCGGAGATAACACGTCCCATAGTAGCCTGCCATTCACGGCAGTCCATAACGCTGATTACCTCGGCAATGGTAATGCCTGCCAGCATAGCAACGCAGGTCTGGCCACAAAGACCATCCTCAGGCTGAATGATAATGTCAATACCATCAATCTTGCGGATTGGATTGTCGAAGCTGTATGGGCTGTTCTGATTAATTTGAATCAAACTTTTTGTAATATGAAGAAGAATCTTGTGCTCTTTGGTGATGTCCACATGTGAAACATCATCTTCCTGCAAGTGAATTTTGTAGTTACCCTTTGCTTCAGGAATTAATTCACATTCAATAATTTTGTTGTCTAAAACCAATTCTGCTTCAATTACATCACGTTTTTTGCAGACTTCCCACACATTAAAGGGAATGCGGATTGTGTAAAGGTCATCCTCTTTTTCAATTTTGCCATTAAAAAAATACCTCATAAAAAACCCTCCTAATCAAAATACATATATGAGCATACATACACTTTAAAGATACCAGATTTTTGCTAAATTGAAAACATTTTTTTCCATAGGATGTGTAAATTGCTTAAAATAATTCAGGAAATTTAGAAAAATTCAGAATATATATTTTATAAAAAAATTTAAAATAATACTTGTCAAATGTAATATTATCGTGTATACTATTTTAAGTAATTGATATTGGGCTATCGCCAAACGGTAAGGCAACGGACTCTGACTCCGTCATTTCAAGGTTCGAATCCTTGTAGCCCAGCGAAAAATAATCCGGTAGAATGAATCTACCGGTTTTTTTTATGCCTGAAAATGCAGTGTTTATGCGGTTTTCTTAAAAATTATGTTATTGGATTTTAAAAATTTAATTCTAAACTGGGAAAAATATTTTCCTGAAGTTTCTCTCCTGACCCAATTTACATGTCCTATGGGACATGTAAATTGGGTCGGAATCTTTTGTACGAATCAGCTTATCTTTGTTCCACGATCCCATTTCTCGTTCACTACGGTTCCGTCTGCTTTGGTATAAACACCCTCGCCATTCTTCTCGCCATCTATGAATTCACCCTCGTAGGTGCTGCCGCCCTTATAGGTTATGATACCTTTCCCGTTGAATTTGCCATCCTTATATTCGCCCGTATATTTCGTGCCATCGTCCCAGGTTCTACTGCCCTGACCGCTGAAAACGTTGTCTGCAAATCCGCCCTCGTAGGTCCCGCCATCAGCATACTTCACACTACCCTGGCCGTTCAGTTTGTTATCCTTCCATTCGCCTGTCCAGACATTGCCATTGGTATCTGTAAAGGTTCCCTGGCCACTGCGAAGACCGTCTTTCCACTGACCTTCATAGACCCGTCCATTCGTATACTTCATGGTGCCTGTCCCGTTGGGTTTGCCGTCAGATACAGCTCCCGTGTAGACACCGTCATCCAGGGTGAGCGTTGCGTTCAGTTCGCCATCTACCCACGTTCCGCTCTCGATGGTGCCATCCGCATGTGTGTAGGTGCCCTGACCATTCCATTTATCATCTTTCCATTCGCCTTCATAGGTACTGCCGTTGGCGTATGTGGCGGTGCCCTGGCCGTTCAGTTTGTCATCCTTCCATTCGCCTGTCCAGACATTGCCATCGGCACCTGTATAGGTACCTTGGCCATCCCGTTTATCATCCTTCCATTCGCCCTCATAGGTACTGCCGCGGGCGTATGTGGCGATGCCCTGGCCGTTGAGTTTATCGTCCTTCCATTCACTTGTCCAGACGTTGCCATCGGCATCTGTATAGGTACCTTGACCATCCCGTAGGCCATCCTTATGTTCACCCTCATAGACCGCACCATTGGCATGTGTATAGGTGCCCTGGCCATTGGGCAGGCCGTCCTTCCATTCACCCTCATAGACATTTCCGTTGGCATATGTGGTTGTGCCTTGGCCATTGGGTAGACTGTCTTTCCATTCACCCTCATAGACATCCCCGTTGGCGTATGTGGCGGTGCCCTTACCATTGAGTACGCCGTCCTTCCATTCGCCTGTGTAAACGGTGCCATCACTTCCGGTCATGGTGCCCTGTCCCTCGGGCTGGTCCTTCTTCCATTCACCGGTGTAGGTGCCTGCGACTCCACCTGGAGTGGTATAAGTCATATCGGTGACGTTTTTCGCGCCGCCCAATATGACAAACAGCCCCACCAGCACTACCACTATAGCACAAGCAATGGCTCCCATGAGTTTGACATTCAGGGATCTTTTGGTCTTTGGCCCACTATCGCTGAAAGAAAAATCTGCTTTCGAATCCATTTCTACCGGCTGGACGGATGCAGTATCCGGCTGCCGTACCGATTCCAAATCCGATGCCTGCGCGGGGGCGGGCTCTGCCTGTTTCACCGGCGCCGGCTCTATTGTCTGCGCAGGGGCCGGCTCTGTCTGACGTATCGGCTCCGCCGTTTCTACAGGCACAGGCTTCGATGCAGGTTTCTGTGCCGGCTCAGTGGTCAACGCCTTATCGAACACGTTCCGACTGACAGATTTGATTGTCCTGCACACCGCTCCCAAATCGTTGATTGTCTTACGGTTGATGGATGCATCCCGAAAGAAATTGATAAATGCGTCTGAAATATCGTACTTGGACAGGGCGTCCTGCTCCAGCAGGGTGGACAGGCTGGTGTAGGCCGACTTCATGGCCCGCATGATATCGTTGGAGGTATTGTTGGTGTTGGTGGCGATGTTAGCGCCCTGGTTGATGATCTCATTTTTGGCCCCTCGTTCTATCACGGGCAGATCAGTGGTGTCTCCCAGCCGCAGTTGATCCTCCAGCGATACGAAAACGATCTGCTTGCGGTTGTTTACGGCAGTCAGCAACTCCAGAAAACAGGCGTAGCTTTCGATATAGCTTTGGCTGACGAAAGCCACAATCACGTTTGCCCCTCTCACATTGCGCAGCATGGGCACAATCCACTTATCATTTACCTTGTCAAAGGCCTTATCCGCATACACTCGAAGGCCGTACTGCCTCTGCATGGGCACCACAGCCGTTTTGAACACCGCCTCCCAGTTGTCGCTGGCGTAGCTGATAAATGCGTAGGGTTTGCGCTGGGAACACTCAGTGATCTCCAGATTCCTATCCAGATATTCTGAGCGTTCCTTCTTCTGCGTTTCGTTTAATCCCATTCTTCTATTCTCCTTTTTAATTATCGTTCAAATCAGCCTGTGCCTCTGAAAGTGGCATGTACATTTTCGAAAAGATATCTTTTTTTACAATATATATATCATTCTGATCTTCTGTCCGTCTTACCAGCCAGTCCCCTGGGACGCCCATCAGATAGCTGTCACTCCATGAAACAAATACCTTGGTCCTGCGAGTGAGCTGACGCGCATGGATAAAGGATGTATCCCTGGGTATACAGGTTCGGGCAAAATCCTTCAGATTCTTCCTGGAACCGGCCTCTGCCTCAAACCCCACTGCACTGACAGCCTCATGAACGGTTGGCGCATACTCGCCCTGGAACTGGTAAGGTATATCCACCGGTTCATTGTGGGAGAGAAAGTATTCCTCATTGTTTTTGTAGACCTCAGCCTCCACCCCGATCATAAAGTAGGTATCCTCTCTGATGGTAAAGACAGTATCCCCCTCCAGCATGCGAACCTCCACTCTGGTTCCGGCGGGATAGAGGTCTGTGGCGCGCACATACCCAATGGGCAGACGCCTTTTCTGATAAACCGCCGCCCCGGACAGATCGGGGACATCCTCAGCTCCTACATGGATAAGATCCTGCTCCCGGAAATAGCGTTCCATCCGCTCCGCAAGCAGACGGCGGACACCGACTCCAGGCTGTGATGGTTTCAGGGAACCATACTCACTCTCGTATACCGAAGCCAGAAGATCCTCTCGCAGGAAACCGCCCGACTTCCGGATATGGCCGCCGCCTGAGCCCAGCCCCTCGGCCACATACGCAGTCAGCTCATCCGCCCGGGTCTCTCTCACACAGCTACGGACAGAGAGTTTCGCTCCGCCGTCCAGCATACAATAGGCGATACAAACGTCCACCGAATCCACCTCTATGAGCATATCACTGATGACCCCCAAAATGTTGGGATCGCACCGCTGAGCCTCTACTATGGCAAACCGATAATACGGATGGTAATCGTAGCCGGATAGCGCCTGTCCGGCAATCCGCAGTTCCTCCAGGGACAGATTGCTGTTCTGAAACAGGAAAAGGTTTCCCCTGTTACAGCGGAACTCCAGCGCATCCCGCAGGTCCTTGTCCTTTGGATGGCGAAGCTCCTGCAATTTACCGGTGTCCATGAACAACCCATAATACAGCGCGGTGGACAGCCTTTCATCCTCTCCGGCGTCAAAGCCCTCCTCGCAGAGCATATCCCAGACTATCGTAGCACACGCGCCGTAATTGTCGCGCACTTCTCTCATGGCAGGAAGATCTTCCGGCCGCATCTTGTGGTGATCAATGACTGCTACCTTCCGGGCCGGAAAGCTCTGGACATTTTTTTCCCCATACTGACAGTCCACAGTCAGTAAAAGTTCCGGCTCCTCCACCAGGCTTCGGACATATTCAATGGGGATGTCCAGCATCTCCACCATCAGAACCAGATTGCTCTTTTGGATGGTTTGGCTGCCTCCATAGATTAGCCGTACCTGCCTGCCACGGGCGCGCAGATATACAAAGAGCGCATAGCCGCTGGCGATGGCATCCGCATCGGGGTTGTCATGACACTGGATAACGATATTGTCAAATTGCAGCAATTCTTTTAAATTCACAGTTCAATTCCTCCTGACTCTATCAAAAACAAAAGTTTATCACACATATTATGCAAAGCATTTCAGCCCTCAGACCGGTTTACATTCCGTCTAAAATGTCATAATCCCGCTCAAAATCCCGGCGTGCGACAAAATTGAACCGGACATCCCTGATACGGCCCTGGCTGTCCCGCTCTACCTGATAGAATACCACCGTGGCGTCTCTGGCCGCACTCAGCGGTGCATCCCAGAGGATGGCGTTAAAGTATCGGACACTGTCCTCCTTGCAGATGACCAGCCGTCCGCCGGAGATCAGGAAGTCCATCTCCTCACAGGGATCATCCCCATCCTGCCAGATGGCAAACAGACTGCCGGACTGTTCATAAGTATCTCCCTGCAGGTGACGGTGGTTCGCCTCAAAATACTTTCTGCTGTTGGGATAGGGATACCGCATGCCATCGACAATATCCACCTTAAAATAATCCCCTGGCAGGGCAATCTCACCCTTTCCGTTGACCGCCTCCTGAGAGAAAAGCGCGTAACTGCCATCCGGCAGAAGCCGGATGGCACCCTCACAGATAAGATCCTTTTCCATGGGCGAGTGGCTGCCCAGCTGATATGCCATTACTGTCTTTGGCTTTTTTCTCGCATACTTCATACATACTTCTCCTGGCAAATGAAACGCATGTCCTGGCGCATTCATTCGCCACTGTGTACATTGTTCCTCACATTTTGCTTTTGATTGCTTCAATATCTTTTATTTTTTCTTCCTCGCTGAGCTCGGAAAACGGTACGAGACAGTTATGTATGCGTTTATTGCTATCCGTGTCCGCGCCGTATTTCCAGTTATGTATATAGTGGTACCTGCACCACCTGATATGCTCCAGCCTTGCAATGCTTTCCACAGGCATGCCTCTTTCAAGCAGACGGTCTATGGTATACATATAGTCTGATGAGCTCACATTGGAATAGCGCTTGAAGCTGTCGAGCTTTTCCCAGGGGGTTCCGCCATACTGCTTATAGTAAAATTCATGTTGCCTGCGGGCGGCTTCCATAGATTTTCCATTGAAGATCATGTCGGCAGAGGCTGTGCTGCTGGCGGCTCCAAAGCATATGACCCTGTCCCTGCCGAAAAGATTGGTTATGATGTCGCCATTGGGAGCGTAAACATAAACCGGACAATCTATCGGCGCTGATATCAGCAATTTGCTCACGGTGGCGATATTGTCGTTCCCTTCCACGCCACATATTATGATACGGTCAAAATGCGTCATCTTTGCGTATTCGCAGACACCGTCATCGTAAAAAATAATTTCATCGGGAGTCATTTTGTCAAGCTCGGTATGCTCCCGCCGGAATTCCGCTCCATCCCCGAAAATGTGATATTCAAAATGTTGTTGGAAATCGATCAGATTCATCTGAAGCCCGTACAACAGGATATTTTTGCCGAGACTTTCGAATCCGATTATCGCGATTCTTTCGCTTTGGGATACAGGATGATCCTTCCAGTATTGCCGGGCACAACTCTCTGCAATGCTGAAAACCGTGATCAATGGGTTTTCGATATTCTGCCTGGATATATTCTCCAGCATTATGTATACATTTTTATTTTTAAGAGACTCATAATTTTTGCTGTAAAATTCCAGATTTGCCGCATCGCCGGAGAACATGAGCAGGTACCTGGAAGCACCAGCGATAAATTTTTCTTCCCCGCGGATTCTCAGTCCCTGGTCAAGGCTTCCATATACATATCCCGCATAGACGGAATCTCCATAGACAACTGTTGAATCCGGACCCAGAAGCTTGATCCCATTGATGATATCGTTCATTCTGTTGAGTAGATTTACCAATATGCTGAGAGTTGCGGCCAGTGCCAGGAAACGCGCAACCTGAAGAAGTGCACCGACCGGAATGTCGCTTTCGGTAACTCCGGAATACAACCTGAAAGAGGCATAGAGGCAGTCTAGAAACGGGTAAATACGTTGATCCTGCTCCACAAAAACAGGATAATAACAGTACATCCCGATAAAAAATGGAAGAATTTTATATAATATACTTAAGGATTTCGTGACTATCTGTAAGAGTTTTTTCATTTTTATATTACTTCTTAATCTGACATTTTTTTTATTGTATCATTCTTTACGCGTCACTGTCAACGCTGCTTCCCTTAAGGCCACGGAAACCAATTTTCCGGCACACAGCGTCTTTGAAAATTGATTTCTGTGAAGCCATTATGTGCTTTGTTGTATTTGGCAGGAAAACCGTGTATAATATAAAAGAAGTAGGAAAGTCTGGAAGTAAACTTCCAAACTCTTTATGTGAAATAAATTCTTAGAAGAGAGGAAGAATATGTATAGTTATAAAAGCAGAATCAGATACAGTGAGCTGGATGAATCAGGACATTTGAGACTGGAATCACTGCTTGATTATTTTCAGGACTGTTCCACCTTTCAGTCGGAGGATATAGGCCTGGGAGTAAAATGTTTAAAGGAGCGGCATCTGGTATGGGTAATGTCCTCCTGGCAGATTGTGGTGGAGCGGTATCCGGGTTTGGGCGAGAGAGTTACGGTGGGAACTATACCATATGACTTTAAAGGTTTTTTGGGGTTTCGAAATTTTTTTATGACAGATGAGGAGGGCAGGCGGCTGGCTTGTGCCAATACGGTTTGGAGCCTCCTTGATACAAGGACGGGGATGCCGGTGAAGGCGCCTGAAGATATGCATGAAAAATATGTTTTGGAGCCTAAGCTTGATATGGAATACGCCCCCAGAAAAATACAGGTTCCTGAAAATATGGAATGCCGGGAAAAGGTGCAGATTCGCCCCTGTCATTTGGATACGAACCACCATGTAAATAATGGGCAGTTTGTGAGAATAGCGATAGATAATTTGGAAAGAAGCTGTCAGATAAGACAATTACGGGCAGAATATAAAAAGCAGGTAGTATTAGGAGATGTGCTGATTCCATACATAATGGCTACAGAGGATGGGAAATCTTTCATTGTGTTAAAGGATGAAGAGGATCAAATTTGTTGTATTGTGGAATTGCAGGAAGAAAAGGGGAAGTAAGGCACAGGCCTGATCGTTTATTGCTTCAGGAGATGCATGCATTTGTTAGTGAACATGTGCAATTTTATTTCAGTAAACTGCTCTGGTATGGAGGATAAGAACAAGCATGATACAATTAGGAGAAAGACAGGAACTTACAATTGTAAAAAAAGTTGATTTTGGCGTATATCTGGCTGATACCGGAGAGGGAGGAAATCCGGAAGATAGGGTGCTTCTGCCAAAGAAAGAGGTGCCAAAGGAAGCAAAGGTTGGAGAGTGCCTGAACGTATTTATTTATAGGGATTCCATGGATAGAATGATTGCGACCATCAGGGAAACGGAATTTTCCGTTGGTGAGGTAGCGGTGCTTAAGGTAAAGGAAGTCGGGAAAATAGGAGCGTTTCTGGGATGGAAGTTAGAGAAGGATCTGCTCCTTCCTTTTAAAGAGCAGACTGGAAAGCTACAGGAGGGGCAAGACTGCCTGGTTGCACTTTACATTGATAAGAGCGGACGGCTTTGTACCACAATGAAGGTTTATCCTTACTTACGGACGGACAGCCCTTATAAAAAGGATGACAGAGTAGAGGGCCTTGTTTATGAAGTGATTGAAAATTTTGGAATGTTTGTGGCAGTGGATAACTGCTATTGTGGAATGATACCCAAAAGAGAACCTACAGGGGATGTTAAGGTAGGAGACAGGATTACGGCCAGGGTAGCAGGCGTGCTTGAGGATGGGAAATTGACCTTAAGCCTTCGAGAAAAGGCTTATATTCAAATGGGCAAAGACGCAGAAAAGCTAATAGAGATGATAAAGGAAGAAGGCGGAAGGCTGCCCTTTAATGACAAAGCAGACCCGGAATTAATCAGAAATGCTACAGGCATGAGTAAAAATGAATTTAAACGTGCAGTAGGTAATTTATATAAGCAGAGGCTTATTGTGATTGAGCCGGACGGGATTAAGCTGGTTTAGCCCCAATTTGCGGGTTATTGGAGATGCGGGGGATGAATAAATGAACAGTAAAAAAGCAAATTGGGCTTTTTTGATAACAATCATAGGTTATATAGGGCTGTTGCTTGTGATGGCTAAATTTTTACCTTCTCTTGCAGAAAGCCTTGTTTTCAACAATTTAATCTGTGAAATAGTGGTGATATTGCCGGTACTGATTTTTATATTGGTATCAAAAGAAAATATACTTGCTTTTCTGGGATTTCACAAGATGAAATTTACTTCTGTGCTTATGACGGGATTGTTTACATTCCTAAGTATGCCCTTGTTGACAGTACTGAATCTCTTTTCGCAAATTTGGGTGGAAAATGAAGTGGCATCTGCAATGGAGAGTATGAATATTGGACAAATGCCTTTTGTCCTTTTATATTTGTCGGTGGGAATTGTGGCGCCTGTATTTGAAGAAATTGCCTGCAGAGGGGCTTATTATCATTCATATCATCGGTCAGGGCGCGCCTTTGGGGCAATGATTATGTCTGCGCTTATTTTTGCTTTGATTCATATGAATTTTAATCAGGCAAGCTATGCATTTGGAATGGGGATTTTAGCAGTTCTTTTGTTGGAAGTGACAGGAAGCTTGTGGTCTTGTATCCTGTATCATGGCTTGGTTAATGGAAGTCAGATTATACTTTTATACGGGGCATTTCGAGTGAATCCAAATGTTTACAGTGAACAGGCCGGAGCCATTACATTTGATTTCCTGCTCTATGGAATGGGTGTTTATTTGGTACTGGCAGCAGTTACATTACCGCTGGCGTGGGCTGTGCTTGTTTGGATTAGTATAAATGAGGGGAGAGAAGGAATACTGTCTTGCTTTCTCCTAAGGAGAACATTTCTTCAAAGGGCAGAAAAAAAGGATAAGCTGGTTTCCGTACCTTTCGTACTAGCCCTTATCCTCTGCATTG
Organism: Parablautia muri; assembly: GCF_009917485.1. Lineage (GTDB taxonomy): Bacteria > Bacillota > Clostridia > Lachnospirales > Lachnospiraceae > Suilimivivens > Suilimivivens muri. Next base: position 137,798 of record NZ_QZDT01000001.1, read on the forward strand.
GTGTGATGACGGGAGCTTTGTTTTGGATTGTACAAAAAATTATCCAAATGATAGCGTGAAGAAAGTTTGAAACGTTACCTAAGAACGATTCAATGCCCGCGCTGCCATATACACACTGGGAGCTTGTTAGACAAGCATATCAATGTTGCCTCCGATGTGGGGATTTACTGATAACTCCATAGAATTGCTCATCATGTTAATCAGACTTTCGCCAATTATTTCGGAATTTTCCATTGCTTTATCAAGAACAGCAATCCCAACCTGATTAGAAAGCTGTACGTTTGCCAAAGCGGTTGATAACTCGGGAATATTCATAAATAAATCCTCCATACTTTCAATTTGATTTTGACATATGCCATAAAAACCCTTATTATTATACGTATCAGACTATAAAGCCTTGATGGATAAGCGTTGTTTTCGTTCCATTCAATATAGAAATATAACGAATGTGCCGATATCAACAACAAGAACAGTTTGTGAAGCATACAATCTGTTACTTATTATAACATGAATCAGTAAAAAGTGGAATATTTAATTTGATGCCCTGCTTTTGTTTTTTGTGAAGGTTGCATAGCGTTTTGGGTTGGAAAAAAGCACCAAAAAGCATTAAAAATACACAAAAAAATCACAATTAAAGGTAGATTTTTTTGTACATTTATATTAATATAAAAAAAGGAGTGTAAAGGGGAGAAAAATAATTAATAGAAATATTGTTTATTTTGCATAGCATTTTAAACAATAGAAGGAGGGGGCACATGATTTCTAATCAGATTTTACAGAACACAATTGAAGGGCTTAAGGCAATCACAAGGGTAGATTTTTGTGTTATGGATGTGGATGGAAAGGAAGCGGCTTCTACAACGCCTAGTATGTCAGGCTGCGAGTCTGAAACGGTGGAATTTGCCAGATCGCCGGCTGATTCCCAGGAGATAAGGGGATACCAATATTTCAAAATATACGATGAACAGCAGCCGGAGTATGTTTTGATTGCATCCGGAATTGGTGAAGATGTATATATGGTAGGAAAGATGGCCGCATTTCAGATTCAAAATCTGCTGGTGGCTTACAAAGAAAGGTTTGATAAGGATAATTTTATCAAAAACCTTTTGCTTGACAACCTGCTTTTGGTGGATATTTACAGCCGTGCAAAAAAACTGCATATACAGACGGATGTAAAGAGGGCCGTGCTGGTAATTGAGACAGGAAATAGCCGGGACAGTAATGTCTTAGAGGTTATGAGAAGCTTCTGCGGCAGTAACAGCAAGGATTTCGTCACTGCAGTGGACGAAAATAATGTGATTGTGGTTAAGGATCTGTCTGAGGGGGATGGCGCGAAGGAAATTGAAAAGAGCGCGGATAGTATAGAAGCCTTTCTGTTAAAGGAAGGCATGACACAAGTGCATATTGCTTATGGGACGGTGGTCAGAGAAATCAAAGAGGTCAGCCGTTCTTATAAGGAAGCAAAAATGGCGATGGATGTGGGCAAAATCTTTTTTGATGAAAGAAATATTATTGCCTACAGTGAGTTGGGAATTGGTCGTTTGATCTATCAGCTGCCTATACCGTTATGTAAAATGTTTATCAAAGAAATTTTTGGTGGTAGAGGTCTGGATGAATTTGATGAGGAAACGCTCACGACCATCAACAAATTTTTTGAGAACAGTCTCAATGTATCTGAAACATCAAGGCAGCTGTTTATCCACAGAAACACGCTGGTGTATCGTCTGGATAAGCTACAAAAGAGCACAGGGCTGGATCTTCGTATTTTCGAAGATGCCATTACATTCAGAATTGCACTTATGGTAGTGAAATACATGAATTATATGGAGAGCCTTGATTATTAAAATTAAGCATGGAAGTACAGGTGGAGGATAATCGTGGTCAGAAGTGATGCAAAAAGCAGGAGAAGAAAGAAGCATATTTCCGGGGGAGACGAAATAATTACGCTCAACAATGTGAGTAAAGCATATGCTACTGGGGCCCCTGCGCTCAACGGAGTCAGCTTACATATTAAAAAGGGTGAATTCGTGTTTATTGTAGGGGACAGTGGGTCAGGAAAATCAACTATGATTAAGCTTCTACTCAGGGAGCTGGTTCCTACTTCAGGTGATATTAATGTAATGGGGTACGATTTGACACGTATTCGCCATAGGAAAATACCGAAATTCCGAAGAAATCTTGGTATTGTTTTTCAGGATTTCCGCCTTTTAAAGGATAGGAACGTGTATGAAAATGTGGCATTTGCGCAGCGTATTATACAGGTATCCAATAAGGAAATCAAAAGAAATGTTCCCAGTATCCTGGCAATTGTAGGGCTGGCAGGGAAATATAAGGCAAAGCCAAGGCAGCTCTCCGGCGGAGAACAGCAAAGGGTGGCGATCGCCAGAGCATTAATCAATCAGCCAAGCATTCTTCTTGCAGATGAACCTACCGGTAATCTGGATCCTAAAAATTCATGGGAAATTATGAAACTGCTTGAACAGATTAATGAAAACGGGACTACGGTGCTTGTAGTAACCCATAATCGTGAGATTGTTAATGCAATGCAAAAGAGGGTTGTTACAATGAAGAAAGGCGTCATTGTGAGCGATGAAGAAAAAGGTGGTTACATAGATGAGGATTAGTACATTTTTTTACACCATCAAGCAGGGAATTATCAATATTTTCAGAAACAAATGGTTCTCGTTAGCATCTATAGCTACGATTGGCGCCTGTCTGTTTTTGTTCGGTTTGTTTTATGCTATTGTTATGAACTTTCAGAGTATTGTAAAAAATGCGGAAGAAGGAATGTCAGTTACCGTTTTTTTTGATAACGGAATCAGCCAGGAACGGATACAGGAGATTGGTGCAATGATTGAAAAGCGCACAGAGGTCTCCAAGATAGTATATAAATCAGCAGATGAAGCGTGGGCGGAGTTCAAGGAGGAATATCTTGGGGAATATTCCGATGGCTTTACAGAAAATCCTTTAGAGAATTCTGCCAGCTATGAAATTTATTTAAGCGATGTATCTATGCAGCCCGCACTAGTATCCTATTTGGAGGAAACAGAAGGAATCAGGCTGGTCAATAGATCGGAAGTTATGGCGTCAACTCTTACAGGTGTGAATGCGTTGGTGGCATATATTTCAGTGGGCATCATAGCTATTTTGTTCGCTGTATCTATCTTCCTTATAAGCAATACAGTGACTATCGGTATTTCGGTGCGGAAGGAAGAAATCAATATTATGAAGTATATTGGCGCCACGGATTTTTTTGTGCGGGCCCCATTTGTCATTGAAGGTATGATGATAGGACTGGTTGGCGCATTGATACCAATTGGGATTTTGTATGTTCTTTATGAAAAAGTGATTGAATATATTATGTTAAGATTTTCAATTTTGACAAAATTATTATCTTTTTTGCCGGTGGAGGTTATTTTCAATACTCTACTTCCAGCATCCGTTATAATGGGAGTAGGCATGGGCTTTTTAGGCAGTGTGACTACGGTCAGGAAACACCTTAAGGTGTAATTGAGGTGAATGAATGAAGCGATGGAGAAATATGGCCTGTGTGCTGATTTGTCTTGGACTGATTTTGGGAATTGCCTTTCAAGGTGAGACGACTGCTTATGCCAGCGAATTGACCAATGACAGTATTAAAAAGAAAGAAGCGGAAATCAATAAGGCAAAGGAAGAAAAAAAGGCGCTGCAGAGCGGGCTTACAGACGTAAAAGCATTGAAAAAGAAACTGGAAGCTTCAAAAGCTGATTTGGCGAATTACGTGGCGGAGCTTGATACTGATTTGGCCAATATTCAGGCTAAGCTGGATGAACTGAGAGTAATGGTTGAAGAGAAGGAAGAAGAAATCGAAGTAAAAACAAAGGAGCTCGAGGAAGCCATTGATACGCAGCATGCTCAGTATGAAGCTATGAAAAACCGCATTAAGTTTATGTATGAAAAAGGGGATACTCTGTTTTTAGAGCTTTTTATGGGGGCGAAAAGCTTTGGTGATATGCTCAATAAGGCAGATTATATAGAGATGCTTTCTTCCTACGACCGGAAGATGCTAGATGAATATGTGGCATACGCAGAATATGTATCTCTTTGTAAGGAAGGATTAGAGGAAGAAAAGGATGTATTAGAGGAAGCAAAAGCGGCAGCCAAGGAGGAGGAGGCTTCATTAAACGAACTGATTGCAGCCAAGGAGCAGGAAATATATAAGATGTCAGGTGATATTCAAAGTCAGGAGGCTGCTATTAAAGAATATGAGGCCAGTATTGCATCGGAAAATGAAACGATTGCAGCTTTGGAAGCAGCGGTTGCTGAGGAGAAAAAAAAGCTGGCGGCCGAACAGGCCCGCAAGTATGATGGAGGTATGTTTGCATGGCCGGCCCCTTCTTATACAAGGATTTCGGATGAATATGGAAACCGCATGCATCCTACCTTAAATGTTATGAAATTTCATAATGGTATTGATATGGCAGCGCCGGGAGGCAGCCCAATATTAGCGGCTTATAACGGGACGGTAGTGGCGGCCGCTTACAGCAGCAGCATGGGAAATTACATTATGATAGATCATGGCGATGGATTGTATACGATTTACATGCACGCATCCGCTCTTTATGTTTCTAAAGGGGCAGAAGTTTCTAAGGGGCAAAAGATAGCGGCAGTGGGAACAACAGGGCGCTCTACAGGGAACCACCTGCACTTTGGCGTGAGATTAAATGGAAGCTACGTAAATCCAAAGAATTATTTAGGCGGTTAAACGGAATGCGTGTAGTTTATCTTTCAATTCGTTATTGAAGACGTGAAAGATTTATAATAAAAAATTTGAAATGGAGAGATTTAAGTGGACAAATCAGACGAAATAGGCAGCAGAACCTGGGAACAGGAGGGACCGGTTAAGGAAGGTGAAAATAAAAAACATTCCAGAGACTTTTTAAAAGGTCTGATTACAGGAATGCTTATTGTTTCTCTGCTTTTTCTCTGCGTATGTGCAGGAGGAGTGCTTTATTGGTTCTATAATGGACGGGCAGTGGATACGGCGGCAGAAGGCAGTCAGGAAAGTGTGATAACTGCCGATACCTTTGAAAAAATGAAGATTATTGAGGATGCTATCAGCGAGTACTACTATTATGAAGATAAGGTAGATGCACAGGGGATGCAGGAAGGGATCTATAAGGGAATGGTGAATTCCCTGGATGACCCATATTCGGAATATTATTCTAAGGAAGAACTAGAGGAGGTAATAAACAGCAATCAGGGTATTTCTTATGGAATTGGCGCTTACATTTCTATGAGTAAGCAGATGAATATGGCTATGATTAACGGTGTTATGGAAGAATCTCCTGCACAGGAAGCAGGCCTGCGGGAGGGCGATATTATTTATGAGGTTGACGGGGAATCGACCCAGGGAATGAGCCTGACCCAGGTGGTCAGCCTGGTGAAAGGCAGAGAAGGGACTACGGTACGGCTGACGATTTACAGAGAAGGTGAGGTAGACTTTCAGAGGCTGGAAATAAAGCGAAGCAAACGGCTAGAAACGACTACCGTAGACAGCGGAATGTTGGAGAATGCCGATCATATTGGTTATCTGCGAATCCGGGAGTTTGATACTGTGACAGTGGATCAATACACGGAGGCAATGGCGGAGCTGCGTGGGAATGGTATGGAAGGGATGATACTGGATTTGCGCAGTAATCCTGGTGGGGATCTAAGTGCGGTGGTTGAAATTGCAAGAAAAATTTTGCCGGAAGGTCTTATCGTGTATACAGAGGATAAGCAGGGAACGCGCAAGGAATATACCTGTGACGGGGAGAGAGAACTGGATATTCCTTTGGTAGTGTTGGTGAATGAATATTCGGCAAGTGCATCGGAGATATTGGCAGGGGCAATTCAGGATTACCATAAAGGAACACTGATCGGAACTACCACATATGGGAAAGGAATTGTGCAGCAGATACACAGGCTTGAGGACGGAACGGCTCTTAAGCTGACCATCAGTGCTTACTATACGCCTGCCGGAAGAAATATTCATGGTGTTGGGATTGAACCGGATATTGAGTTGGAGTATGACTATGATGCCAGTGAAGCTGATGGAAGTGACAATCAAGTGGAAAAGGCAATAGAAATATTAAATGAGGAAATAGCAAAAGATTGAAAGAAGCTTGATTATTGTAGGATTATCGTAATGGGAAGATGAAAAGTATAGAAGTGTAATTCTTCTATACTTTTTTATTACGAATGTAACATGCTTCTAGTTAGCTTGAAAATGAATTGACAAGAGTTTTCCCGAAAAGAGCTTAATACAAAATGTACACATAGGCAAGAAAGTTGTATGATAATAACATACATTTGCTGATAAATGATTGCATTCAAAATAGGTAAAATGTATATAATAAACAAATCAATTGAGGGATAATTGTGCAAAATATACAAATATAAACTTTTTTATTGGCAATTCATCCGATTTACAAATGTACGTATCTTATGATATCGTGTATGTAGTTTACAAAAGTTAATACCAACATACATAAGGAGGGGTGGAAGATGAAGCATTTGGCAATTATCGGAAGCAGCGGCGGTAATCTGTACAATCAGGGTGGCGCGGATCCGGAAAAAATGATGCATGAGGTGTTCGTACAGGCGGAATCTGCCGGAATTGAAGTATCCTACGTCCAGTTTATCGGAACAAGCGCTTCCATGGATAATATTTCCATGGATACGAAAGCAAGGCTGTGGACACTTTCAGGTAAAAACACCATAGGAAGTAGTGAAGAAAAAACCCTAAAAGAAATTAACCAGATGGCGGATAAGACAGATCAGGAGCTGGCGGAGTTGATTAGAAAGGACGAGATTGATGGTATCATGCTCTTAAGCTGTGATCCTAAGGGAGTCAATCATAAAGCATTGACGGCTGCTGCAGAAAAGAAAATCCCCTGTGCAGGTACAGGCGGAACCTCCATGGCAAATACACAGGCTATGGGATGCCGTGTTATTGCAGCATCCGGGACCACAGGAACCACAAACAGGACACGGGCAATTTCTGCAGTATCGGCTTTATCAAAGGAATGGAAACTGAAATATTCCCCTATTATCGGTTCCTCAGGCGGCGGACAGGTGCAGGAAGGCAGCGTGTGGAAGCGAATCAATTTCAGAGGAATTATGATGGCGTCCATGCCCGGTTTTATCGCTATGGCGTTGTGCCTGGCGCTAAGCAAGGTTCCGGGGCTTAGTGTGCTGGAGGAAGTGTTTAACACACTGGTAGGTTATCTTCCTATTATTCTGGCAGCTATCGCAGCAAAGCAGGTATCGGGGCTGGACGAAGTGGGAATTGTTGCGGGTATCGTAGCGGGAGCTCTTTCAATTGATGGAGGAATCATCGGCGGGCTCTGTACAGGTATCATAGCAGGTATATTTGCCTATTATATTATTTCTCTTTGCTTTAAATATAAAGTGCCTGGCACCACTGCAAATATTGCGGCGGGTGGAATTGCAGGACTTGCAGCCGGCTTTATCGGAATGTTTCTGATTGCACCTGTTGCACTTTGGGTCGGCAATATGATCAAGGCCGCTATTGACTGGGCATTAGCAGTAAATCCCATTTTAGCAGGAGCCATTGCCGGATTTGCCATTTGGTTTGCAATTATGGGTGGTGTGTATCATGCGGCAATCCTTCCAATTATCCTTCTGGAAATGGAATCCACAGGTTACAGCTTCTTAGGATGTATCGACCTTTGCTCCATGGTTATGGTCTGCGCAGGGCTTCAGCTGGGCAATATCATTGCGCCTAAGAAGGACGGTGACCGCGTGACCAGTATCCCCAACATCGTCATTAATCTGGGATTCGGAACCTTCGTGGAGGCAGCTTATCCCTTTATGTTTGCCAGTAAAAAGATTTTTGCCTCTGTGATTGCGTCCGCTACGGTGACAGGCCTTTTGATTGGCATGTTTGATGTGAAATGTACGGCATACGTGCCCTGTTTCCTGGCGCCGTTTATGTCCAACAACAAAGCGGTTCTGGCGGTTGTGTGTATGGTAGTTGCGGTAGGGATGCAGGCTGTTTTAACTGTGATTTGCAATCTTTCCGAAAGAAATGCGTAAGGCATTGGAATGAACGATGGCGGAGAATGACATTTCGTATTTGACTTGAATTATGATCATGGAGGAGTATTATGTATACAAATGACATGGCACGAAAAATGAGTGCCGCTATGAATAAAGTAAAAATGGCGATTAAAGCAGGAGGAGGCCATACCGTTTTAAGCACGGGCATTACAGGAGATGATGCACGTATGGCCAAGGCGGTGGTAGATGCAGGTATTAAAATGCTGGAGCCCAATCATCCGGCTGTTGCATTGGCAAGAGGCTATAAGGGTGTTACCACCATGCATGAAGCGGAGCAGGTGCGCTATGGAATTACGGTGGCACAAATGGCAGAGGTGACCCAGGGCGTGAGAAACGTGGTTGGGAAAGATATTTATATTACTACAGGTATTCCGGGAGGATTTACGGAGATTCTGCCCATGCCTCTTACGGATGAAGATTTCCTTATGATGGCCAGAGCCGGTGCGGATGGATTGCATACCCATAAGTCATCCCTTTACGATTTAGAGGAGCTTGTAAAAAAAGCCCATAAATATGGATTGTGTGTGGACGCCTATATCGGTCTGCCCACAGACCTTCATACCTTTGGCATTTCCGCAGAAAAGCCGGAAGAAGTGGCGCATCTGGCCAGACAAATGGAAGAAATAGGGACAGACATGATTGGTCTCATGACAGGTATGAGCTATGAGGGAATTGATGCCGGGCAGATCCCGCAGGTGCTGAAAGAAAGATTGTGTGCGATGGTGGAGGCAGTGAAGGTTCCTACATTGGCGGAGGGTGGAATTAATATTGATAATTTCCGTGCTTTTAAAGATACCGGAGTAAATATTCTGGTAATTGGAACTGCTATTGATGGAATGGCAGGGAAAGCGGTTGCGGCAGCGGCCAGGGAGTTTTTGAATATCTAATTTCTCATACAAAAATTTGTGGGAGATGGCGAAGGGCTTTGCCTGAATTTTCCGGGCAAAGCCCTTACTGTAGTTTTCATTACAGTATATGTAAAAAAGAGATGGAAAAGTTGCGTTTCCTGGTTTAAAATAAAAAGTAGAAACTGAATTTGCCTGTGGTGATGATATGGAAAAAGCGAGAGAAGCCCGATATCGGACAATTTATAAGCAGCTAAAGGAAAAGATTGAAAGTGGAGAGTATAAGCAGGGAAACCGGATTAAGACGGAAAAAGAGCTTCAGGAAGAATACGGTGTAAGCCGGGACACTATCCGCAGAGCACTGTCACATCTGGAAAATGAAGATTATATTGTAAAGAGGCCTGCTCTGGGCACCTTTGTCAAGCATAAGAAATCAGATTACCAGCTTTCTAAAATGGAGAGCTTTACGGAACAGATGAAAAGCAGAGGAATTGCACCATCATCTGAGATTATCTCCATTGAACTGGTCAGCAATCCGGAGCGGCAGGTAGTGAGAGAGCTTTTGCTTGGCGAGGAGGAAAAGTGCTACCGGATTACAAGGATCCGCAAAGGAGATGAGAGCCCCATGGCTTACGAGATTGCTTATATCCCACAGAAATTATGTCCCAACCTGCAGAAATATCTGGACGATACAAGTTCTCTGTACCAAATCTATGAAGAAGTGTATCACCTTAGGATGGGAGATGGAAGGATTAGGCTGGAAGCTGATATGCCTGGGATTGAGATTCAGAAAAGCTTAGGGATAGCCCATGACGCCCCGGTACTTCGGATGGAGTGCACCACTTTGTTGGAGGACGAAACTCCGTTGTATTACGTGGAATGCTATTATATTGGCGCTAAATATTATTTTTCAACGGTATTACCAAGGAAATGAGGAGGAGAAGGTTATGGAACCTAGAATCGCAACAATTAACAGAGTAACAAAGGAAACGGATATTACATTGATGTTAAACCTGGATGGGAGCGGAAAGTGTAATCTTAACACAGGAATAGGATTCTTTGATCATATGTTGAACGGATTTGCCCGTCATGGTCTTTTTGACTTAGAACTGGTCTGCAAGGGAGATCTGGAGGTGGATTCTCATCATACAGTGGAGGACTGTGGAATTGTCTTAGGACAGGCCCTTAAAGAGGCAGTGGGAGATAAGAAAGCGATTAAACGGTATGGAAGCGCCATGCTGCCTATGGACGAGGCACTTGTGCTGTGCGCTGTGGACCTTTCCGGAAGACCTTACTTTTCCTATAATGCCCAGTACACAGTTCCCCTTCTTGGAGATATGCAGACGGAGATGATACATGACTTTTTCTATGCGGTTTCCTATACGGCATCTATGAATCTGCATATCAAGCAGATTTCAGGCAGCAACAATCACCACATTGCGGAGAGCAGTTTTAAAGCCTTTGCCAAAGCACTTGATATGGCTACCATGTACGAGGAGCGCCTGAATGGTTCGGTGTGGTCAACTAAGGGCGTGCTGTAGAGAAGAATCAGCATAAGCGATAAGTAAGTTTTTTAAACAGACTGTATAATAACGGGCTATTGGGAAATGGACCCATGAAAAGGGGAGAAAATGATAAGCAAAAGTCATTTTCTCCCTTGAATTATATAGCGAAAGAACAAATGTATGTCAGAATATCAATTAGAGATCAAACAGATCGTGGACTATCCACGCTACCAGATCTACTGGCACTTTATCCAGAACTTAATGGCAGACCGGAGCATTCGCGCAAGCGGGGGTTCCGGCCTTTTTTATTATACGGTGCTTTGCAACTACGCAAACTTCCGCACTTCTTATCTCCGCATAGACGGTATTGGCTATACCATATACCCCGGTGAGTGGATCTGTACCGTGAAGGAACTGACTGCATGGTTCCGTACCCGTTTCCAGCGCCAGGCAGTCTCCATCCTGGATGAACTGCAGAAACGCCATCTGATCTCCTATCTTTTCCTTGACCGGGGAAAGGTGGTCAAATATAAGGTCCGAGATTGAAAAAAACATAATACCGTGCCGGACTACAACTGCCCCTGTCAAAAAAATACGGGCTTTTTCTTTATGCCCACTGTGGTTGCGACAGAACTGGTCAGCGCCGGTCGCTGCTCCGAAATGGATATCCTGCTGGACCTGTGGATGTCCGCTGTCTACAATGACAGCCAGGTGCAGGGTTCGGAGATTGGCCCGGTGGTCTATTTCGCAACGGCACCGGCTCCCCGCTGGCAACTTACAGTGAAATGGCTGTCCGCTGGGGCATCTCCAAAGCCACAACAGGGCGTGTGCTGAAAAAACTTGCTGACATGGACTATATCTCTTTAATGTCATTCCCCGGAAGAACGGGCAGTGTGCTCTATTTGCACAGCTATCTTTCCACCATGTTCCAGATATCAGATGTCCTTGTTGACAAGGAGGAGGTTGCCATGGTTCTGAAAATCAATCTTACACTGCCGGATGAAATGGATGAAACAGATCCGCAGGCAGATTCCGCTGTTAAAAAGCATGAGATATTCGTTTCAGAGGAATTATCCAGCGTTTCAAAATCGAACATGGAAGCTGTCATCACAAAAATGGCGCAGATCCTTGATGCACAGGGCATTTCCTGTTTTCGGTGCCCGAAATCCATATATAAGTTATATCCTTTATCTGACGCCTGCAGGGAAGAGTATATATCCCACATACAGAAGGGGGCTGTACGGTTCGGGATAACCGTATCCTGTGGGGAGGGTAAGCCGGTCTACACCTTGGAGCTGACGCTCTCTCCCACCGAAAAAGACAGGGAAGGAGGTGCCAGGGCTTGAAAAAGGATCAGGAAGAAATGAACATTGCCGATAACCCGCTGTACCATGATACCTGGAAGCTGCTGAAGAAATACAGGGATGTGGTATGGAGCCTGGAGCTGTCCGTCCAGCAGGTACGGAGCCGGTTTGAGATAGAGTATGGGAGTTCCATCGAGGATTTTCTGGAGTCTGTCTATGTGGCCGGGATAGACCTGTCAGACCGCAGCATTGAGCACCATGCCAAATGCATTGAACGGAGCCACCGGATGCTGAAACTTCTGGATACCTCCATCGATCTGCTCCGTACCAAGCATAAAAACGGGGAGAACTATTACTGGCTGCTGTACTACTCCTTCCTCTCCCCGCAGCAGCTCCGAAATGTGGAGGAGATCATAGAGAAACTGCGCCCCCATATCCGGGATATCAGCTTTCGTACCTATTACCGCAGGAGGCGGGAGGCGATTGACGCACTCAGCTCTATCCTATGGGGGTATACGTCTAAGGACAGTATCGACATTCTGGAGAAGTTCTTTCCGGATGATAAGGATGCAGGGGGAACAGAAATAAGCAGCTAGATGATATTTACAGGCGATCAGGCCGGATTGGAGGAAATATATGATAACATTGACTGAGGATGAAAAGAGGATAGTTTTCGAGCTGGAAGGCTGCCACAGGTATGATGCAGTACAGGAGATTGCTGTGATCTTCCGGTATACCCGTGACCATAATATAAAAGCAACTGCAGAAAATCTGTTAAAGAAACTTCGTGAGCTTTCGGAAGATGACTGCAGGGAGCTGAACTGTGACATTCAGAGAAATTATCACCTGCCCTGGAAAGCAAGGACGGTTGGGGAGATGGTTGCTGTGGCAAGGCAGGAGTCCGCGCCCGGAAACTGGAAGGGCATGACATTATGGCACTGGAACGTTTTGACCCGGAAGTAATGCATATGATAGTGTTTGATGTGCTTTCGGGGGAGTCTCCCGTAGGAGATAAAGGTGAACGGATGAGGCTGTTTCTGACCGAAGCCGGTTATAAAAAAGCGTTGGAAAATCAGGACAGGCCCTTCATCCAGATTTTGAACCATGCAAAAGTGTCACAAGGGCACCTAGGATATGACCGGCTGGATGGAGAACGATAATCTGCAAAATGTTGTAATGTAAGGGATTATTTTTCCAATGGGGAATGAGGGTTCCGGTAAGGAATGCTGAGGTTGCCGCTTTTGTTTCATAGTGCATAATCAAATTGATAATCGGCATGATATAGGAAAGGAAGATAGTAAATATAGGTTTAGCATATCGGCACTTTCAAACAAAAAGTGCCGATATGCTAATGGAGATGATTTTATGATCAATGACAGCGGTATATTTCTGTTAAAAAATAAGGAGCCTTTTGACAGGCAGGAGATTTTTCGGGTTTTAGAAGAACAATACAAAGGGCTGAGCCTGGCGTCTTATAAATTGAAAATGCAGTGCTTGTTGGAATCGGGGAAAATTGCGAGAGTTGGAAGGAATCTGTATTGCATTCCGGATAATCAGGCGCCGGTATATGATTATGAGTATTCGGAGCTTGCAGTAATCATTCAAAAATTGATTTATGAAAGACATCCTTTTTTAGAATACCGGATTTTTGAACTGGTACAGATGAATGAATTTTTATACCACCAGATTGCTCACAATGCAGTCTTTGTGTTTGTTGAGGCAGATCTGGGTGATTTTGTGTTTGAAACATTGAAAGAAAAATTCCCAGGGAAGATTTTATTAAATCCTTCTGTAAAGGAGTATCATCTATATTGGCAGGATGATCTTATCATTATAGGAAAGCTGCCGACAGAAGCGCCAAAAGGAAAGAAAGTGGAATGGCATACCTGTCTTGAAAAAATGCTCGTTGATATGACCGCAGAAAAAGTGATAAAGACAACCTTCAGCGAGGCGGAATATCCAGGTGTACTGGAGCAGGCGTTTCAAAAATATATTATTGATGAAAGCCAGATGTTCCGTTATGCAAAGCGATGACATGTAAAAGATGATATTTTGAAAATTATTCATAGTCAGACAAGAATAAAACTCAGAACGAAGAAATAAATTTATGCTCACAAAAGAAAACTTTAATGAATCTCATATCCGGATGTTACAGAAACAGAGCAAAAAAAATCCTGCGCTTTTAGAAAGGGCAATATTTGCATTTGGCTTATTAGAGGCAATCAGGCGGGTAGAAATGCCGTTTGTTTTTAAGGAGGCACCTGCCTGCTCCTTTTGTTAAAGCATCCTATGAGACTGTCTACGGATATAGATATTATTGTTGCGCCGGATACGGATGTGGATACATATATTTCAAAAGCATCAACGATATTTCCATTTAAACAATGTGAGGAACAGGTACGCATTGGTAAAAACAGCATTGAAAAGAGGCATTTTAAATTTACTTACCAGTCTCCGATCACCGGAAAAGATATCTATATTCTTTTGGATATTTTATTTGCTGAAAACCCTTATACAAAAGTGGTGGACTGTGAAATAAGGAATGATTTATTATTAACCGAGCCAGAATATCTGCTGGTAAAAACGCCGGATATTAACTGTATTCTTGGTAATAAACTGACGGCATTTGAGCCACATACAACAGGGATTCCATTAAATGTAAAAAAGATATGGAAGTGATGAAGCAGATGTATGATGTCGGAACATTGCTGGACGAATTTACAGATTTTGATCTGGTGTATGATACATATTGTAAAGTGGAAGCGGAAGAAATTTCTTATCGGGGGAATGACATAACAGTAGGGGATGCAATTAAGGAGTGTGGATCATAGTACTGTCATACAAGGGACAAAACGCGGCTTGGAAGTATGAAAGGACAGAAATTTATTGCAGACGGCCATGATATAGACGAGTGTAATGATGAAATTGCCAGATTATTTTGGGTGGATGACGGATGAAGATGTTGCCAGATATACATATTGCAATATAGGCCGTTCCAGATTTGGAGGAACTGCCGGGCACGACCAAGACAATAATACTTGATGAACAATGAAAACATATAGATTTATAGACAGCTAAAGATATCCAATCCGTTATCTTCTCTATATAATTTTGCAAAAACATACAGACTATATCTTGACATATCTATTGACCTTTTTGGTAAAAATATAGTAGTGTAGGGAGAGTGGAAGGAGTGGATACTTGTATGCTGAAGGAATATCTGGAAAAAAACTATGGTTTCAACGAACCGATTTTCATTAACGAGATCCGTCTGGATGGATTTAATGACAATGCCCTGCGCCACTATTTCAAACGGATGCTCAAATCAGGCGACCTAGCCCGTTTTGATACGGGGATTTATTATCTCCCCAAAGCGTCACGGCTACTGAAAAAAAGTTATTTAGATCCCATGAAAGTCATTGTACGCAAATATATCCAAAGTACGACAGAAACCTATGGATACTTTGCCGGAGCCACTTTTGCTAATCAGATTGGTCTGACAACTCAGATGCCGGCAACACTGGAGATCGTAACATCAAAAGAATCGACAAAAGGGCGTACTGTTACCGTAGGTTCCCAGACCGTCCGGCTGAAACGGCCTGCTACCAATATAACATCGGAAAATGTCGGCCTGCTCCAGTTTTTGGATGCCGTTTCTCAAGGAGAAAAATATTCCGAGCTTTCTGATTCGGAAACCGGAATTCTTTTGAAAAACTATGCAAAACAACAAAATTACAGTAAGGAGCTTCTTTCCAGTGTGCTGTCCGGTATTACGGGGCCAACGGCAAAAAAACTGATTGAATGGGGAATTATTTATGAATTTACATTATGACCACGAAGCATTTAGCAAGCTTAAAGTTGAGTGATAGTTGGTATATTTTCTCTAGGGCAGGATCAGAAAAACCAGCCAAGCCATTCGTATATCCGTTGAATAGTCAAATACCTACGCTGATGGTGGTCGAGGAATCAAAGAAAGGAGACGGATTGCATTATCATTGATAGTTGCAATGGTGTAAAAGATGATAAAATATCCATTGAACGATTGTTGGTTGAAACCTGCAATCTTATTTTTCTTTCCAGTACTTTTCATTTGACCACTTATACCATTTCGGTTGTGAAATTCCATAAACAATGATATAAATTCCTGTATTTTTGTTTACCAGAGAGGATTCAGTTGTTGCTTGTCAAATCAGGTACAGGCAAGCTGTTTGGGAGGTATCATGAAAGGATTTAACCGACAAAATCAGTTCTTGTCCCTTTGTGGTCTAAATTGTGGACTTTGCCCTATGTTTTTGAACCAAAACTGCCCCGGCTGCGGTGGAGGGGAAGGAAATCAGTCGTGCAGGATCGCAAGGTGCAGCATGGAGCACAGAGGAGTAGAATACTGCTGTCAATGCAGGGAGTACCCATGTGAAAAATATGAGCATATTGATGATTTTGATTCCTTTATTACACATCGCAACCGAAGGGCTGATCTGGAAAAGGTCCGGCAGTTTGGGGCCGAAGCCTACAATACAGAGCAGATGGAAAAGATGAAAATACTGGATATTTTATTGTCCGGCTATAATGGCGGCCGTAAAAAGACCCTTTTTTGCGTTGCGGTAAACCTTTTGAATCTGCAGGAGATTAGGGAGGCGCTCAGGAAAATAGGGAGCAGGCCGGATATGGAAACTCTCACGCTCAAAGAGAAAAGCGCTTTTGCCGCAGGGGTGCTTTCGGAGATTGCATCCCGTAGAAAGGTTGATCTGAAGTTGCACAGGAAAAAGTAATGATCCAGATACAGCGCTATTTGTATCAGAGACAGCTAACAGTAAAAGAGAATTAGAAAAAGTAAAGCGGAAAGGAATCATTCTATGAAGTACACATGTACGGTGATAGCAGTGGCCGACATGAACGCCGCAAAAAATTTTATGAGGATTTGTTTGGACTGGAAGTATTTCAGGACTACGGACGGAATATCGCTTTTACCTGCGGCCTGGCATTGCAGCAGGATTTTGACTGGCTTGTGAATCTGCCCAAAGAAAAGGTATTAAAAAAATCCAACAATGCGGAAATCGTCTTTGAGGAACAGGACTTTGACGGATTTCTGTGCAGGCTGATAGAATACCCGGATATTGAATATCTGGGAGAAGTAATCGAACATAGCTGTAGCCAGCGGGTGATTCGTTTTTATGATCTGGACGGGCATATCATAGAGGTCGGTGAGGATATGAAAATGGTGATAAAGCGTTTTCTTGCTTCCGGCATGACGATGGAGGAGAACTCTGTGAAAATGGACGCCTCCGTGGAGGACTTAACGAAACTTCTGGATAGTGAATGCATGGCGGGCCAATAAACAAATCGAGAGTTGAGGAAGGGAAAGAATGAAACGAGAATTAGGAATTGCAAGGTGTGGGCTTGCCTGTTGCCTGTGTTCAGAAAATGAAAAATGCAATGGCTGCTATTCGGATAACTGTCCTGATTACACCCAATGCGAAAACAGAAAATGTTCCATGGAAAAGGAACTTCCAGGCTGTTATGCCTGTGAAATGGATTGTAAAAGAGGGTTGCTGAACAAAATCAAGCCATATGGATTTACATTATTTATAAAAAGATATGGGATAGAAAATCTTCTTGACTGCCTTGAAGAAAATGAAAAGAGAGGAATCCTGTATCATCGTAAAGGGATTATTGGCGATTATGATGATTTTGACGATGTGGAAAAGCTGATAGAATTTATTAAGATGGGGAAACGCTAAATTAGGATTTTTAGGAGGTACATAACCATGAGAAATATGATTGCATACTGTGGGCTGGATTGTGGGAAATGCGATGCATATCTCGCAACAATCAATGACGACCAGGCGTTGCGTGAGAAAACTGCAAAACTATGGGCCGAGTTAAATAATGCCTCCATTCTGCCTGAACATATCAATTGTGAAGGATGTCGCGTTGATGGAGCGAAAACTGTATTCTGCGATAGTCTTTGCGGAATTCGTCAGTGTGCATTGAAAAAAGATGCGGAAACATGTGGTGACTGCCCAGACATGGAAAGCTGTCAGACTGTTGGAGAGATCATCTCAAACAACCCGGACGCCCTAAAAAATCTGAGGGGATAGACTGCATATCCGTTTGACAACTTACGGCTTGTAAGAACTTTAAACAGGGGGGAAACCATGCTTCAGAGGGAGAATGATTTCATGAAACAATTTAGTCGCGAAGCAGAACAGATCATGATGGAACGTTTCGGGAAAGATACCATTATCTCGTTGGCAAGAACGGAAAACGCAACGCTTTATGCGCGATATGTAAATGCCTATTACGAAAATGGTTCATTTTATATCATTACTCATGCACTTTCGAATAAAATAAAACAGATAAAAGCGAATCCTGTTGTAGCAATCACCGGCGAGTGGTTTACAGCACATGGGACAAGGTATGACATGGAGTAGGTAGCAAAACAATGTTTCGGATAGGAGAGTTTTCAAAGCTGACGCAGTTATCTGTTCGTATGCTCCGCTATTATGATGAGACAGGCATCCTGACGCCGGCAGAGGTTGACAAGTGGACGGGACACCGGCTGTATTCGGTGGATCAAATACCGCGCCTGAATAAAATCCTGTATTTGCGGGACAGTGGACTGAATGTTTCAGAAATTGCGCTTGCTCTGACGTTGGACGAGCAATCACTTTTCGGACATCTCGACAAAAAGCGCATGGAGATAGAAAATGCAATACAGGCCGAATAGGAAAAACTGCGGAAAATCGAATTTGCAAAAAGTGAAATATAGGATGGCAAAGGAGAGCTGCACTATAACATTTCCATTAAGCCAATCTCTGGGTATCAGGTGCTGTCATTGCGGAGGGTTGTACCAGACTACTATTCCGAGGGCGACTTATGGAAAGAACTCTCTGCTTTTACGAGGGCGCAAAAAACAGAAATAACGGGCAGTACATTTTCTATTTATCACGATACAGAATTTCGGGAGACAGATGTTGATATTGAACTGTGAGCTCCAGTAAAGAAAATGGGAAATGCAAATGACCCATTTTGTTTCCGTATGACAGAACAGTCCCGCATATGGCCTGCACAATGGTCTATGGCGATTTTGCAAATATAAAAGGAGCTTATCTTGCCTTTGCCGAATGGCTGCAGAAAAACAGTGAATACAAAATATTTGACCCGATGCGTCAAATCGTGCATAGAGGCCCGTGGAATGAGAAGAACCCTGAAAAGTATTTGATTGAGCTTCAAATACCACTGGAACACCATACCCATATAGAATTTGAAATGCCCCGCTAAAAAAGCAGGGCATTTTTCCCTCTTGTATCTCACTTACGCTGTTTTCCGCTATCTCCTTAACCCTTTTTGTTATTTGTTCCTCGGCTATCCGCTTGAATACCGTTTCCATTTTTTCAGTGCCTACATAGTGGCTTTCCACGATAATTTTTGTGGGTGGGTGCTGTCGGGTGGCTCTATGCTGTGCCTTGCTGTCTTTGCTCATAAATCTGCTCCTTTACAATAAAATAGAGCGCATAGATTTTTCTATACGCTCTGACGCTGTGTTACTTATTTAGTTGTGATTGTGGTAATAGTTGACAGTTATCTAATATTTAACCTAACTCCTTAAATTCCCCCTCCTGAATAGAAATTTCAAAATCAAATTTTGTGTTCTCGCCCGCAACTATCTTAATTCTATTGTTTCCACTTTCTACATTCAAAGTGCTTTGAATAGGCTCTGACATTTCGGTGTCACATTCAGCAATGATTGAAACATCTCCCTTTGGATTTATCAATACCAGTTTCATCTTTCCAGAGAAGACATTTATTGTGTATGTTATATCTAAAGATTTATCTTCCTCTGCGTCAAAAACCCATATGGTGTCCATACCCTCCATTTTTTCAACGCTTGCCGTAAAATGTCCGTCCTCTGCTGTCTGTTCATAATTATTAAGGTTATATGAATTTGTATTACTTGCTATTTTTATATCGTTGTCATATATGGCAACCATTGGATTTGCACAACCTGTCATTAAACAAACAGCAATCATTCCTGCACCAAGCATTTTTTTGATTTTCATAATGTACCTCCATAAGCTACGATTTATTCAATTAAGATACTACCACAATCACACCTATATTTCTATCGCATTTTCATTAAATTTCTTCCTCCCTCCGCTTAATCTTGCCTTGTTGCCTGTTATGCTGTCGGCTCTCGTTCTGAAGCTATCTGCTTTGTATTGCTGTCTTTTACCTGCGGAAGAATAGCGGACAGACTGGCGCACGTTTCCGCTTTGTCCTGCTCCCCAAACTGATAGATTAAGTTGATTTCATCAGCGTTAAAAGGTATCTGAAAATTTGTGCCCTCACATAAACGCTCCACGCCCACGCACTTAGGGATATTCCTTGTCAGTTCGCAATTATCCCTCACTGTGATTGTTCCATGACTGTCGGTCTGCCTTACCTCGACTTCGCACTGGCTTTTCTGCTCCAAAACAAGCCATTGGTAATTATCGCTTTCTTTGGTAAATACACTCTGATGCGCATTGGAGTGTGTCTTGCTACGGATATATTTGTCGGTGATGCTGTAATAGTCTAAAATCTGCTGTTCCTGCTTTTTATTCATGGTCTTTGC
The DNA here is from genome assembly GCF_009917485.1 of Parablautia muri. Lineage (GTDB taxonomy): Bacteria > Bacillota > Clostridia > Lachnospirales > Lachnospiraceae > Suilimivivens > Suilimivivens muri. Next base: position 158,172 of record NZ_QZDT01000001.1, read on the forward strand.
CCTCCTGTGATATTGATTGATATGATTGATTGGTTTCGGTACTGATAAATGATTTTCTTACGTTAATTGTTGGGAGATTGGATTGCGGAATATCATGGTTGGGTATTTCTCCGCTTGTGGGAATAGGGGGTTATTTCTTACGGTAATTACCGCATGAAAAAAGACTATAACCGTCATAGTCTTTTAAGGATTGAGGAAGTCCCTTTATTAGTTGTATTTGTTTTGTCACCCCTCCGCACTATCCAATACCTGTTGCATTAACAGCGTCCGAAATAACCAACATTGATTTCACCAACGGCATGATTCGTGTTGTGTTCATTGACGCGGATGACAATACGCCTGTGCTGGACATCAAGCCCTATACACCGAGTTTTGACAGGGTTGAAACGCCCGGTGTTCCCGCATGGTGCAGCGAATGGCCGAAAAGCACAGAAGCATCCGGCCGTTTTGATTGGGGACAAGTGTTTAACTTTTAAAGGGGTGACAGCTCTATTTATCAGTATTGGGGCAAACGCTCCGGGAAAAGTGACTTAAACCCGGAATTACTTATCCAAAAGCAAGAGAAACCTACGAAAAGTTTTCATTGGGATATTATCCATAAACAGGATCATAAAGTTATTGGCGATATGTAGGTATATCTCATTGAAAATGACCGCATGGCAAAAGTGGCATTTCGCCTTTCATCTGCCTGCCAGGGCAAACGGCTTATGACAGAAGCGCTGGTGAGAGCAGTTACCTTCTGCTTTGAAGAAACGGAATTACAGCGTTTATGGGCTGATGCTCACATACAAAATATTGCATCCTATAAAACTTTGGAAAAGGCAGGCTTCAAGCGTGAGGGGCTTATCCGTGGAGGTAAAATGGTAAACACATACTGCGATTACTATTTGTATGGTATGATTAAGGCTGATTATATTGAAATTTCCCAATCAAAAAGCGCATTGCGTGATAAGCCTGGCAAATAATAAAATGATATGATTTGATCATCAACTTAAGGAGGTGCCGCAATGCACGCATATGAAGCAATCGAACAATCCCTGACTTTTATCGAGGAACATCTGACAAAAGAAATTTCAGCGGAAAAACTGGCAAATACTGTCGGTCTGTTCTCCTTTTATTTTCAGCGATTATTCAAAAGGCTGGTAAACAAACCGGTTCAGGAATATGTGAAGCTACGCCGTTTGGCAAAGGTTATTGAAAATCTAAAAAATACCGACCAGAGGATTCTTGACGTTGCCCTGGACTATGGCTTTTCAAGCCACGGCAATTTTACACGGGTTTTCAAGGAAACGTATGGGATTACGCCTGAAATCTACAGGAGGGATTTGCCAATGCTCAATACATTCGCCAGGCCGGAAGTTTCCATGAATTATGTTTTAGTAGACGAGGGGGTTCCACTGGTGGCAGGAAATATCGTCCTGGAAATCCAGAGAAGGACATTGGAAAAACCGGAAATTTACCTTGGCCTGGAAACAGAAGTCCGTATCTCCGAACAAATGCCGGCTGATGAAAGCACAGGTGTAGATGTAACAGGACAGCTTTGGAAACGTTATCACATGGAGAAGGCTTCCATCGCAGCCAATCTAAATACTGCTGTAGAAATGGGAATGTCCCATGGGGAAAGTATTGCACAAAACCTTTTCACTTATTTTGCAGGCGGCCTGGTTCAAAATATTCCGGACCGGCTGCAGGATGGTTTTGTTAAGAGAGAACTCCCGGCAGGAGAATAGATCGTTTGCAGAAACGAAGCAGAAAATTTTGAGGATTTGGTAACGGTTGCTTTAGATCAGGCCGGCAAATACCTTTTTAGTATCTGGCTGCCCCACCACAATTTAACCACGGAGCCTCTTTCGGCAGAAAAATATTACCGTGACCTGGATGGGATGGCCTGTATGGAAATTTGGGTCAAGCCCCTGCCGCTGAAAAATAAAGGCTAAGGAGGAATTCAGAATGGATTGGAATACGCTATATTCAAAGGAAAAATCTCCTTCAATAGAGCAAGTCACAGAATACATTAACAATTCTTTATGGACAGATTTTAATAACCGTATTCAGTCCACCTATCGGACCAGGCCCTGGATGGAACACAGCCGTTGTTCTATGCAGGCAGGCTGGAATATTAAGTATAAAAAAGGCGGAAAGTCTCTTTGTACACTCTATCCGATGCAGGGCTATTTTATTGTTCTCGTGGTTGTAGGAAGTCGTGAATTTACGGAGGCAGAGTTTCTTATGCCGCAATGTTCCGACTATGTACAGACAGTATTCAAAAACACAAAAACCGGAAATGGACAGAAATGGTTGATGCTGGATGTGCGGGATAGAGAAATTATGGATGATGTATTTCGCCTTATCAATCTCAGAAAGCGTATACCATCATAGCAGGAATATGAAAGTTGCAGAGCCGTTTTATGACAAACTGTGGGAATAAGGTCATTATACATTCCCTATCTCTTTGCACACAAAAAGTCCGAGTATTCCGACTAAAAAGTGTTTCTATATGATATAATAAAAAAATCTTTGTGGAAGGTGGAACGTATGAAAAGGAAATTATTGATTGTGGATGATGAGCAGGGAATTGTGGATATGATGAGAAGTTATTTTTCCGAAGAGTATGATGTTTTGACCGCTTATAATGGGAAGGAAGCAATTCAAAAAGCACAGATGCAGCCGGATCTGATTCTGCTGGATATCAATATGCCCGGTATGGACGGCCTTTCCGTCTGTCGAAACATACGAAACCATGTGACTTGTCCGATTCTTTTCCTGACAGCTCGCGTAACATCCGCAGACCAGATTGCGGGGTTTCAGGCAGGCGGGGATGACTATATTGTAAAGCCCTTTGATCTGGACGAACTGGATGCAAGAGTTGCCGCTCATCTGCGGAGGGAGCAGAGGCGGCAGAACGTTTCTGCGGTAAAGTTTTTTGGAGAGCTTGCCATCGACTATACGGCCCGCACCGTGACGGTAAACGGGGAGCCGGTGGCATTTTCCAGGCGGGAGTTTGATATCCTGGAGCTGCTTTCGCTGCATACAGGGCAGGTGTTTGACCGGGAGCGCATTTATGAGAGCGTGTGGGGGATTGACGGGGAGGGCAGCAGCGATGTGGTTATGGAGCATGTCCGGAAAATTCGGGCAAAGCTGGCAGCCCATACATTTACCGCTTATATCGAAACAGTCTGGGGGTGCGGATACCGATGGAACGGCTGAAAAATATGGGGCTGAAGCGGTGTTTTTTTCTGCTGTCCGTCTTCTGCCTGGTGACTGCGCTTCTGCTTACACTGGGAGTGTATCTGTTATGCGGAAGAATTGCAGAGAGGTATCCCCAGGGAGGGATTGCCATTGATTCCGATGGCACGGTTACAGAGCTGGCCGGGCCGGATCGGGAACAGATGCAGATTCTGGAGCTGCTGGACGGCGTCCGGCTGCTTTCGGCGGTACTGCTTCCGGCAGGCGGACTGGGCTTTGCCGGGATTCTGTTTTATCGTCTGAAGCTGAAAGTCCCCATTGAAATTTTGAAAATGGGAACCGGGCGCATCCGAAACCATGACCTGGACTTTTCCATGCCGGAGGCATCGGCAGATGAACTGGGACAGATCTGTTCCGCATTTGAGATGATGAGAAAAGAGCTTTTGGAAACAAACCGAAAGCTTTGGCAGCAGGCGGAGGAACGCAAAAGGCTCAATGCGGCCTTTGCCCATGACCTGCGCAATCCGGTGACGGTTCTGAAGGGAAGCGTGAAGCTGATGAAAGGGGGAAGGGCGGATGAACATACGCTGGAGAGGATGGAACGCTATGTGCTGAGGGTGGAACAGTATGTGGAGGCTATGAGCAGCATCCAGAGGCTGGAACAGATACAGGTGCGGCTTTGTGACACAGACGGTTCTGCCCTTCTGGAAGAACTGCAAGAGACTGCGCATCTGCTTGCGCCCGGACTTGATCTCATACTGCCCGTACCGGATCTGGGGATCGTCAGGATAGATCATGGAATCTTTTTGACCGTGGCAGAAAACCTGATCGGAAATGCGGCGCGTTTTGCCTGTCGGAAACTGGAGGTTCGCCTTACACTGACCGGACATATGCTGTGTCTTATGGTTGCAGATGACGGACCCGGCTTTCCGCCTGAACTGGTGAAGAACGGACCGAAACCCTTTGGGAAAATAGAGGAAAATGCAGAGCATTTTGGTATGGGGCTGTACAGCAGCAACCTTTTGTGCCTGAAACACGGCGGAAAACTCTGTCTGGATAACAGACCGGAAGGCGGCGGGGCGGCTGCGGCGTTTTTTAAAACTATCAAATCTTGAGCGTTTCTTGAGATTTGTCCATTACACTCTTTTTACAGCATAAAGCATGCATACAGGCAGTCCCTGTCTATGCAGATGCAAAATGATGATAAGGAGAGTGTATTTTTATGAAAATTGAAGCAAATGGGCTTTCAAAAATTTATGGGGAGGGGGAAAGCCGGGTAACGGCGCTGGACCGGGCTTCGTTTCAGATCATGCCGGGTGATTTTATTTCGATCACAGGCCCGTCAGGAAGTGGGAAAAGTACCCTGCTCCATCTGTTATCCGGACTGGATCAGCCGATGTCTGGCCGGCTGACTTATGACGGTCAGGATATTTACAGCCTTTCTGACCGGGAACGGTCTGCACTGCGCCGCAGGAGCATCGGTTTTGTCTTTCAGCAGTTTCACCTGCTTCCGGTTTTGACTGCGTGGGAAAATATCCTGATGCCTTTGCTTCTTGACAAAAAGCAGCCGGATGAGGCGTATCTGGAACAGCTCACGCAACTGCTTGGGATCGGCAGCAGGCTGACCCATCTGCCCCATGAGCTTTCCGGCGGGCAGCAGCAGAGGGTGGCCATTGCCCGTGCGCTGATTGCACAGCCGGACGTGATCTTCGCGGACGAGCCTACGGGAAATCTGGACAGCAGAAGCGGAGGGGAAGTGATGGAAATGCTCAGGGCAGTACATGAAAAAATGGGAAAAACGCTGGTTATCATCACCCATGACAATCGCGTGGCTGGAATGGCCGACCGGCGGTTTTCCATTGTGGACGGCATGCTGACGGAGGTGGGCGGAAGATGAAAAGCTATCTTACTCTGGCGCTTAAGGAAGTGATTTCACAGAAACTGACTTCTTTTCTGATCCTCATTGCGGTGATTTTGTCCACCATGATGACCACTGCGGCAGGACAGTCCGTCGGCGTCCTCTCTGCCATGCGTCAGCAGCAGGCAGTCGCCATCGGCGGGGACCGCTACGCAACCTTTGTGCAGCTTACGGAAGAAAAGGCACGGATACTGGAGAATGATTCCCGTCTGTCCTACACTGGCCGTTCTGTCCCGCTGGGGGATCATGAGTTGAATGACCATCTTTCCCTGGATCTGGCGGAATACTGGAACGGCGGGATTGCCGCCTGGCCCACATACTCCCGTCTGGTGGAGGGGAGGCTGCCCGAAGCTCCTATGGAACTGGCCCTGCCGGAAGACGCCCTGCAGTTTCTGGGATTTAACGGGAAGATTGGGGATACCATCAGCCTTTCCCTTTCCAAAGCTCTTCGCCATGGAATTGTGGTGGATGCTTTTGATTATACGGCTGCGTTTACTCTGGTGGGAATCACGGAGAGTAACTTCCTTGGCTATACCGGAGGCCATATCCTGAGCCTTGCCGGACAGGGGACGGCAGAGGCGGTTCTTCCCCCGGAGTATCTCTATTATAGTATGGATATCCGTACCAAAAATCCTAAGAACTTTCAGGCTGTGATGGATGACCTCTGCGAAAAGCTGGAGATTCATGAGCTAGACACTCTTTACAATATCCCCCTTTTGAATGCGCTCGGCATTTCTTACCGTTCGGAGGCGGCTGATTCGGAATTGGCTATGGATGATGCGGGTTTTTCCTGGCTGGTGTTCGCGGGGGTAGTGGTCGTTGCCCTGATTCTGCTGGCGGCCGGGCTGGTGGTCTATAATATTCTGAAAATCGCCGTTTCTGGAAGGATCGGGCAGTATGGTACGCTCAGGGCCATCGGTGCAGAGAAAGGGCAGCTGTATCGTGTGGTTGCTGCTGAGATCTTGCTGTTGTGTATGGCAGGGATTCCCGCTGGCCTGCTGCTTGGCTGTCTGTCCGCAAAGGGGATTCTGACCGCGGCATTAAATCAGCTTTCGCCGGAGATGTTTCTGGCAGGAAGCAGAGAACAGCTCCAGGCTTTGATAGACGCCAACAGTACGGGGAAATGGGAATATCTGCTGGTCAGTGCCTTTGTAACTCTGGCATTTACATTTCTGGCTGCAGCTCCGGCGGCCCGGTTTGCGGCCAGAGTGTCACCGGTCACGGCTATGACAGGAACAAAGGGACAGGTGAAACGTAAGAAACGGAAGATCAAACAGATCCGGAACTTTGAACGGTATTATGCCAGACTGAATCTGAGCCGCAGTAAAGGTCGGACAGCGGTAACCGTCCTGTCCCTGGTCATGAGCATTACCGTCTTTATCACGCTGCAGAGTTTTCTGTCGCTGCTTGGCGTATCCGGCTCGTTATCCGAACACCTGGGGGATTATTCCATCGTCAATCAGTACGAGGGTATCTCACCGGAGGAGAAAAAAGCGCTGGAGCTGGGAGAAAATGTGGATTACGTGGCGGCTCAGCAGTTTTCCCTCTATGAGCTGGATGAGCAGAACCGGCCCATGGGGATTGACACCGATATTGTGCTGGGGGTTGGCGAAACCTTTCAGATATTCGGATTCAATGACTGCTGGATGGATCATGAATTCGCTTCCAGGCTGACAAAAGAGCAGCTTGACATGCTGAAAGCAGGGGAGGGGTGCGTGATCCGCAATCCCATCCCCATGGAGATTGATGGGGTTTCCTTCGGAACGACCCATGTGGAAGAAGGGAGCACGGTCACTGTGTCCGGGAAAAAGCTCCCGGTACTATTGTCCATGAGCGGCTATGACGGTTATTTCAGCGTGGGAAACAACGGATTTGTAAACGGTGTTCAGGTTCTGGTCAGCGACCGGATCTATTCTGGTCTTACAGGAACGGATACCTATGCGGAACTATGTCCGGGACTGAAAGACGGCGCTGACCGAACCGCTTTCAATCAGGTGCTGGAAGAACTTGGCCAGCGGATACCAGGGACAGCTACGGTATCCTATGAAGAGACGGATCGCCAGTATGAGGAAAGCGAAGCCCAGATCCGGTTTCTGGCCTGGGGATTGATTCTGTTCATCGGTCTGATCGGGATATTGAACATCATCAATACGGTGTACACCAATATCCATACCCGGATCATGGAGATCGGGATACAGCGTGCTGTGGGTATGAGTGTGGGAAGTCTGTTCCGGGTGTTCTTGTGGGAAGGATTTTATTATGGCAGGAACGCGGCGGTAATCGGAAGTATCGCCGGATATCTGGGTACCGTATTTGTGGAGGCCGGGGCAACGGATACCATCCGGCTGACAGCAGTTCCTGTAATTCCGATAGCCTGTGCATCGCTCCTTTCCATCGGGGCATGTATTCTGGCAACCTGTATTCCACTCCGGAAGATCAGCAGGATGAGCATTGTGGATTCCATTGAACTTGTGGAATAAGAACCCGGAGTCTTCTCAAAATCGGTCAACAGGGTGATAATAGAAGTACGTTTTCCGGCTTTTTAACCGCAGAGGGTATAAGGAAGAGAATCTCCGGTTTTATCTGTGCGAGATGGATGGAAAACCGGTATCTACAGCATCTACAATCCGGACAGGGGATACGGCGTCTTTGGAATTTGTTTCCACCTTACAGGAATACCGCAGGAGGAAAGCAGCAATTTCGTTATGCTCACAGGCACTTGGGGAGCTTTTTGAAAACGGAATAAGGGCAGTTACGCTCAGCGGTTCGGAGGAGGCCGTTGAACTCTACAGAAAACTGGGGTTCCATGACTGTTTCCATAACATTATCATGCAGTATGATATCCCTATATAAGAAAGTCAGTACTTGAAAGGATGTGGAGATAATAAATGAAAGTCATTTTTATGGGAACACCGCAATTTTCTGTGGAGATACTGGAAGCTCTGATTATGGCAGGGCATCAGGTTTGTCTTGTCGTAACCCAGCCGGATAAATAGATGTGCAATGCTTCTCTGCTGCCAAAATGTGGGGCGCCGCATTACCACAAATGCCAGGTATCTGCTGCGCATGGCGGGAATTCTTAAATAAAAGATATTGATAAAAGGTGGTCTGACAGAGATGAAAAACATGGGAAAACAAAAACTGTTTATTGCTGCAGGTGTCCTTCTTTTTATAGTGTCCGGATGCGGCAAAAAGGCAGAGGAAAATCAGAAGATACTGCAATATGCAGAAGTCAGAGAAGAATATTCGGAAAAGGAACAAATGGGAGAAAACCGTGATTCCGATGGAGAATCCATTGCAGAGCTTTATCGTGATATTTATGAACAGGCAGTAGAAATGGGAACGGTTGGAGAGCTGGAAGTGACAAGACGCATGGTTGAACGGATTGGAGAACATGGTTATGCTGTGGTGGACGAAGAAAATCAGATTGACATAGTAGGTTCGGAACAGGTTTTACGCTTTTGCAGATCCGTAGAGGAAGCGTAGGATGACAAACTTACCATAATCGCAGTCACCAGCTCCGGCGGATTTATAAAGTATGACCTTCATACAGCAGAGGGAGCAGTAAACGTAACCAGAGGATATTATCAGTATAGCAATGGGATTCTGAAAAACTTTAGTACCGTAAGCTATCCGGCAGAATCGTGGGAATATACGGAAGAAGGCTACCTGCTGTTTGAGGGAAGTTATTTTTCCGAAAGCTATTATGTGCTTTCCCTCAGTGATGAACCGGAACATACGGCGCTGAGGGTTGAGCCGCTGGATGAAACGTGCAGGGGATTAAACCGACAGTATTTGCTGCTGGTAGGGTATGGGGGAAATAATCTTTTCCTTACGGACTGGAGTGAACAGGATTTTGGGAATCTGGATTTTTATGATTTATTCGACAGGTTCTACCCGGATATCTATAAGCAGTCGATTCCTTTTACGCAGGATGATGATTTAGATGCCGGGACCGTTTACAGGATACCGGCAGATGTATTTGAACATGTCATTGAGCGGCATTTGCAAATCGATCACGAGGAGCTGCAGAGGAAGGCCGCCTATATCCCGGAGGATCAGACTTATGAATACAGGCCGAGAGGGTTTTATGAGGTTGAATATCCGGATATCCCATATCCGGAGGTGGTCAGTTATACGGAAAATGATGACGGAACGTTAACTCTGACTGTGAATGCTGTACCCACAAAACCGTGGTCCGTCCCCTTGACGATTGAGGTTTTCAGTATATATCCAATCAGATTATTTTTCCGGAGGGTGGCTGTGAGCTGTGGTGGCATTCGGACCGGCTGACAGAGGACTAGTGGAAGGAAGTATATGGAGGGGATGATTAGTTGGAAGATTTAAAGCAGTTGTTCAGAAAGGGAGGTTTCTTGCTTATCCTGTTATGTTTGACAGTGGCAACCGGGAGCTTCTTTACAGGCTTCAAGGAGGACAAAGGCCGAAAGCAGCCGGAAGAATCCCAGGAACCGGCTATGGAGATTTCCAGAAACGCCGCCACAGACAATACCGGGGCAGCAGACAAAGGAGAAGAATCACAGGAATCTCTGTCATCACCATCCGTTTACCAGGCTCAAATCATCTTCCAAAAGTAGGATTCTGCTCATATTTTTCACCATTCCTTTTCAAGGCACTGGGGCTGATTCTATCCCGGCCAGATTCTCCTCCATTTTGTCCATCACCCGTTTCCTCTGCGCTTCTGTGAGAAATCCGTCTGCTATTGCATCGTCCAGAATCTCTGCCACCTCTGCCATATCATTACGGTAGGTTTCGGCAGTCAGAAGCACATTCCGGTTCACAAGTTCTGGCCGCATGACAATGGTTGGGTTAAAGGAGACCATAACCGTTTCTGTTTCCATAAGAAACGCCCCTTTATGAATGACATATTCTCCTTTCCCATTGTCAGCTTTCAGGCGGTTCAGATCCCGTTCCATGGCTACGGCGTCCGGGTCTTTCTCGCCTCTGTCTACCTTTACAGCATCTACGATCCTTTGGTATTCTTCCACGGAGTACAGTTCAAAGATGCCTCCAAGGGTCGGGTCATCCTTCCGGAAGTTCAGAGAAAAAGTGCCGGAGGGCATTGCGCCATAAACGGTGATATAGCTTATGACCATGGCAAGGGAAAAGAGGATTCCTGTGAGGGAAACTTTTTCTTTCCTATTCATGATATGAAGGACACGTTCTTTCATAAGACTTTGCCCAAAACCTGAGGTCAGAAGATGGATTCCGGCTCTCTTTGCTTCCAGTTCTACCAGTAAATCGGCATAAAGCTTACGGTTTTCTCCTCCCACGGCCCGGACTACGGCTTCATCACAGGCCAGCTCCATATCCCGGCAGGCCAGGGCAGCCATGAGCCATACCAGAGGGTTAAACCAGTGGCAGACACAGGATATGTTCAGGCACAGCTTTTTCAGTGCATCCAGGTGCCGGATGTGAGCCGCTTCATGTTCCAGGATCAGCTTCATGCTTTCTTTGTCCGCCCAGTCGGTCTGTTTTGGAAGCAGAATCACTGGGAAGAAGATACCATAGGTTAAAGGGGAATCAATCTCGTCCGAAACTCGGACGGTAATTCTGCGGAAGGAACGCTTCTGCTCCAGCCACATGGGAATCCAGGAAGATTCCTTAAGGAGAATTGCTGTGCGGTATTTCTTCATACTGGCGGCATGAAGATAAGCGATATACAGGCTGACAGCTACAGCGCCGCAAAGCCACAGGATTTTAAGGAGATTCCATCCAAAGTCTGGCCCGGCCCCGGCTGTCTGCCAGGTTCCCGCCGAAAAAGGTAAAGCCGCGGTGATATCCGGCATTTTTCCGCTTAACGAATGCGCCGCAGGCACAGGAAAGCCCATCGGTGCGGAAATCATCAGCTTCCACCAGGCAAGCAGCCAGAGCAGCGAAAAAACGGTTCTGGGTATTCTGTCAGAAAAGAACTTCCGAAAGGCCACGGCCATCAGAATCAGAACGGAAGCCGAAAGGCTCATCTGCAGCAGGTTCATAGGCTCACTCCATTTCATTGATCATTTGCTTTAACTCCTCCAGTTCCTTTTTTGACAGGGCCCTCTGGGATAACAGCGCCGAAAAAAGCAGGGGGACGGAGCCGTCAAAGACACGGTTTACAAATTCCCTGGTATCATCCTGAACTGCTTGTTCTTTGGAAAGGAGAGCCCTGCAGACAAAATTCGGTTCCAGGCGTTCAATAAAGCCCTTCTGGATACATTTTTTAATGACCGTGTAGGTGGTATTCTTATTCCAGCCGATGGTATCACGTAGGGTCAGGGAAATCTGTTTGGCTGTCACTTCTCCTTCTTTCCAGATTACTTCCATTACCTTTCTTTCTGAATCAAACAGTGTCTTTTCCATACCCGTGTTCACCTCATATTCATTGTGTGTGTTCTTTATTGTACATTTCCCATATACTATCACAGTAGTCTGTTGATGTCAATGAATAACCGCCGGATATGGATGATCAGTATTGTTATAGCTTGTCCGCATTATCATAGATTGCCTTTTTATCCTGATCGGACAACAGTTTTTCAATGATAAAGGCAATCGCAAAGACAACCAATAGATTAAGACCAAACTTGATCAGAGTAAATGGCGCTCCCAAAGAGGATATTTCAAAAAAGAGCAGGGGAATACGGATACTTGCGCTTGCGCAAAGAAATATCAGCACGTTTGAAACTCTGCTTCCCTTTTTTAACAACACCCCGGCAACAGGCAGCAGCGCATATAAGGGTACAGCCGTTATCATTCCCGACAACAGGGCAACGACAATTCCTTTTATACCGGAATCAGCTCCCATAATCCGTATCATTTTTTCCCGTTCAACCCATACGTCCATCAGCCCGATACATACGAAAACAGGCGTAAGTATGAACAGGAAGTTGATAACGTTTTTTCTGCTAAAAGCCAATGTGGTTTTTCCAATCTGCGGGTCATATAGCCAAACGATACCTTTGCAGAGCACAATTATAAATAGAAACCAGTATTTTCGTATTGCCGTTTTCATTTGAGAAAAACCCCCATTAAGTAAGCAGTGATAAAAGAGAATAGAAACACAAGTACATTCCGGAGAATGGCTGTTTTCCTGCCCAGATATTTTATCTCTACCGGGATTGTGATGCTCCCAACCGTAGTAAGTGCACAAACAAATACCGCCATTTGTGTAAGTCCCGCGCCGTTTTTCAAAAGTTCCGCAACAATGGGAAACGCAATCATTACGGGGATTAACGTAATTGCGCCAATAAGCGAAGTTAAGAGCATACCAGTAAATCCCGTTTCCTCGCCGATCATGCGCCTGATTGTTTCCGGTGAAAGCACCGCAAGCGCCAATCCAACAAAAAGCAGGATAGCCACAAATTGTGGTAGGACGCCTATAAACATTTTCCACGCATTTTTTAAGGACAACAGTGTTTTACTTTTGTCTTTCACAAAGGAAAGAATGAGTAAAACCGCTGCTAAACCGTAAAACCAATAAGTAAAAACTGTGTTCACCTTTACCACCGTCTTTTCCTTTGCTTTTCAACTTTCATTATAGTACAATTTGCTCAAATTTCCTGTTGCACACGCAACAAAAAGTGAGGACGCAGCTGCGTCATTCCCTTGGGCTCTCTTTTGCGCCTGGTATTTCACACTACCGACTATTTTATATTCGGAAAATTTAAGACACGAGTAGTATTGACAAAGCATTAAGACTGTGGTAGTTTAATTTTAAAAATACTACTGGCGTCTTATGAAAGGAGTTCCTGTTTGATGGCTGTAAAACTTTTTGACTCTGAATTGAAAGTAATGGAGGTGCTCTGGAAAGAGGGGGACATTCCGGCAAAGCAGATTGCTAAACAACTGACCGGGCAGTTGGGCTGGAATGTAAACACGACCTATACTCTCATAAAGCGGTGCATCAAAAAAGGGGCGATTGAACGCTCCGAGCCGGGCTTTATGTGCCGCGCCTTGATCCCGAAAGAGTCCGTCCAAGAGGCAGAAACCAACAAACTGATCAATAAAGTCTATGACGGTTCTGCTGATAAGCTATTTGCGGCGCTGCTCGGCAGGAAGAAACTTTCCGCTGAACAGATCGAAAAGTTGAAACAGATTGTTGGCGATTTAGAATGAGGAGGTAACTATGAGCTTACTACAAATGAGTTTTTCCGGTGCCATTTTAATTTTAGCGATTGTTGTCATCCGTGCGCTGGCAATTAACAGACTGCCGAAAAAGACCTTTTTGGTACTATGGGGGGTTGCGCTATTGCGCTTGTTGATCCCATTATCTTTACCGTCCATGTTTAGCGTTTATTCGGTCATAGGTCATAGAACATCCGCTATGCAAGCGGTACAGCAGCCCCCTGTTGCAAACTTTATCCCGGTCACTCCAACCCAGGCTATGACAATGCTCCCAAGTACAGCCGGTATCAATGAAACGGGAAGCTCCATTCCCATATGGATAGTCATTTGGGCTGTTGGCGCACTTATCTGTTTCCTGTTTTTTGCAATTTCGTATATCCGATGCCATCGGGAGTTTCAGACCTCTCTGCCTGTGGAGAATGATTTTGTAAAAAGCTGGCTCATTACACATAAAATAAAGCGTCAAATCGCCATTAGGCAGTCCAGCCGGATTTGCGCCCCTCTCACCTACGGTTTTCTCCGGCCTGTGATTTTGATGCCAAAGGGTACAGACTGGAATGATACAAAATCGCTTCCATACGTTTTGGCCCATGAGTATGTTCATATCCGGCGTTTTGACGCTTTCACGAAGCTGGTTTTGGTTGTGGCACTCTGCATCCACTGGTTTAATCCGTTGGTATGGGCTATGTATATCCTGGCAAACTGTGATATTGAACTTTCCTGTGATGATGCGGTTGTTCGGCTTTTTGGAACGGGAAACAAGTCGATTTATGCGCGGATACTTATCAGTATGGAGGAAACAAAAAGCGGTCTGACCCCGCTATGTAACAGCTTTAGCAAAAACGCCATTGAAGAAAGAGTGACCGCTATTATGAAAATCAAGAAAACATCGTTGATTGCCACATGTGTTGCGGTTGTTTTGGCTGCTGGAGTCACGATTGCTTTTGCCACTTCTGCCGCAGCAGGAAATAATCGGTTAAGCCCTGTTCCTAATACTGGCTTTACCAACGAAGAATATAACAAGCTGTTTGCGTTACAGCTTGACGGTTATGAGGATATGACCGTTTCCGAGTTTCGGACACAGATTTTTGAATTGATTGATACAGTCGAATATAGAGAGCTTCTGGAGCGTTTTTCACAGGACCAAACGCTTTATGATTTGAAAGACAACAATGAAGCCGCCTCATTCCTGTTTAATGTGTTAGAACCGCTTATTGCCGAAAGATGGCAGGAAAGAGGCTTCGGCGGCTATGTAACGACAAATTATGTGGCATCAGACAACGCGACACTGGAATATCAACTCACGATGACGATACTGGATGCAGACACGCTGACCGTGCGGGAGTACAACGATGCGCGGCTCGGCGTTGCAAATGCCATGCCAGCGCTTTTACAGGGAATGTCTTTGGAAGAACTCCAAGGAGACCAGACGGCGGCGCTTCAATCAAAAATTGAGGGCCTTGCCCAGGCGCACAGCCTTAAATGTCTGCAACTTTCCATTCAATTTTGGTTTATGCCACTTTCTGGCTATGTAGATACCCTGCCCGCCAGTACTGATGATCCCGGCTTCAATGAACAAGAGCCGCGCCAGTACGGATATGGCACAAGCGAGGAGTATGCCTCACTATTGGCTCTTAAAACCCCCGATTACCAACAGATGACCGTGGCTGATTTTAATGCTGCCTTGCTGGAATGGGCTAACGAAAACCTTGACGGATGGGATCGGATTGGGGAGGATGCCGCACGAAATGATTACCGGGTGGAACTCTCGGCGGAGGGACGTGCTTTTGTGACGTTGACGAGGACGCTTTCCGGTGAAGAAAATTTCCGTATGATACAAAGCCTGAATACCGGACGCCCGGAGGAAGATCCGTGGTTTGCCGGAACCATCCTTTCAAAAGATACGGAAGACGGGGGCTATGGCGCTTGGTGTAATTTGTGGTATCAGTTTTCCTATCACATCGCAGACAAAGACCGCTTGACGATTGGCGAGCGTGATTACGCTATCGGCGGTATCGTCAGTGCCATAGAAGCCTTTTGGAATGAAACCTCGCTGGATGATTTGCTGACGCTGACCGAGCGCGATGTCGTAACGAAAATGGTTTCTTTGGCTGATGAATATAGTACCGATCTAATCACAATCACAATTGACGAAAATCAAGTGCAGTTTGAGGGCATGGACGAGAGAGAAAAGTCTAAATTTTGATTAAGGCAGCCTAACGGCGGTATCTAAGGAGGTATCGCCGTGGCTGTTTTTGCTTTTCATAATACCCACACTCTGCATCAGTTAAGCTTTTTTAATGGCGAAAGTACCAGCAGCGCGACACCGCCGCCTAAAAGGGCTGTTAATAGCTGTGGTTTAGAGAACATATTAAAAATAACCGATGTCTGCGGTTCGGGTAATCTTAAAAGCAATGGCACGGCTATTTTTGCAACCCCGATGTATAGAATTAAGAATTTACCGATTGTCGCAACGACTAAAGCAATCATTTGCGCGGTATGCCTATGTCCCCAATGCCGGTTGCCTATGAAGTGCCAAGTCAATATGAGGGCAATGTTCCCTGCTATGATAAACGGTATCAGGCTCCAAAGCGGGCCGATTCCGATCAGCTTTGCCATGACAGGCGAAATGACAGCGACACAAAGCCCTGACATCATACCGCAGGTCATAACGGAGACGACCAGCAGCATATTCACAACAGACCCCGTAATTATGGTATTTCCCAAGGAGGCGGTAGCCGCTTGTAATACCACAAGCAAAGCAATAAAAACCGCTGTGCGCGTAATCCAAAGTGTTTTTCCCTTGTTGTTGTTCATGGTTTTGATTTCCTTTCTCTTGCTTTTCAACTGCCATTACAGTATAATCTGCCAAAATCATCTGTTGCACACGCAACAAAAGTGAGGGCACAGCTATGAACGAATTGATAGAAGATTTGAAACAAACAAACCTGCTTTCAGGTATTGAACCGCAGGAAATTGACGGGCTGCTTCATTGCCTTTGCGCCAGGTATGTCCGTTATGTCAAGGACGACACGATCATTGAAGAGGGAAACAAGGTATATGATTTCGGTATCATGTTATCAGGGCGTGGATGAGCGATAAAGTGGGATTCGTCCGACAGGGTCATTATTATTACTCTGCTGAAAAAGGGAAGCAAAATAGGCGTTATTTTAGCAGCAAGTTCAGACCATAAAAGCCCCGTTACTGTGGAGGCGCAGGATGATGTACTGGTATTGCGGATCCCTTTTGAACGTGTTTTAACCCGGTGTAAAAAGGCTTGTCCCCGGCATGAACAGCTGTTGCACAGCTATATCAACATTGTCGCTGAAAAAGGGCTTGTATTGCATGAACGTATTGATTGTCTGCTGCGTCCGACCATACGGGAAAAAATATTGACCTATTTATGGCGGATGTCCCGCGAACAACAAAAAAAGACATTTACCATTCCCATGAATAGAAACGCTATGGCTGAATATCTTAACGTGGAACGCAGCGCGCTTTCACGAGAGCTGTCCTATATGAAGCGCGATGGGGTCATTGATTATTATAAAAACACGTTTCGGTTGCTTTGAGCGAATCACATATTTATTCCATAACCAGGGGCTGTCAACTTGCGACAGCCTCTGACTGTTTATATGTCCTGTACCCTGTTCGTTCTACAAACGCTAACATGGGGCGACTGTGCTTCGGGATGTAAGGCCGTTGTTCGGTTTTCTAAATTTTTTCAAAATGACTGTGACCTAAACGATTATTTTTCGAGTAGATAGATGAAGAACTCTATCTGGGGACAAAGGAGGTATGGAAATGGAAGATGACAGCATTGTCAACCTTTATTGGGCGCGCTCTGAAAATGCAATATCAGAAACATCTAAAAAGTACGGAAATTACTGCTATTCCATCGCTTATGGCATCCCGGGAAATATAGAGGACGCAGACGAAAGTGTAAATGATACTTACCTTGACGCATGGAACAGCATTCCGCCCCACCGTCCGTCTATCCTCTCAACATTTTTAGGTAAAATTACACGGAGAATATCTATTGACAAATGGCGTGGACGTACTGCAAAAAAGCGAGGCGGCGGTGAGATCGTGCTGGTACTTGACGAACTGTCTGACTGTATTCCCTCTAACCAAAACGTAGAGCATGAGGTGGAGGCCGCAGAATTGGTACAGCTAATTGACAGTTTCGTTATGTCGCTATCTCCTATGGAACGCCGTATTTTCATCTGCAGGTATTGGTATTTTGACCCGATTAGCGAGATTGCTCAAAGATTTGGGTTTTCACAAAGCAAAGTAAAAATGATGTTACACAGGCAACGGAAAAATCTTCTAAACCGGTTGGAAAGAGAGGAATTTTTGTAATGAAAGTTGAAAATATTTTGGATGCTGTTGGAGCGATTAACGATGAGGCTGTGCAAGATGCGAAAGCATATAAGCGGACCCGATACAATAAAGCGGTCAAATGGGGGGCTATGGCAGCTTGTGCTGGCCTGATTATCACAGCAACAGCACTGACACTACCGGGCATTTTGAGGGAACCGAGCGGCGGCCCGAACATTCCCGGCGGCATTGTTACTCCAGGGGAACATCCGGAGGGTGTTGACCCAGTAATTGAAAGTATGGCTGTCTATCCGGCCACCGAGGATATTCGAGATGTTTTAGATGCGACCATAGAAAGCGTTGATGAGAATACCGCCTACGGAATACCGGGATTAGGAAATCACTTGCCTGCTGATTTGCCCGCTGGCTATCATTTTGGCAAGGCCAGTCTATATGAAACAACTATGAAAAACGGAACAAAATATCACTTACTTCGGGTAACTTATACAACAGGCAATGATGAAATAACAACGGCTCCCGCTAACGATGATGGCGGAGTTGCAGTTGCAGACCCAAGCCTATTTGGTTCAAGTTTTGTTGTTCTCATTATAGACCATAAGCCAAGGACAAATAAACCTATATACTCTTTTAAGGATTTGCGAGAATATTTAGAAACAAAAGACGACAATGGAATATTTCATTTTGCCTATGAGGATGTGTATATTGGGGTTTCTCCAGATGACCTTTCTGCGGAAGAAATCCTTGATGTAGTGAATTCTATTCCATAAAGCATGTTCACAAAGATAATGCCAACGGAAAATTCTCCGACAGCAGATTGATATTTCCTATGGCCTTGTGGAAGTACTCCCTGCTCAATGATCTGAAAAACGGAGAAACGGCATAGCCGAAGCTACGCCGTTTCCCGAAAACAATCCTATGCTGTTTTATGAGTGCCGCTTTTGACAAGGCTTTCTTTATACATTTTTTGATAGTAGCCTGTTGATGTCAATGAATAACCACTGGATGTGGCTGATAATATAATTGAACCGATAAGTATAATAGGGTTATAGGGAAGCTTACCTACAATAATGCTGATGTAATTCGTATATCTTTTGTTTCATTAGCTCCACAAGTTCTGGTGGTTCTAAGACAGTTGCATTGATTCCAAATGGCAGGAAATAATCGGCAACCCAATCCAAGGTTGCATGACGTATTTCCATGTCGATGATACCGCCGCCTGTTGGGAATGTTTTTAATCCCCTTGCCAGTAAAAATTCAGTTTCGCAGCGTTTAACACCTATATCGGTTAGCTGAATCTTTATGTGGTAATCATTTCCGATTTCTAACCTTTCGAGATATTCTTGAATGGACGCAGGAACAGGAAATTTCCCTTTAGGATATGGTTTTTCCTCTATTATTTCCTTTATACGGTCAATACGGAACTCTCTGATTTGATTAGCAACGGTGCAATATGCAGGGCAATACCAAAGCCCATTCATAGCATATAGCCCAATCGGTATAATTGTGCGTATACTTTCAGAATGTGTTGATGAATACTGTATTGTTGCTGAATGGTGATTAACGACAATATGAAACATTGGTTTAAGTAGTGGTGAATCGTAATGCCTGTCTGGAATCCAAAATACTACACTATTTTGAATTTGTGTAATACTGCTTTGTATATCTAAGGGCAGACAGTTCAAAAATTTTTTCAAAACAGATATTGTTTCCTGTTCAAAAGGTAAATCGTGATAGAATTTCAAGGCTTGACAGGCAAAGAATATAGCTTTGGCTTCATTCTCTGAAAAAGTGATAGGCGGCAAAATACGCTCTTTCAAGATGTGATACCCGCCAGCAGCACCGACTTCGGAATAAAGGGGGAATCCAGCCTGTTCTAATTCTTGCAAATCACGGAGTATTGTTCGCTTTGACACAGAAAATTCTTTTGCTAATTCGCCTACTGTAAAATCCTTTTTGGTATTTATCGTTATCATCATTTCAATAAGCCGTTCTGCTTTTGACATTTTTAAAAACTCCTTTCCGAATGGTGACAGCCGTTGTCACTATTCCATGATAGACTATCTATGTACCAAATGCAATATGATACTCAAACGAAAGGACAAGATGTTATGAATAAAAACGTGATTGAAATGGTTATTTTTCAGACAAACCAAGAAGTGACCGAGGAACATTTTTTACGAATGTATCACAAATTGAATGAGGTGCTTGAAAAAGATATTGCTGGATTTGTAAAACGGTCATTAACAAAGGATTTAAAGCAGGATAAATGGGTTGAAATGATTTGGTGGGCATCAATGGAGGCAGCACAGGGGGCTTTGGAAAAGTTGCCGCAGGTTACGGAATTTCAGGAGTATTGTTCTGCTTTAGCAGACGAGGGAACAATGATGTTCCATTTGGAGGAAATGGCATGACACCAAACGATATTCTTTCCTACTGCCAGTCTAATTTGAAAGATGTTGTATTGGTAGAAAGTTGGGGAGAACGAGGGATTTTTTATAATCCAAACGGAGTTTTGAAACGGGGAGTATATGTTTTAACTGTTAAAGAAAAAGACGGTGATAATGATAAAGGCTCTATGTTGAACCGTGATAATGTATATCGTGTGAATGTCGGTTTAAGGAAACAGACCTTTATTAAAAAATTTGGGTATATTCCAGAGCGTCCGCCTGCTGGAAAAATCGTAAAAATGGATTATGATTTTACCGTTTTAGACACCATTATTCCCCACCCTGTCTACGCATGGATGAGCTGGGTATGTGTTTTAAATCCCTCTGATAAGACCTTTGAGGATTTCAAAGCAATGATACAAGAATCCTATGATTTTGCAAAAGAAAAATTCAACAGAAGAAAAAGTAAATAATGCAACAAAAGCATACAAGGAACACATCATGTATTCTTTCAATGGCTTTTGCAAAGGAGAGCCTATGAACAAAGACACCAGCAAGACCAGCCACACCACCGCCCTTCTGGATGTGAAGCCCGATCTTGTGAAGCGGATAGGAAATACCACCTTTGACATACATATCCATTTCAGCGAAACGAGCCGGGAAACGCTGCACACAGAGATGAGAAATTATACGCTAAACAGCGGTGACGCTCTTGTTTTTGACTCGTCTGTCAAGCACACCTATATCAATGAGCAGGATGTAATGCTTACTTTTATGGTGGTAAATTTCTATCCCAATTAAAAAAGCGGGCTGTAATCGGAATTCTTAAGAGATTCGTCAGAAAATATTCGTTGACGCACTTGGACTACTATGATAGTCTATTGTTTAGACAGACTATCATAGTAGTCTGTTTTTTCAAAAGGTGCGCACCCGTGAAGATAAACTAATAAAAAGAAAGGATTTATACCATGTTCCATCATACAAAGAGAAACCTTACAGCTTCAGGAATCATGTGTCTTATGCTTATGGCTGCTGGACAGACTGCCTATGGGGCAGCGCCTGCCCCGCAGGTATCTACAGTTTGGGCCCAGGAAGTTCAGAACCCGGCGGCGGATCCTACTTTGGGAGGGCTTTTTGAGCTTTATA
Source organism: Parablautia muri (assembly GCF_009917485.1). Classification (GTDB taxonomy): domain Bacteria; phylum Bacillota; class Clostridia; order Lachnospirales; family Lachnospiraceae; genus Suilimivivens; species Suilimivivens muri. The sequence continues at coordinate 179,271 of NZ_QZDT01000001.1, forward strand.
CCCCGGAAGAATATGAGGAATCTATCAACCAGATTAAAAAATACATGGGCGCAGACCATGGGGATGTCAAGGCCATGGAAGCGGACCTGGCCAAACTGAAGGCGGATAACGGCAAAGGTGAATTTGTCATTTACAAAGGCGCTTTTACCGTATCCACAGAAACTACCATCGTTGCCTTCAATCCCACAATCGTTATGAGGCCGGATCTGGCAAAGAGCGCTGAGGAATTGACAGCGGAAAACTATAAAAAGGATATTGAGGATGTAACAAAGCTTTTGGACCAGGCCGTAAAAGATAAGACCGTAACTTTAGACCAAAAGGATTCTATCCTGAAAAAGATGAATGAAAACCTGGAGAAATTAAATTAGGGCGGCTGCCATATATGGGAAAGCAAAACGGGCGTATCATCTAAACGGTGATGCGTCCGTTTTGTTGCATGGATAATGCAAAAATAAATTTAACGTACTCTCACGGTATTTGTAAGAACAAATCCTACTTTTTTGTACAGCATGAAAGCTTTATCATTCCATTTAGCAACATGTAACAAAATAGGCTCATTACTGGTTTGGCGAATATGGTTCATTCCCCATAATAAAAGTTGTTTTCCATATCCCCTGTCTTGAAATTCCTTATTGACGATCAAATCGTCTATTTCGTTTCCATAACAGGCAATAGAACCAATAATTTCTTCCCCACTTACAAGCAAGAAAATATCCTTACTTTTTTCACGAACTTGTTTATAATCATTCAAAAAATTATACGGCTCAATAGCAAGAAATTTTCGCATTTCATAAAAGCAAGTATTATATATTTTCATGTATTGTTGAAAATACTTTTGCTCAAAAGGAATACACAAGATATTGCTTTTTTCAATATCATCTTTTACATATTTCATTTCATATGCTATTATTTCCATGTTGTAATTTCCCTTCTGCAACCCCCGATTTGTCATCTTTACCTGATAGCATTAAGACGCACTAAATTATTATCTGTTATGTAAGCAAATTGCAAATTAGCTTATTAAACCTGTCGCTTTCGCTCCATTGAGGAAAGTGACAGGATTCCTCAAACCAGTAAAACTGTTTTTCTGTTTCAATCCGGTCGAAGTATTCCTTCGCAAGAGCAGAGGACACATGGTTGTCATATCTTCCCTCGATAAATATGATTGGAGCGCCATATTGTGTTTGGGCTTCAAAGTTTGTTTGCATGACTTCCTGCCACAAATATTGTATGGCTTGCAGACTGCCCCTCTGGTGCCGAATCAAATCGGCGAGTGTGTAATATCGAGAGAGCAAAAAGGGAATGGCTAAATTATTATAATTTGTTCTTCCATAGAGGGAACCCTTGTGTTTAACAACCTGCCTGGTCACAAAAAGCAGGTCATTCAGCCAACTGTCCGTTTGATAGGAGCAATCAATCCTCCTGAGTTTTTCCAAGTCCTTTTTATCAGCATGTGCCAGAGCATATTCATAGGCTGATTTGCTGGATTTTTTCATATTGACGACTTGCCCACAGCCGATATAAGTATGCACTAATTCCGGGTATGCCTGGACAAAGCGCAGCCCCAGAATGCTCCCCCATGAATGACCGACCAAATACACCGAACTTTGATGAAACCGGGGCAGCAAATAATCCACAAGTGTGTAGAGGTCATTGACAAAAATGTCAATCGTAACGGGCCCGTCAAATTTATAATAGGACTTTCCCGCACCACGCTGCTCCCATATAACAACCGTGAACTGCTGTTCTAACATTTTATTGTACGTCATCACCAAGGGAAACGCAGCGTCTCCGGGGCCACCATGCAGATAGATCAGCAAAGGAGCCTTTTCCTTTTCTGCACGTATCGAAACAAACTGCGGCACACCGTTTACATTCAATTTTAACTGTTTGTCTATATACATGTTTCCTCCAACTTCTGTCGGTGCGCCTCCATTACCAAGACAGCCCTTTCTCCCAAGAGTTAACAACAGTGTAGTTCCATGGCGGCCTGTTTTTTGAAAAAGACGCTTTCATTCCATTGTTTATAATATTTTCTTGGGATATTGGCTTATCTATGAATTTTCTAATGCTTTGTTTATTGTAAATTGCAGAAATCATTTATATTATACTCTTTCAATAATTCCGCTTTTCTCTATTTTATTCCAACGTTTGAATACAATTATTTCCGCATCAGTTCCATAGCCGCTGTACTCAGACACCATGAGATATTTCTCATCAGCGATAATTCCATAACATCTGTCGCTGTCCTTTTTATGAAGCTGATTCCCTAAATAAATCCTGTTATCATCCCAAAACTTTACGGTCTGGCCGTTTGGAAGGGTATATTCAATGTTCGCAAAGGAACCTTTCAGCGCATTCAGCTCTGTTACTTCTTCCATATCTGGAATCTGCAGCGCATGGAAGGCCGCAATCAGCTTTTCTTTTAATTCGCTTAACGCTGTTTTCCCTTTTTTACAGCACTGTGCAACAAGGCATTCCGCCCCAAAAGGCTGCCCTTCTGTTGCTGCACATCCGTTACAAGTGCTGCATAATTCACAGTTCGTACAATCAATTCCGCAGATAGATTTCATTCTGTTTTCCTCCTCAAATTCTCTTTTTTACAGCTTCCTTATGGGAAAAAATATTTTCATTGATTTGCTGCTCCCTTCGCTTTCTGTTTCATTTCATTTTAAAGGCTCGTTCTTTTTCCCGTTTTGGATATATTTATCATAGCGGCACTGTTCAATGACTGTGTGCCCCAGTAATGTAATTGCCCTTGCCGGACAGGAACTGATGCACCGGTAACACATCGTACAGTGTTTTCCGGCAGCCGCTTTTCCATTTTTCAGGGTAAGGTTGTCTGTCGGGCAGAGCCGGGTACAAAGCCCGCAGCCTGTACAGGCATTACTGATCTTTAATTGATCCGAGTAACTTTTGGTTTTGCTGTAGTACCACAAACGCTGGCAGAGTAATCCGGTGATTTGGCTATAAAGATGCAGGCCGTTTTTGGGATACCTGCCTTTCCTGATTTCCTCTGCACATTTCTCAATCTTTCTGTCTGCTTTCCGGATGATTTCCCGGTTCTCCTGAAAGGATTTTTTCAGCAGCTTTACATCGCAGACAGAATCAGGCATACGGATATGGAAACCGCCAACAATTTCTGCACCATACTTTTTGAGCAGCCGTGCCGAGCAGCCTGCGCCGTCTCCGCTGAACAATCCCATAGTGGCAACGCAGAGTATTTTTTTACCCTTCCAAAGATCCGGATGGCTTTTGATAAAATCTTTTACCATGACGGGAACGTTTGAAAACTGAACAGGATATGCAAAAACAATAAAGTCATGCTGTGATAATAAATGTACCGCGTCTTTCTGCTCCATCGGAACTGCCTGCGCAGTTTTATCCAGTAAAAAAAGCAGCTTTTTGATACAATGTTCTGTGTTTCCCGTTCCGCTTAAATAGATACCTATCATATATTTTCCCTTTCAAAATTGGAGTAATGACCACGTCCCTGTACCATGGTTTCTGATTTTATCCTTTTCTGTCAATTTTACTGCCATTGACCGATTTTGGGAAGGGCTGAAAACAAACGTCTTCTCAAAATCGGTCAATGAAGCAATAATAAATTAAGTTCATTCTTTTTTAAGATGTTTTAGAGGCTTTTTAGAGACTACTCTGATAGAATAGACAAAAATCTGCAGAAATACTGGATAAACTGTGGATGGAATTTTATATGAGAGGAGAACGACATGAAAAAGAAAACAGGAAAAATGATCTTATTGACAGGGGTGCTATGCATCTTGAGCCTTGCGGTATGTGCCTGTGGAAAGACGGAGGAAGCATCAGATACCCAGGAACCACAGGTGGTTCAGGGCGAGCCGATCCCGGAGGATGATACAGAGGACGATGTTTCTGCTCCGGAACCGGAAGCGGATGCAGAAGGAACCGACACCGGGAATGAACCGGAGTCACCGGAAGCATCACCGGAACCGCAATCCGGTGAAAGCAGCAGCCAGGGAACAGACAGCGCACAGAAAGAACAGCCTGAACAACAGCCGGAAGCACAAAGTCAAAGTACGTCTGGCACATCTGCAGAATGGGTGGACAGTACTCCCAATCTGGAAGGGGATATCAAAGAGCTGAAGGATGGGCAGCTTACCGTGGTAGAGGCCATTACAGAAAAATCGGATAATGGAGGTGATATCGTAGTGTCTCCTGGCAGCGGGGATGATTCTGAGTTTAACAAGATTGCAGTTACATACGATGAAAATACCCTGTTTGCTATACAAACGATCTACGATGGAGGGGCCAGATCTGAAATGTTAGCAGCAACAGCGGCGGACCTGGCATCCGGCCAGTTCATTCAGGTATGGGGAAGTTCTTCCGGCAGCGGACTGAAAGCAACCCAGATTTGTATTGTAAAAGTGGCCTGAACCATTGCCTGTCCTCTTTTGATAAGGAGAAAACCCTTGTCAGGAGAGGGCAGTTTTTCTTAAATAAAACCTTTATTTCCTGCATTTCTTTGATAAATCTGGCATGTCTTAAAAAATTTTGCAAAAAGGTCACCTTTCGTCTTCTAATTGCGTGTCATAAGTATAACAGCATCCAACCAAAGGATATCCGGAAAGATTTTCGGGCACGGATGTAGTTCGCAGGGACATCTTCCTGCCCGTCTTATGCCGGACAAGAAGCATCGGGCGTCCGACCGATGTGGAAAACCGGATAACAACGGACTTACAAGCAAGCTTGACATCTGCTGTTATTCAATTTTTCCCGCCCTGCGAACGGTAACGGGAATTCTTCCAGGTCCGGGTATTTTGAGCGATGGATGTGGAACAGGAAGGAGATGGAAAGATATGGACCTGGAAGCGGCAGTAAGGAAACACAGCGAGATGCTGTACCGGATCTGCATTGTGATACTCGGCAGTGAACAGGATACCCAGGATGCCATTCAGGAGACCTTCTGCAAATATCTGGAGAAAAAACCGAAATTTGTGGACGGCGAGCATGAAAAGGCATGGCTGATCAAGGTGGCGACTAATCACTGCAGGGACATACAGCGGTTCAGATTCCGGCACCCGAAGGTGCCCATTGAGGAGCTTGCAGGCACACTGGTATCCCAGCAGGAAGACAGGGAGGCGGTGCGGGAGCTCCTCCAGATGCCCCCAAAGCAGAGAGCCGTGATGGTACTCCATTATGTAGAAGGATACCAGGTAAAGGAGATTGCCGGTATCCTGGGGATCACGGAGCATGCGGTCAAAAAGAGGCTGCAGCGTGGAAGGGAGCAGTTTCGGACTGCCTGGAAGGAGGAATATTGCAGATGAGTGAGATGAATGGCGGACAGCTGAGACATGCTATGAAACAGGTACACATGAAAGAAAATATGCAGGAGGAAATTATCATGAATGTAAGAACACAGATGGCAGACGGAACCTACAGACGGAACAGTTTTAAGAGGAATATGGTATCGGCAGCAGCCTGCCTGCTGGTAATCGGGACAGTGTCCATTCCGGCCTATGCAGGGTATCTGGGACTCCGGAGCGCGATCACCAGCGACAAAGTAATGGCAAGGATGCAGGAGGTTCCCGAAGCAGAGGTGCAGGATATTTATAACATGGTCCAGTATGAGCAGCGCAGCTTCCATGCCGACCAGTTTAACAGGGAATATACGAAGGAGGAAGAGAGTCGGAAGGAAGCGCTGAGGAAGGAGTACGAGAACGGCAGATTCCCGGAGGGTACGCTGACACTGGTGGAAAATGCAGGGCAGGCTGTGGATTCTGACCAGCTGGTTTATGCCAGAGACACCGGCTGCTTCTATCTGCCGGAAAGGGCACTGACAGACGAAGAACTTCTGCAGATCCTGGATTTTAATTCCAAAAGAGACTTTGCTCTTGAACAGAATCCGGACGTGCAGCAGCAGAGGCAGGAGGCATGGGAAGAGGCAAACGATTCCGATACGCTTCGTTAGAAACAGGGGAAAAGGTGGCTTTTCGTAAACGCACTAACGCGGAAAGAAAATACAGGATTGATACTGTCTGAAAGCAGGCAGGTACAGGGCATCAGGATTGAACAGGTCATGATGCCCTGTAAGAGCGAAACGGAATCAGCCCGTATACATGGAGGAAAAGAGAAAATATGAGAACAGGAAAATACAGGCTTTTGGGTACGCTGTTATTGGCAGGGGCTTTGTGTCTAACTGGCTGCGGCAGCACGGAATCGAATGCAGACGTTATGGCGGCGGATGTACAGCAGACGGGCTTGCTGGAGGATTCCGCAGATTCCGGTTCCGGTGGGGATTCTGGCATTACCCCGCAGGAAAGCGGCCAGAGTTCCGTACTGCCGCCGTTATCTACAGAAGCGCAGACCATAGATTATAAGGGGAGTGTGCCTGTAGACTGGCTTACGGCGTCTTCGGATGCCATTTATTTATTGAGCAGGGATCAGGACGGGGGCTCCGGAATCCTGAAGATGAAGCCAGGGGAGGCTGACGGGGAGGCCCTGCAGGTGACGGCGCCGGATGGGATGACTTTTTCCGTCATGACCACGGATGAGCAGGGGAACCTGTATGTGGTGGCGGAGGATAAGGATATTGAGGAAACGATGAGGGATGATGAGGTTGTCTGCCCTACAGAACACTGTGAAGTATGGAGGGTCAGCCCGTCCGGTGAGGTGACGGCAAAACTGGACATTTCCGAATATGTAAAGAAGGAGGTCTTCTCCCCCCGTATGATCGCAGTGGCAGGGAACGGGGATATCTACCTGTCCACCCAGGTCGATGGAACAGCAGTGCTGGCTTTTAATGCGGAAGGAAATTTCCTGAATAAAATCAGTTATGATTACAAGGTTTATAGTCTCCGTACCGCTATGGGGAGGGGCAGAGATGGAAAGGTATACGCCGTGCTTCGCGACAGTGTTGCAGATGATGGCACTTCCGTGATCGTTGAACTGGACGGACGAGACGGCCATATAGGGGATGCCACTTCTTTTATGCTCCGCAGTGATGGCAGTTTCTATTCAAATGTATGCCCGGGGAGGGATTGTGACCTTGTGATTTTCGGCGGAGAAGGAATCCTTGGATATGACCTGGGGAGCGCCAATATCAAATGGAATGTTCCCGCAGGTAAACTGCCTTTCAGCACGGAAGGTTTTTATCCGATGGCAGCACTGGCAGACGGCAGGATACTGTTTTTGGATAGCAATAAACTCCATTATGTTCCAGCGGCACAGCAGTAGACAGTATTTTTCCGCTGCCGGAATATATGGAATCATACCATAATTATGCCAGGTGAGCATGTCAGGGTCCGTGAAACAGAGGCTTTGACATGCTTAATTGGCTGTTTTTTGTAAATCCCAGAAAGAGACAGATGCAGGAGCGGATATGGAGCAAAGGAGAAGACAGCCGGTCTGGAAGGCAGAGAGCCGGAGAAAAAGAGAAAAGAGGATTGCCAGACTACGGCGGAGGATTATAGCCTATACAGTCCGGGGAATCGTGGCGGCTGTCCTGGCAGTCATGCTTCTTCTGATGGTCTGCGGCTGTCTGTATATCCGGGATTTTTTTCGCAAAGATCATAAGGATTCTGCTCTTAAGGCAGATTCCGTTCGGGAAGCCGTACCCGGCGTGGAAGAAAATAAACCAGACACGGAATTTCCAGAGCAGGAAAAATATACGGTAGTCCTGGATGCCGGACACGGCGGGGAGGACGGAGGAACCGTGGAGCAGACGGCCACGGAAAAGGAAATCAACCTGGCTGTTGTGTTGAAAATGAGAGAGCTGTTGGAGAACCAGGGCATCTGTGTGGTCCTTACAAGGGAGCAGGATATATTTATAAAGTTGGAGGAAAGGGTACGGGTTGCAAACGGAGAAAAAGCGGATCTTTTTGTCAGTATCCACTGCAACTATTATGAGAAAGACAGTTCGATCTACGGCCTGGAATGCTATTACTGCAAAGGGGCGGAGGACGGGAAATATTATGCCGAAAGGATTTTGGATACCATAGAAAAGAGTGGGGAGATTGTTTCGAGGAATGCAAAGCCTTCCGGCTACTATATTTTGAAAAATACAACGGTTCCTGCCGTATTGGTGGAAACAGGATACCTTTCCAATTATAATGAGAGGAATCAACTGATATCAGGGGAATACCAGGGAAAGCTGGCCCAGGAGCTGGTGGAGGGGATTGTAGAAGGGCTGGAAGGAAAAGCGGGGTAGTGTTGCTTATTTCAGGGCTTCCCAGAATCGGTCAATAGAGTAATAATAAAAGAAACCATCAGAAAGGAAAACATTGGTGAAAACAGAAAAAGTACTTTGGAGGAAGAAATATATAACAGTTTTGATACTCTCTCTGCTTATTCTGGCGGCGGTTTTGTATGGAATACGAAATGGCAGAAGAAATGACAAAGGTGGAAATATCCTTGCCGGGGCAAGCCCGGACACAAGCGCTTTCCAGATGTATTATTTTGACGGGGAAACGGTTGCGGTCAGGACGCTGTATGACAGCGGTGCGGAGAAGGAAGTGATTAAAAAAATTAATGGTATCCCCCTCCAGGCGGCAGAGGAAGATGCCCTCTCCCAGATGGAGCCTCCCTTTTACGGGTTCTGGGTCAGCAGTCAGGATGGCTTTGACATTTCCGTGACGGCCTCCGGCGGTGTCTGGCTTAAGAATGACGGGGCGGTTTATTATGGGGATACGGATTTGTCTGGTTTATGGGAACAGATGGAAGGCAAGGATGAGGATACCTGGAATGCCCTGAATTTTCCCAATGCGGGGCGTTTATCGGCATACCATACGATCTTCCTTCTGAAAGCGGATGAGCAGACGGCAGAAGTCCCGGAGGGTCTGACTTTGACGGTGGAGGACATAGGGACAAGCGAGATTACGGTACGGATTACCAATAACAGCGGGGAGGAATTTTCCTACGGGGAATACTTTTCTATCCAGAAGCAGATAGACGGTCAGTGGTATACGGTACCGGTAAGGGCGGATAACGTGGGATTCCAGGATATCGCCCATATCCTTCCGAACGGGGAGAGCGCCAGCGAGACCTATAATCTGAATATTTACGGTACGCTGGAACCGGGAACGTACAGGCTTGTGGTGGAAACACTGAGCGCTGAGTTTCTGGTGGGGCATGGGAGGATGGCGGGAATAGAGGGGGAGTAAATGCTGTTAAAAACAGCATGGAGAAGGGATGTAACAGAAAATGGAAAGTCCTTAATTGAGGGACATTCGACATAGGATATATGTTGGATGTCCTGTTTTGATGAATAATTTCAACAATAAATATGAGAAAATATCTCATATATTGTTTACAAAATTTTAAAAATGAGTATAATAGATATTGAAAGACACATAAACTGGAGGGAAAAAGAGATGCTGTGCCAATTTACAGTGAAAAATTATAAAAGCATTCGGGATGAAATGACCTTTGATATGCAGGCAGCTGCTATTTCTGAACATGAAAATAATATAATTCGTGATAAAGATGGAGAATTGTTTTTGCCGATTTCTGCAATATATGGGCCAAATGGAGGTGGAAAGTCAAACGTATTGGAGGCAATGCATACTTTGGCTTCAAAAGTACTTCGTCCATTATATGCAACTGGTGATAAGGAGGAACGTATATTTCTTCAGAAAAGGCTGCTTATCGAACCTTTTGCATTCTCAAAAAAAACGAAAAGCCAGCCAACAGAGTTTGAAATTTTTTTCCGTACAGAAATTGCGGAGTATCGGTATAAACTCCATATCATGAAGGATGTTGTAAATTATGAAAGTTTGGACCGTGTAAAATTGGACACGGGACGACGTTCAGCGCTTTTCGAACGGGATACGGAAGAAATTTCTTTAAAAGGTGTATTTTCCAAACTGAAAGCCAGTGAGGACTTGTCCGCGACATTACCGTTGCTGTCTTATCTTGGGATCACTTATAAAAAAAATGAGGTAGTAAAAGATGTTCTGGATTGGTTTGAATACGGAATTGATTTTTTAAACTATGGTAATCCGATTGAAGAACTTCGTATGGCAGTATCAAATTCAGAGGATGTGAAGCAGCTTATGCTTGACATGATACAGGAAATGGATCTGGATATCGTGGATTTCCGTGTAGTTGAGGATGAAAATGACAGAATCGATGTGTATACAAAGCATTTGGTGGATGGCTATGAGACGGAGTTAAACTTACTGGAAGAATCCAGCGGGACAAGGAAATTATTTGGTTTAATGCCATTTATTGCCGGATGTTTACTTACGGGAACCGTTTTGGTTATTGATGAACTGGATGCAAAGATACATCCTGTTTTGCTGCGTCATATTATTATGATGTTTAATGATATGAGTATTAATAAAAAGAAAGCACAATTAATCTTCACATCCCATGATCTGTCTACAATGAACAATGAAGTGTTTCGAAGGGATGAAATCTGGTTCGTGGCAAAAGGGAATGCTCAAAACTCTAAATTGTATTCATTGGTGGAATTTAAGAACGAAAAAGGCGAATCTGTTCGTAAGGATGCCAAATTCGATAAGCAATATCTGGAAGGAAAATATGGCGCTGATCCGTATCTCAAAAGAATTATAGATTGGGGGAAGGTCAATGCCTAAAAAAGCCGGAATGGAGAAGTGGAAAAAGAAGCGCCGTCAGGAGTACCTGGAAATGAAGCAGTACAGATACTATATCTTCTGCGAGGGGCAGCAGACAGAACCTCTGTATTTTATGGGATTCAAAAAGCTGATTGAAGATAATCCGATTTATAAGGATATGGTTCTAATTGAAATAGAACCCTGTCAGGCAGAAACGATGCGAGTAATCGGAATGGCGGAAAGATATGTAAAGAAGAACAAAATCCAAAAGGGCCAGATTTGGTGCGTTTATGATAAAGACAGCTTTCCGGCAGATGATTTTAATGGTGTTGTCAATCGGGCAGAGAACTTAAATAAAGAAAGTTCTCAACTTCAATATCATACAGCATGGAGTAATGAATGTATTGAGTTCTGGTTTCTTTTGCATTTTGCATATTATACAGCGAATAATCACCGGGGGGAATACATAGCATTTCTGAATGATCAATTCAGGGAATTGGGGATTGGAAAATATCAGAAAAATATGAAAGATATTTTTGATATTTTGACGGAAAAAGGGAATCCAAAGCTGGCAATTCGATATGCCAGACGTATCATAAACGATGGTAAAAGTAAGACACCAGCAGAAATTGCGCCGGGAACGAAGGTGTATGAGTTGGTGGAAGAACTGGTTAAGTATTTGCCGGAGCATGTTGCACAGAGATTTAAGGAAGCTTGCAATTAAAGGGGGAGAGTATTTGGATACATCAGTAAAAAACAAAAAACTACGAACTTTGCCTTGGTATGCTTTACATGATATTGCAGTAAAAAAGGGAATAGAAGAAAAAGAAGTTAACGGAAAGGAAAAGAATACAATAATAGATAAGATATTATCTTATGGGATCCTTTCGGATGAGGAAATAGAGCAATATGTAAATGATTATATTTATGGTGACCGAGTAACGTTTACGTTATGGACATTTCAATCATCGTTGAAAGATTCAGATTATGGTATTGTTAATTCCCTGGAAAATGTGGAGGAGGAATATCTTTCTGTTTCTGGATATAGAAAATTAAAAATTTTATCTGTAAAAGAATATGAGGACCGTACAGAAGTTTTATATGTTTATAGCAAAGAATATACTTATGTTAATGAGGATGGGCAAAATGCCAGTGTATGGGAACAACATAGAGGATGCTTATGGATTGGAAAGGCATCAACATATCTTGCCTGCATTAGTAAACATGAGAAAATGACGGCTTTTATGACAAAATACATTGCTGATTTATTTAAAAACCCGGTAACACAAATAAAGCCCCCAAAATCAGCAATTGACAAATGCACAAATTCTAAGGCCATAAGCAGAATTGTGTTGCAGGGAAAAGGTGGAGAGAAAACAATTGTGTCAAGAGCTGGGGGAATTACGCCTGATCAAGAAGAAGAGATTAGCAGAATTCGTTCTGAGAGAATTGATACATCTGGGAGTTTTATCTCGGCAATTACCGAGAATATTGATGCTACGATTAAATATAATGTTAGAAACGGCAGTATTGGAATTTATAAACATTTGCCAGCTTCTGTCCTGTTTGAGTGGTCTGAAAATTCGATTAAAATTATTTTGGAGGAAATTGAAAAATTAAAAGGGAAGCCAGCTGAAGAAATTTTTAAAGAAGTAGGTCAGGAAATAAAATGGACAGGGGCAAGCGGAATTGAAATTACGCAACTGAATTGGTATTTGACACAAATTATAGCTTCTCTTGATAGAGACGAGTATGAGTTCCAGATTCCGGTAGATAAATTATCGGTATTGGATAATAGTAAATGGTTTATCAAGTTTCCGAGAATATATTGCAAAACTTGTGATTCTTATGAGACTCCATATTGCACTGAATGTGGAACAGAGTTGAAGATGGGAAGGGGGATAATAAAAGAATGTGAGTGTGGGACACCCTTAAAAATTAAATGTGCGGATGGTCATGATACTTGTGAGATTGTAAATTGGTATGTTCCAAGATCTATATTGGTAAGTATGATCAATAAAAATATTCAGAAAATATTTAAAGACTATTCTTTAGAATATAATATCTGCATTGTAGGCGATATGGGATATATTGTTAATGGAACAGAGAATTTGCAAACAGAAGTTGAAATTCCATTTGCAGCAATAGAATGCTTTAAACATGATTCAGTGGCCCTTACACATAGAGTGAAAGCTTATGCGGTAAATATGAATGAGAAATGTGGTTCTGGAACCTGTTCATATGCAAAAATTGAAAAATGTACTGAAAATGATGGAATGGCATGTTTACCTAAAGTTTTTTATACCATTTTACCAGGCTATCGTCCACAACCTCACAAAGGCATGGAGTATGGGGATGTTGCTGCGGAAGTGAAAATTGGAAATAAAGCATATGATTTAAAGGGTATCATAAAAAAGAATAGTGAAAACCGACCTAGAAAATCTGTTAATGATGATGAAAAAATAAGAAAACCACTATTATCAACATCAGGAGAAGGGCAGGAGATAATTCGTCAGTTTGTGGAGCAGGGAATGATAGATGCTCGTTGTCAAATAATAGCAGTAGTCATTCCGCAATATATTGATGCAGGATTTAAAGGAACTTTGAGACACTTGGCAAGGTTGTCTGGAAAGAAAGTAACATTTATTGAATTGGACGAGTTATCCGAGCTGATTTCAATTAACAAAAAAATATTGGTATCATAATGCAATAGGAACCTTTGGAAAAATCCAGAGGTTCTTATTGTTACTATACGCTGTTAAAGATTTGACGGAGGACTCGAAAATAAAGAAGTGGGAATGAAGTTTGTCTGTTCTGAAAAGGGCAAAAAAAGTCGAGTACATTTTCCGGCATGCTGTTATACTACTAAGACCAGGCCAAAGGCCAGAAAGGAGAACATCATGCCAGATCAGAATCATATCATTATTCAGGGCTTATGCCAGAACAATCTGAAAAATATTTCCTTAAAGATACCAAAACAAAAGCTCGTTGTATTCACCGGGGTCTCCGGCTCCGGGAAATCCAGCATCGTGTTTGACACCATTGCGGCAGAGAGCCAGCGCCAGATGAACGAGACCTACAGCGCTTATGTCCGGGGCAGGCTCCCGAAGTATGAGAAACCAAAGGCGGAAAGAATCGAAAACCTTTCCCCCTCGGTCATCATTGACCAGAACCCCCTTGGGGGCAACGCCCGTTCCACGGTGGGGACCATCAGCGACATGTATTCCGCCCTGCGGCTGCTCTACTCCCGGATCGGGGAACCCCATGTGGGAACACCCTCCTGCTTTTCCTTCAACAATCCGGGGGGCATGTGTCCGGAGTGTTCCGGATTGGGGAAGGTGATGACGCTGGACGTCCTTCCTCTTATAAAGGAAGATAAAAGCTGGAATGAGGGGATGGTGGAGCTGCCCACGTTCCGTGTGGGGAACTGGTACTGGAAGCAGTATACAGACAGCGGCCTGTTTGACCTGGATAAAAAATGGCAGGACTATTCCGAAAGGGAACGGAACCTTCTGCTGTACGGTTCGGAGGAACCGGGCGGGAAGCGGGTGTCGAAGCAGGTGGAGGGCATCCACAACATGATGAGCCGGCTGCTGTTAAAAAGGGACAGCTCCGAACTTGGGGAAACTTCTGCAGGCCGGCTGGCAAAATATGTCCGGGAATCCGACTGTCCCCTCTGCCATGGGAAACGCCTAAACGGGGCGGCCCTGTCCTGTAAGATTGCCGGGTATGATATCAGTGAGATGTGTGAGATGGAGTTGACAGAACTGAAACGGGTTCTGGGGACAGTCACAGACCCAAGGGGCAGGTCGGTGGCGGAGAGCCTGGTTATGACCCTGACCCGCATGATCGAGATCGGCCTCCCTTACCTTTCCCTGAACCGGGAAGCGGCTACCTTGTCCGGCGGGGAGGCACAGCGCCTGAAGCTGGTGCGCTACATGGGGAGCGCCCTCACGGGCATGCTCTATATTTTCGATGAGCCAAGCACCGGGATGCACCCACGGGATGTACACCGCATGACCAGGCTGCTGCGTGCCCTCCGGGATAAGGGGAATACGGTCCTGGTGGTGGAGCATGATAAGGATGTAATCTCCATTGCGGATGAAGTGATCGATGTGGGGCCGCTGGCAGGAAAAAACGGCGGGGAGGTTCTCTATCAGGGCAGCTATCAGGGGCTCCTTGGCTCCGGCACATTAACCGGGAAGGCCATGGAGATGGAGATACCCTTTAAGGCGGAGCCAAGGAAGCCCCAAGGGTTCCTGCCTGTCAAACACGCCAGCCTGCACAATCTGAAACAGGTTTCCGTTGATATCCCCCTGCGTGTGTTGACTGCGGTGACCGGTGTGGCAGGCTCCGGGAAAAGCTCCCTGATCCGGGACGTGTTTGCCGGACAGTATCCGGAACAGGTCATCCTGGTGGACCAGTCCCCGGTGACAGCCACCGGGCGTTCAACCCCGGCCACCTTCCTGGGGTTTTTCGATGATATCCGAAAACAGATGGCGAAAGAAAACAACGTGAGCGCCGCCCTATTTTCCTTTAACAGCAAAGGCGCCTGCCCGGTCTGCAAAGGACGGGGGGCTGTCACCACCGAGCTGGTCTTCATGGACCCGGTGACGACCACCTGCGAGGCTTGCGGCGGGAGCCGTTACAGCAACGAGGCGCTTTCCTATTTATACAAAGGGAAAAATATTGTGGAGATTCTGGATATGAGCGCAGAGGAGGCCGAAGGCTTCTTTTCCGGCCGTCCGAAAATCTGCAGGGCGCTGCACGCCATGGTGGAGGTGGGGCTTCCCTACCTTTCCCTTGGACAGCCCTTATCCACTCTGTCAGGGGGCGAGCGGCAGCGGGTAAAGCTGGCAAAATACCTGGGACAGAAGGGGAACATCTATGTGCTGGATGAACCCACCACCGGGCTCCATGCTTCCGATGTGAAGACAATTATGAAACTTCTGGACGGCTTTGTGGAGCAGGGGAACACGGTGGTTGTGATCGAACATAACATGGATGTGGTAAAGCTGGCGGATTACGTGATTGACATGGGGCCGGACGGGGGGACGATGGGAGGCGAGGTAGTCTTTACCGGAACCCCGCAGGAGCTGGCGGAATATGGACAGACCATTACGGCTGATTATCTAAGGAAATGCTGATTAAATCAGCGTTTCCCTAAAAAACCCGAAAACAGCAAAAAAAGTCGAGACAAAAAGTGGGGATCATTATATGATAGTAATTCCAGAAGTAATCGTTCAGGTAGGTCTGCGCGTTCACCGCGCTGACCGTATGAAAACGTTGTGGTTGCGAGCATCCGGCCCATCGCCAAAGGCGATTCTAAATGGCCGGATGCCGTAACAGTTCAGGGCTTTTCTGAACTGTTACACTCCAAGAAGGAGGTGGTTTATTTTGAAAGAACAGACAGCGGCGGTCCAGAGGATGCAGGATTATATCGAAACCCATCTGGAAGCGGATATCACACTGGCACAGCTGTCAGCCGTCTCCCTGTTTTCCCCCTGGCATTCCTACCGGCTGTTTAAGGAGTTTTTGGGGGTGACGCCGGCAGAATATATCCGCAGGCTCCGGCTTTCCCGTTCCGCCATGCGGCTGAAGGAGGAACAGTGCCTTGTGACGGAGGCGGCCTTTGACTGCGGGTTTGGCAGTGTGGACGGGTATACCCGTGCCTTTTACCGGGAATTCGGCTGCAGGCCGGGGGAATATCTGAAGGACCCGGTGCCCATTGCCCTGTTTATCCCATATGGCGTAAAATTCAGAGAACTGAGGGAGGATGTTTTGGATATGGAAATGAAGAATCTGCAGAGCGTATTTGTCCAGGTAATCCGGAAACCGGAGAGAAAAGTCATCATCAAACGGGGAATAAAAGCGGAAGATTATTTTGCGTACTGTGAAGAAGTGAGCTGCGAGGTCTGGGGGATATTAAAAAGCATGGATTCTCTCTGTGGGGAGCCGGTCTGCCTGTGGCTGCCGGATGCCTATAAAAAGCCCGGCACCTCCACCTATGTACAGGGCGTGGAGGCAGAGGCGGATTACGAAGGGGAAATCCCGGAGGGATTTGATGTCATTTCCCTGCCTGCCGCCGAGTATCTGGCAGTCCAGGGGGAGCCTTTCCGGGAGGAGGATTATTCCCAGGCGATTCTTGCCATACAGTATGCCATCGACCACTATGACCCGACTGTAATCGGATACGAGTGGGACGAGGACAATCCCCGTATCCAGTTGGAACCCAGAGGGGAGAGGGGATATATCGAGCTTCGGGCAATCAGAAAACAGCAGGTGTAACGGTGCGTACCGTTATCTGAAAAAGGAGGATAAGATGAGCGAAACCATAAAAAAGACAGAAGAGGCCGTCAAAACAACGGGGCTTACCAAAAGTTATCAGGGAAGAACCGTGCTGAAAGATCTGAATCTATCGGTTAAGGCCGGCACAGTCTTTGGCCTGCTGGGGGCAAACGGCGCCGGAAAAAGTACCACTATCGAATGCATCCTGGGAACGAAACAGGCGGATGGCGGAACCGCCCTGGTATTGGGGCGGGATGCAAAAAAGGACCGGCGCACCGTATTTCAGAAAGTGGGCGTCCAGTTTCAGGAAGGGGATTACCAGTCGGAAATCAGGGTATCCGAGCTTTGCGGGGAAACCGCCTGCCTGTATGAGAGGCCGGCAGACTGGCGGAAGCTGTGTGAACGTTTCGGAATCGGGGATAAGATAAACCATGCCGTGAAAAGTCTTTCCGGCGGGGAGCGCCAGCGGCTGTTTATTGTCCTGGCGTTGATACCGAACCCGGAGCTTGTGTTCCTGGACGAGCTGACTACCGGGCTGGACGCGAGGGCACGCCGGACGGTGTGGAAGATTCTTGAGGATTTGAAGGGCGAAGGGCTGACCATCTTCCTCACTTCCCATTTCATGGATGAGGTGGAAGCCCTCTGCGACCAGATCTGTATCCTGAGAAAAGGGGAGGCTGTGTTTTACGGCACCGTGGAGCAGGCAAAGGCCCAGAGTGGCTGTGAACGTCTGGAGGATGCCTATTTGAAATTTGCGGACGAGGGGGTTGTGGCATGAGAACATTTTTCAGTCTTTTAAAAACAGAACTGAAACTAAATATCCGGAATATGAACATGGTGATTTTTGCCGTCATTATGCCGGTTGTGGTACTGGTCATCCTTGGTTTTATTTACCAGACAAAGCCCGCTTTTCCGGGGGCGGAGTATACGTTCCTGGAGCAGTCCATGAGCGCGGTCTGTACCATCTCCATCTGCGCCGGGGGCCTGATGGGGCTGCCTCTGGTGGTAGCAGGGTACCGGGAACGGAAAATCCTCAAACGGTTCCGGGTGACGCCCATCAGCCCGGTTATGCTGCTGGGGGTGGAATTTACCATCTATGTGCTGTATGCTGCGGTTTCCATGGCTTTGGTTTTTCCGATGGCGGCTGTATTCTGGGGTGTAAGGCTTCCCGGCAGCCCGGCGGCATTCCTTGGAGGCTGGCTCCTTACCCTGGTTTCCACCTTAAGCATCGGGATGCTGGTGGGCGGCATTGCGAAAAATGAAAAAATGGCCAGTGTGATCGCCTGCCTTCTGTACTTTCCCATGCTGATTTTTTCCGGGGCCACGCTGCCCTTTGAGGTAATGCCGGGGATGATGCAGAAAATCGTGGCCCTTTTCCCGTTGACACAGGGGATACAGCTTATGAAGGCGGCTTCCCTGGGAATACATATGGAATCTGTCTGGACACCGGCAGCGGTTATGGGGATTGTTACTATTCTGTGCGCAGGCGCAGCGGTAAAATTTTTTAAATGGGAGTGAGTTCTTTCGGGCTATCAATTCATATCGTTCAAATGCGAGGTTTTTTGTGAGATAATAGGCTATACTTAAAACAGCAGGGGGGAACACGATGGACTGGATAAAACGGTTGAACCAGGCGATTGATTTTATAGAAGAGAACCTGGACGGGGAACTGGATTATGAGGAGGTAGCCGGGGTTGCGGGCTGCCCTTCCTACTATTTCCAACAGATGTTTTTATATATGACAGACATGACACTGCGGGAATACATACGGCGGCGCAGGCTGTCTTTGTCCGCCGTGGAACTGCAAAAAGGAAATGGAAAAGTAACGGATATTGCCATGAAGTATGGTTATGAATCTCCCACCGCGTTTACCAGGGCTTTTAAGAATTTTCATGGAATCACGCCCTCCACTGTAAAAACGGAACCGGTATCCTTTCAGGCATATCCGCCCATTTCTTTTTCCATGGCAATCCACGGAGGGGCGCCGCTGCAGTTCAGGATAGAGGAAAAAGAAGCGTTCCGGATACTGGGAAGGTCCTGTCCCCTGTCGAAAGAACTGACAGAGAATTTTGAAAGGATACCAGCGGTATGGGATGCCGCACTGGCAGACGGAACACTTGCCAGATTACTCTCCATGGCAGAGGGAAAGCCGGAGGGACTTCTCGGTGTCAGTATCCATCATACGGAAGACTGGAAATATCTGATTGCTGTCCGTTCCGATCAGAAGCCGGGGGAATACGAAGAATATCAGATTCCGGCATGCAAATGGGCGGTTTTTGAAGGGAAGGGAACGAACCGTACCCTTCAGGAACTGGAAAAGCGTGTCATTACCCAGTGGCTTCCTACGTCCGGCTACACCTACGCAGAGATACCGGATATTGAGGTGTATCTCCATGCAGACCCGGAAGACGCAGTCTATGAATACTGGCTTCCTGTACGATAAGAAGAGCATGGAACCGGAAGGAGGATACCGATGGATGGTCAGGAGATGATGAAAGAGCTTAGGGCACAGGCTTCTGAGAAATACAGGGAAAATATGATTCGGATGGGGATACCGGCCGAAAACAGTATTGGTGTGGCAACGTCCGTAGTAAGGGGCCTTGCAAAGAAAGCCGGGAAATCGCAGGAGCTGGCATTTGAACTGTGGAATACAAAATACCACGAGGCAAGGATGCTGGCGGTCTTGTTGATGAATCCGAAGGCGACAACGGATGCTGAGGCGGAAAGGCTGCTCCTTGATGTGGTTTCCTGGGATTTATGCGACCACCTGTGTAAAAATTTATTTTTGAAGATGAAGAGCAGGGATATTTTTATTACAAAGTGGATACGGGAACCGCAGTTATATAAAAAAAGGGCGGCGTTTGTGCTGATTGCAGCCTCCGTGATACATGACAAAAAGCTGACGGATGAAACGGTGGACGGCTATCTGGAGCTGGTTACGCAGTATGCGGATGATGGACGGGAGCACGTGAAAAAGGCGGTTTCTACTGCTTTGAGGGAAATCGGAAAAAAGAACTTTCATTATAATGAAAAGGCGCTTTTGCTGGCGCACGAGTGGATGGAAGGAGAAAGCAAGGTATTGAGGTGGATTGGAAAGGATACGGCGAAGGAACTGGAAACCATGGTAAAGGCAGAAGGACGGGGACGTCTGATTTCCGCAAATACCAGGATGGGAAAGGAATCAGGAGGTTCGGGATGAACGGGAAGTTTTTTGCGCTACCGCAGGAAAGGCAGGAGCAGATCATAAATGCGGCATATGGTGTGTTTTCCAGGAACAGCTATAAAAATGCGTCCATGTCCAGGCTTGCGGATGCCGGCGGCGTATCCAAATCCCTGCTGTTTCATTATTTCTTAAGTCAAAGCCCCCGTAGCAAGCTACAAGGGCTTTGACCCTCGCGGCAGTCGCCAAATGGACATGCCAGCATGTCCGCCTGGCTCGTTGCCCGCGGGAATAAAAAGGAACTGTATCTGTACCTTTGGGAACATGCATGCAGGCTTTACCGTGAAAAAGTAAGGAAGGGAGATACGCAGACCACGGATTTGTTTGAGATCCTCTGCCAGAGGGTTCTGGCAGGCTGTGTCTTTATGAGGGAAGCCCCGACCATATACCTGTTTATCTTGAGGGCATTTTTTGAGGAAAACCCGGAAATCAGGGAAGAACTTCAGAATCATTATAAGACAGCCTATCTTCACGGGACAGAAGATATACGGGGGCCGGCAGATATGGACCTGTTCCGGCCGGGGATTGATACGCGGCTGCTGTTAGAAGAGATTAACGGTTATCTTCTCAGCTGTTACTGGAAGATGTTTTCAACCGGGGAGTTGAATCCGGATTCTCTGGAAAAGGACTTCCTGAAAAGAGTTGGACAGTGGAAAAGGGTATACCTGAAAGAAAGGAATCATTAAGATGGCAGTTTCAAATATAAGAGCAGACTTTCACGCAGAACTGCAAAAGGTTTGGGAGATTGTGACTTCTCTGGAGGATACGGCGTGGCGCAGCGATCTGAGCAAGGTTGAGATTATAGATGATAAGCAGTTCGTGGAATATACAACATCCGGCTGCCAGACCACCTTCACCGTTACAGTGAGGGAAGAATGCCGGCGCTGGGAATTTGATATGGAGAATGATAATATGCATGGGCATTGGACAGGGATTTTCTCCAGCGAAGGCGGCGTAACAATGGTTGATTTCACGGAGAATGTTACAGCAAAAAAATGGTTTATGAAACCGTTTATCGGGGTATATCTGAAAAGGCAGCAGGGTTTATATATAACGGATTTAAGGAAAGCTTTGGAGCATACCTCATAAGATTATCTTTTCTATTGACATTTTACAAAAAGGAGAATAGAATGATAGCAAGCACTTGCTTATAAGAGGTGGGGGAATGGACGAAACAAGCCAAAAAATCATTGATGCAACCATGTCTCTGATTCGTGATAAGGGGTATGTTGCCACAACGACAAAAGATATCGCGCGTTTAGCCGGCGTAAACGAGTGTACACTGTTCCGTAAATTTCAAAATAAAAAAGATATTGTACTCCATGGGGTATCTCAGGAAAAATGGAGAGCGCATGTTACGCCGGAGCTTTTTCAAAATGTGCAATGGGAGTTAGAGCCGGATTTAGAGATGTTTATGAACGCATATATGGATAAAATCACTCCGGATTTTGTAAATCTGTCCATTGGCTTAAGAGCGCCGCAGCTTTATGAAGAAACTGCCTCTATGATCATGAAAGTACCGCAGGCATTTATTTCTTCCCTGACAGAATACTTCAGGAAAATGAAGGAGCTGGGGAAAATTCCCCATTATGATTTTGAAAGTCTGGCGATGACTGTTTTTTCTTCCACGTTTGGTTATACCTTTTTAAATGCGTCTTTTGGCCAGAACCTTACGGATGTGGGCAGAGAAGAATTTATCAAAAACAGTGTGAAGATATTTGTAAATGGGATTGTACAGAAGTAAAAATGGTACTGTATATTCAGTGCCATTTTATCATACCTAAAAGCAAGCAAGTACACGCATACAAGGAGGCAATGATAATGGTTACAGGTGCGGAATTATTTGTGAAAGCTCTCAGGGCGGAGCAGGTAGATACCCTGTTTGCCTACCCGGGCGGACAGGCAATTGACCTGTTTAATGCCCTTTACGGTGAGCAGGATATTGATGTTATTTTGCCGCGGCATGAGCAGGGATTAGTCCATGCGGCAGACGGATACGCGCGCTCCACGGGAAAAGTCGGGGTCTGCCTGGTTACAAGCGGACCGGGAGCTACCAATTTAGTGACAGGGATAGCGACAGCGAATTATGACAGCGTTCCGCTGTTATGCTTCACCGGGCAGGTGCCTACCGGGCTGATTGGCAATGACGCCTTTCAGGAGGTTGATATTGTGGGTATCACAAGAAGTATCTGCAAATACGCCGTAACGGTCCGCAAACGTGAGGAACTGGCGGCGGTCATCAAGAAAGCCTTTCTCATTGCCCGGACAGGGAAACCGGGCGTTGTTGTGGTCGATTTACCGAAGGATATACAGAGGGAGTATGGCAGTGACGACTACCCGGAAGAAATCGAAATCAGGGGATATAAGCCGAAACGTTCCGTCCATGCAGGACAGTTAAAGAAAGCTTTGGAGATATTGAACCATGCGAAGAAGCCTGTCTTTTTGGTTGGCGGCGGTGTGGGCATCAGCCATGCATATTCAGAAATGCGGAAGCTTGCAGAAATGACAGGGGTTCCTGTGATTACTACTATAATGGGAAAAGGGGCAATTCCCACAACCCATGACTTGTACATCGGGAACCTGGGAATCCATGGGAGCTACGCGGCGAATACAGCAATTAGTCATTGTGATGTCCTCTTTTCTATCGGGACAAGGTTTAATGACCGCATAACAGGAAAAACCGGACACTTTGCCACCCATGCGGCAATCATCCATATAGACATAGACCCCGCTTCGATTTCCAGAAATATAGAGGTGGATGTTCCCATTGTTGCGGACGCAAAAACGGCTCTCTTGGCCTTGCTTGAAAAAGTGCGGAAATTAGATACGCAGGAATGGCTGGAGCAGATCAGGCAGTGGAAAAGCCAATATCCCCTTTCCATGAAAACAGAAGGGCTGACCCCGGAAAAAGTGATAAGGGCAATCAACCATACGTTTGACAACGCGATCATTGCCACAGATGTGGGGCAGAACCAGTTATGGGCGACACAATTCCTGGAATTAAGCGAAAAGAAACAGATGCTGACTTCCGGGGGCTTGGGAACCATGGGCTATGGCTTTCCGGCTGCTATTGGAGCCAAAATCGGGAATCCGTCAAAGGATGTTATCGTTATTTCCGGGGACGGCGGCATGCAGATGAACATTCAGGAAATGGCGACCGCAATCTGCTATGAACTTCCAATCACCATCTGCATACTTAACAACGGTTATTTGGGAAATGTACGGCAATGGCAGGAAATGTTTTTTGACAGGCGTTATTCCAGCACCTGTATGCGGTACAGGAAAAGCTGCCCCGGCAGCTGCAATACCCCGACAGAATGCTGCCCGGAATATACGCCGGATTTTCTTAAATTGGCGGAAAGCTACGGGGCAAACGGTATCCGCGTAACAAAAGAAAATGAGATAGCCGCTGCCCTTGAAACTGCAAAACACACGCTAAAAGTACCTACTGTCATTGAATTTATCATTGAGCCGGAGGAAAATGTTATGCCGATTGTTCCGCCCGGCAATGCTTTGGACAACATGATACTGGAAAGCGGGGATAAGGGAATATGAAAAAGAGATGGATTTGTTTATTTGTTGAAAATGATGTAGGGGTTCTTGCCAGAATATCGGGACTGTTTTCCGGGAAGTCCTATAACCTGTCCAGCCTGACCGTGGGGACAACCGAGGACAGAACGGTTTCCCGTATGACAATCAGCTTAACCAGTGACGACAGGACATTTGAACAGGTAAAAAAGCAGCTGG
This sequence comes from Parablautia muri, assembly GCF_009917485.1. GTDB lineage: Bacteria > Bacillota > Clostridia > Lachnospirales > Lachnospiraceae > Suilimivivens > Suilimivivens muri. The sequence continues at coordinate 203,082 of NZ_QZDT01000001.1, forward strand.
GCCGCTGTGTTGAGGTAATTAAGGTAGTTGATTACACGGATATTGCTATCCATATGAAAGAGCTGATGTTTGTAAGAATCAATAACTGCTCGGCCCGGGATATTGACGAGATATTCAAGATTTCGCAAGTGTTTCAGGTATCGGTTATTGATTATTCCCCGGAGACAGCGCTGATTGAGAGTGTGCATACAGAAAACCGTAATAATGATCTGATTGCATTACTGGAGAAATGCTATGCAAATCGAATTGAAATTGTTCGGGGAGGTAGTGTCGCTATTGAAACGTTAAGCATAGCGGATCGATAAAGAGGAATGAGGTCTTCTCAAAATTGGTCAATGGGGTGATAATAAAAAGTATAACATAAAATGGATAAGGGAATTACGAAAGGAGCTTACCAATGCTTTACATTAAACATTATTCCAAGACCTGTCCCGGTGGGAAGAAAGCCGTGGATGATTTGTCCCTGCATGTCCGCTCTGGCGACAAATACTGGGAGGACCATAATGAACGGGAAATTTTTTGAACTGCCATTGGAAAAGCAGGAACAGATTATAAGCAGCATATGTGGTATTTGCCCATAACAATTACAAAAATGCGTCCACATCCAAGATCGCGGATGCCGGTGACATATCAAAGTCCCTGTTGTTCCATTATTTCAAGAATAAAAAAGAGCTGTATTTATACCTCTGGGAGAATATCGACAGGATATCAAATGAGATAGAGCTGAAGTATTACAAGGAAACGTCAGATTTCTTTGAGGCTATGACCCAGAAGGTTCTGGCAAGGTGTGAGTTTATGAGAACGGCCCCCGATGAATATTTATTTTCATTACAGGCCCTTTTTGCGGAAACCCCGGAAATCAGGGAGGCAACTGGGAAGTCATATAAAGAAGTATATGAAGATGCAGCGGGCAAGCTGCTGGAGTCCGTGGATCTTTCCGCGTTTCGCCCGGGTGTTGAAGTGGGAATGCTGCTGGAGGAGATTGACAGCTATCTGTTTCACAGTCTCTGGCAGATGCTATCCACCGGGAAACTGGACCCGGACAGCCTGGAAAGGGATTTTTTGAAACGAGTCGGCCAATGGAGAATTGCTTATTTGAAGTAGGCTGCATTGTGGGGAGAAGAACAATGGATATCATTTTATTTGTGGGCATAATCATCTATCTTATTATAACAGCATATACAGGGTATGCGGCGATAGAAAAATTAAAAGGGAATGAGCTGTCAGAAGAAAAACGGATACAAAGATACCGGTTTTCCTTTCTGTGGAATGTGGTTTCCGGGGGTGTTGTTATGTTACTTATTGTTATGGGACCGGCTACCCTGGAGGAAACAGGCTTCCGTCCGATCCGCTTTTTGCAGGGAAGCCATAGATATCTGTTTCCTGTAACATGCCCGGATCCCGATCTCTTTCATGTACTTTCCCACGGTCCTCTCACTTACCCTGTCACCTTTCTGCCGCATCTTTGCTGCTATTTTGGGGGCTCCATAGATTTTATGTGATTCCTCATAGATTGTCCCGATCTCTGCCATCCGCTGCTCCCTTTTCATCTGGCCGGCAGATGGTGTATGCTTCCTGAAAGCGTTATAGCCGCTCCTCGAAACGCCTAAAATCCGCAGCACCCCGCTGACATTCAGGCGGCGTTTCCCTTCTTCCTTTAATCGTTTTTCTTCGCTCTCGGCTGCCTGGAAGATGGCCTGTGTCAGTTTCCCAGAATGCTGATGGCTTTTTTTAGTATTTCAAGCACATCCTTCGTGTCCCTGAGTTCTTTTCTCAGCCGGGCATTTTCCTTCGCCCCATCGCTTGCGTAGTTCCCGGATCCCCGTGTGGGTACTTCCCCTGCATTCTCAGCTGCCGTCTTTACCCAGCTGCGGATGGCATTGCGGCTCATTCCGAGGTTTTCCGCGCATTTATTCCATCCAAGCTCCTTATAGGCAAGGTAATACTGTACCGCATTTTCCTTAAACTGTTTATCGTACTGTTTACTCATGGAAAATTTCCTCCTGTATCCATTTCTATTATACAGTTATTTCTGAATCTGCCATGTTTAACTTGTACTATTTATATTCTAACATCAGACTTGAGTATTATTGCGAAGTTATGGATGAGAATGAGCAGATCATTACGTTTATGAACAATACGTTTGTTCCGGAAGGGAGTGCTTCAACATGTTAGATCTGAGTTTGAAAAATTATGTGGATTGGAGAGTGTCACAGGTAATGCCTGTGCGCTCCGGCTTCGGCTACAGGGTATTCCTGAGATATCCGGACGGAAGCGAAAAACCACAGCAGAAGTCCGGATTCAAAACAGAGAAAGAAGCAAATAAGGCAAGAGAGAAGACAATCGCAGAATTATATAATGGTACGTTTGTTGTATATACAAAGGTCAATGTGTCTGATTTTATGATATTCTGGCTTGAAACGGACCTTAAAAAGCGTACTGACAGTTACGAAACCTACTATGGTTATTGCGGAATAGTAAAGAATCACATCATTCCCATTCTGGGTAAGAAAAAAATGATGGATGTTACCCGTGGAGATGTTCAAAAATTGTTTAATACCAAGGCAGACTATTCGAGGTCGATAGCAGAGCTGGTAAAAACAATCATGAATGTCTCTTTTCGTTATGCGGTAGCGAACAAAGTGATCCAGGCAAGTCCGGTGGATGGAATAGGACTTCCCAAAGCAGAAAAGCCGCAGCAGAAATCAGGATTTAGAACCAGGAATATTGATACACAGAAAACGCTGACTATGGAGCAGATTCAGGTTTTGCTGGAAAAGAGCAAAGATACCCCGATCCATATGCAGGTGCTGTTTAATGTTCTGATGGGGCTTCGGAGATCCGAGATAAATGGTGTGAAATATTCGGATGTGGATTATATCAACCGCACCTTAAAAGTAGAACGCCAGTTAGGGAGGGTACATAACACAGTAAAAGAAGACTTTGCTCCAAAGACTTTCACGAAACAGGAGGTAGGATTAAAAACAAAATCCAGTTACAGAGAAATTCCGATTCCTGATTATGTCTTTGAGGCGATCTTAAAGGAACGGCAGGTGTATGAGAAAAACAGAAACCGCAGAAAGAATTTCAGGATCTGGACTATATCTGTTGTTCCACCTTTGGCAGGGCAAGGAGCAAAGGATTTCATTGCAGGTATTATAAACAGCTTCTTGCTGAAAGTGGCCTGCCGAACATCCGCTGGCATGATCTGCGCAGCACATATTGTACGCTTCTGCTGAAAGAGGCGTTTAATCCGAAGGCGGTATCAAAGCTCATGGGGCATGCAAAGGAACTCATAACGATAGATGTTTATGGCGATAATAAAGGCATCATAGCAGATGGCGTGCCGGAAATTGAAACATATATGAAAGAAGTTTTGCCAAACATGGAAGAGATGGAAAGCTTTAAAAAAGAACTGCTGGAGATTGTGATGGACGTAACGGAATTTCTTCCGGAGGCAGGATAAAAAGAACAAAAGTTCGATTTTCCATCTATACAAATTTCGTGATCTGTGGTAAGATAAAAAAGTTCTTTGAGTGCTGTTTTGTCCGTATGGAATTACTGAGGTACGCCAGGTTGCAAAAACAGCAAATTGTGAACGGAATTCGTCGTGGGCCTGTTTTGCCCCGATTCAAGTAAACACCACGATGAAAATAAAATGCTCCACGACGAATTTGTGGCGTATAGGCGTCTTTTTTTACTACGAAATCAGAGGTGAGTATTTGTGCAAAATGAACAAAAAATCTTCAAACTTCACTCAGAATACCAGCCCACAGGCGACCAGCCGCAGGCCATAGAAGCCCTTGTAAAAGGGTTCCAGGAAGGCAACCAATTCCAGACTTTACTGGGGGTTACGGGTTCCGGGAAGACCTTTACCATGGCGAATGTGATCGCACAGCTTAACAAGCCGACTTTGGTGATAGCGCACAATAAGACATTAGCGGCACAGCTCTATGGTGAGTTCAAAGAGTATTTTCCGAATAACGCGGTAGAATATTTTGTCTCCTACTATGATTATTATCAACCGGAGGCCTATGTACCGTCCTCTGATACCTACATTGCCAAGGATTCCTCTATTAATGAAGAAATAGAAAAATTGCGCTTGTCTGCCACTGCATCCTTGTCAGAGCGGAAGGATGTTATTGTAGTGGCCAGCGTATCCTGCATATATGGATTGGGCAGTCCGGATGATTATCAAGAGATGATCGTCTCACTCCGTCCTGGGATGAATAAGGACAGGGACCAGGTAATTCAGGAATTGATAGATATACAATATGACAGGAATGATATGAATTTAGAAAGGGCATGCTTTAGAGTCAGGGGAGATGTGGTAGAGGTGTACCCTGCCCAGGGCGGAGACCATCTGATCCGCATAGAATTTTTTGGAGATGAAATTGACAGAATTGCGGAAACGGATCCAGTAACAGGACAGGTGCATGTTGTGCTGGAGCATGTGGCCATTTTCCCGGCTTCCCATTATGTGGTGCCGCAGGAGAAGATTTTTGAGGCGTGCAAAAATATTGAAGTGGAGTTAGAAGAAAGAATCCGCTATTTTAAGGGAGAGGACAAGCTGTTAGAGGCGCAGAGGATTTCAGAGAGAACCAATTTTGATATTGAGATGCTCAGGGAGACAGGATTTTGTTCCGGAATTGAAAATTATTCCAGACATCTTGCGGGAATGGCGGCAGGCGCTATGCCGCATACTCTTATGGACTATTTTGGGGATGATTACCTGATTATTATAGATGAGTCTCATATGACGATTCCTCAGATTGGAGCAATGTACACGGGTGACCGGGCCAGGAAGACAACATTGGTTGATTATGGATTTCGGCTTCCTTCAGCGCTTGACAACCGCCCTTTATGTTTTGCGGAGTTTGAAGAACATATTGACCAGATGCTTTTTGTTTCTGCTACACCTGCCAAGTATGAACAGGAGCATGAGCTGCTTCGCACAGAGCAGATTATCCGTCCTACAGGTTTGCTGGATCCGGAGATATCGGTGCGGCCTGTAGAGGGGCAGATTGATGATCTGGTAGCAGCAATTAATATGGAAACGGAGAAACATAATAAGGTTTTGGTTACTACGCTGACAAAGCGAATGGCAGAAGATCTTACAGATTATATGAATGATGTGGGAATACGGGTGAAATATCTCCATTCAGATATAGATACACTTGAAAGGGCAGAAATTATCCGGGATATGCGGTTGGATGTTTTTGATGTGCTGGTAGGTATCAATCTTTTAAGAGAAGGACTGGATATACCTGAGATTTCTCTGGTGGCGATTTTGGATGCTGACAAGGAAGGATTTTTGCGCTCGGAAACTTCTTTGATTCAGACGGTGGGGCGGGCTGCCAGAAACTCGCAGGGACATGTAATCATGTACGCCGACAACATGACAGACTCCATGACGGCGGCCATAGAAGAAACCAACAGAAGGCGGAGGATTCAGAAAAAATATAACGAGGAGCATGGTATTACGCCTACTACCATCAGGAAAGCAGTTCGCGATTTAATCAGTATTTCCAAGGTAATTGCAAAAGAGGAGCTGCAATTTGAAAAGGATCCTGAATCCATGGATCGTAAGGAGCTGGAAAAACTGATTGCGGAGGTTGAAAAGCAGATGAAGAAGGCAGCAGCAGATTTGAATTTCGAGGTTGCCGCAGAGCTGCGTGACAAAATGGTTGAGCTTAAAATGAAGCTGAAGGAATTGGAGGATGATGAAATAAAAAATAGAAAATAACGCTTTATTAAATATTCGATTGCTATAAATACATTGAAATAGCGAAAACAAATGGAAAGGCATGGTTGATGCAATGAAGCTATCAGATAAACATATAGAAGTTCCAAGAATGCGTCCCAGGGAATTTATTAAAATAAGGGGAGCAAATGAGCATAATTTAAAAGAGCTGGATGTGGATATTCCCCGAAATGAGCTAGTGGTGCTTACCGGTCTTTCAGGCTCAGGAAAATCATCACTGGCCTTCGATACAATTTATGCGGAAGGGCAAAGAAGGTATATGGAATCTTTGTCTTCCTATGCGAGGCAATTCCTGGGGCAAATGGAAAAGCCGAATGTGGAGAAAATAGAAGGACTTTCTCCGGCCATTTCCATAGACCAGAAGTCCACCAACAGAAATCCACGTTCCACAGTGGGAACGGTGACAGAAATTTACGACCATTTTAGGCTGCTGTATGCCAGAATCGGTATTCCCCACTGCCCTGAATGCGGTAAAGAGATTAAGCGGCAAAGTGTAGATCAGATGGTAGACCAGATCATGGAGCTTCCCCAGGGGACAAGGGTACAATTGCTTGCGCCTGTTGTCAGAGGAAGAAAAGGAGAACATGCCAAGGTATTTGACCGTGCCAAGAGAAGCGGATATGTGAGGGTGCGGGTGGATGGAAACTTATATGAGCTTACGGAAGAATTTAAGCTGGATAAGAACATTAAGCATAACATTGAAATCGTGGTTGATAGGCTTGTCATTAAGCCGGGTATTGAGAGAAGGCTTACGGATTCCATTGAAAATGTGCTTGGATTAGCAGAGGGTTTGCTTATGGTGGATGTTATTGATGGAGAAACCATCAATTTTAGCCAAAGCTTTGCCTGTCCAGATTGTGGTGTCAGCATCAGTGAAATCGAACCCAGAAGTTTTTCTTTTAATAACCCTTTTGGGGCATGCCCTGTATGTTTTGGACTGGGCTATAAAATGGAATTTGATCCGGAGCTGATGCTTCCTGACAGAACCTTAAGTATCAGTGAAGGAGCTATTCAGGTAATGGGATGGCAGTCAAGCAGCGAACCTGGCAGCTTTACCAATGCACTGCTGCAGGCTCTTGCAAAAGAGTATAAATTTAGTTTGGATACGCCTATAGGGGATTTGCCGGAGGATATCTTCCATATGCTGATTCATGGAACACAGGGCAGAGAAGTGAAGGTTCATTACAAGGGTCAGAGAGGAGAAGGAGTTTATCCGGTTGCATTCGAGGGATTGATTCGGAACATGGAGCGCAAATATAGAGAAACAGGTTCCGATATCATCAAACAGGAATACGAAACTTTTATGCGGATTACGCTCTGCAAGGAATGCGGTGGCATGAGATTAAAAAAGGAGTCTCTGGCTGTAACGGTCTGCAATAAAAATATTTTTGAAATTACATCCATGTCGATTCGCGATCTTTTCCATTTCCTAAAAAACATAGAGCTCTCCAGGCAGCAACAGTTAATTGGAAAGCAGGTGCTTAAGGAAATTAATGCAAGAGTTGGATTTTTGATAGATGTGGGATTGGAGTATTTGTCGCTGGCAAGAGCTACGGCCAGTCTCTCAGGAGGAGAGGCGCAGCGTATCCGTCTTGCCACACAGATTGGTTCCGGGCTGGTAGGAGTATGTTATATTTTAGACGAACCTAGTATAGGACTTCATCAGAAAGATAATGATAAGCTTTTAAATACACTTAAAAATCTTCGCGACCTGGGCAATACGCTTATTGTGGTGGAGCATGACGAGGATACAATGCTGGAAGCTGATTATGTGGTGGACATTGGTCCTGGTGCAGGTTCCCATGGTGGTGCTGTGGTGGCCCAAGGTACAGCACAGGAAATTATGAAGGTGGAAGAATCTGTTACAGGGCAGTATCTAAGCGGCAGAAAGCAGGTTCCGGTGCCGGAAAAGCGGCGTAAGCCCAAAGGATGGCTAAGCGTAACGGGTGCAAGGGAAAACAACCTAAAAAATATTTCCGTAAAAATTCCACTTGGGATTCTCACCTGCGTAACCGGTGTTTCCGGTTCGGGGAAAAGCTCTCTGGTCAATGAAATCTTGTATAAACGTCTTGCCAGAGATTTAAACCGGGCAAGAACCATACCGGGAAAACACAAAAATATTTCCGGTATCAATAAGTTGGACAAGGTGATTGATATTGACCAGTCGCCTATTGGAAGGACGCCCCGCTCTAATCCGGCCACCTATACGGGAGTTTTTGACATGATTAGAGACCTGTTTGCGGGAACGCCGGATGCGAAAGCAAGAGGTTATAAGAAGGGGAGATTTAGCTTCAATGTAAAGGGTGGACGCTGTGAAGCCTGCGGCGGAGATGGTATTCTCAAGATCGAAATGCATTTTTTGCCTGATGTCTATGTTCCCTGTGAGGTTTGCGGCGGTAAGCGTTATAATAGAGAAACCCTGGAGGTAAAATATAAAGGCAAAAACATTTACGATGTACTGGATATGACGGTGGAGGAGGCTGTCCCTTTCTTTGAGAACCTGCCTTCCATCCGCCGGAAAATAGAGACGCTTAATGATGTAGGACTTTCCTATGTAAAGTTGGGACAGCCTTCTACCACCTTATCAGGCGGAGAAGCTCAGAGGATTAAGCTTGCCACAGAGCTCAGCAAGCGCAGTACAGGAAACACAATCTATATTCTGGATGAGCCTACAACCGGTCTGCATTTTGCAGATGTGCACAAGCTGGTTGAAATTCTGCACAGGCTTGCAGATGGCGGTAATACGGTGGTGGTGATAGAGCATAATCTGGATGTGATTAAGACTGCGGACTATATTATTGACATGGGACCGGACGGTGGAGACAGAGGAGGAGAGGTAGTTGCCTGTGGAACGCCGGAGGAGGTAGCGGCTCATCCCAGCTCTTATACGGGACAGTATGTGAAAAAAATGTTGAAAAAGTATAAAGAAAACGCAGATAAGTACCGATAAATAAATTGAAGCATGGATGCAGTTGAGGAAACGGATGGAACCGTTTTACTTGTTGCATCCATTTTTATAAAATTTTTGTGAAACCCCTTTGAAAAAATATTACTATGGGTTATAATAATTTCTATATGCGTCTCGTTATAGATATTATAATTTTGAAATAGTGAGTATAGTCTGTGCTGCTGATAGAGTCAGGATGTATGTGCTGCTGGCAGGATAGATTTGGAAATATGACGATTGAGCTAAGAAAGGGGCACAAACAATGCAATACACAGATATCGGGATCGATTTGGGAACTGCCAGCATATTGGTTTACATTAGAGGGAGAGGCGTTGTGCTGAAAGAACCCTCAGTAGTAGCTTTTGATAGAGATACGAACAGGATTAAGGCTATTGGAGAGGATGCACGGCTGATGCTTGGAAGAACACCAGGAAATATCGTGGCGGTTCGCCCTTTGCGTCAGGGTGTTATTTCTGATTATAAGGTAACAGAGCAAATGATGAAATATTTCATTCAGAAGGCTCTTGGTAAAAAAACTTTCAGAAAACCAAGGATTGCGGTGTGTGTGCCCAGCGGCGTTACAGAGGTAGAGAAGAAAGCGGTTGAAGACGCTACGCTTCAGGCGGGAGCTAGAGAAGTTTCTATTATTGAAGAACCCATTGCGGCAGCAATAGGCGCTGGGATTGATATTTCTAAGCCCTGCGGAAATATGATTGTGGATATTGGCGGAGGTACTTCCGATATTGCAGTTATCTCATTGGGAGGGACAGTGGTAAGCGCATCCATTAAGATTGCGGGTGATGATTTCGATGAAGCATTGGTGAGATTCATGCGTAAGAAACATAATCTGCTGATTGGCGAGCGGACAGCGGAGGACATTAAGATCAAGATTGGTTCTGCGTTTAAGCGTGCAGAGGTGGATTATATGGATGTAAGAGGACGCAACTTGGTTACAGGACTTCCTAAAACCGTGAAGGTTTCCTCTGAGGAAACAGAGGAGGCGCTTAAGGAAACAACAGCGCAGATAATAGAAACGATTCATAGTGTGCTTGAAAAAACACCGCCGGAACTGGCGGCTGATATTGCGGATAGAGGAATTGTGCTTACAGGCGGCGGCAGTTTGCTGCGTGGTTTCGAAGATTTGATTTCGGAAAGAACAGGAATTAATACAATGACAGCCGAGGATCCTATGACGGCAGTTGCCATTGGGACAGGCAAATATGTAGAATTCCTTGCCGGTTACAGAGAAGATTAGGTTTATAGATGATTCAATTCATAAGTTTATGCCAGCAATAAATGCTTATATGTTCTGATACATGTAATTTGCGGATTGCTGGCAAGAATGGGGGATTTTTATGGTAAAAGGACTATACATTGCCTATACAGGTATGGTAAATGAACAGCATAGGATGGATGTTCTTACGAACAATCTGGCCAATGCGGATACGACAGGTTTTAAGAAAGAGGGGGCTTCCAGTCAATCCTTTGATTCTATTTTAACGTATAAGATCAAGGACGTGACGGAAGGCGGCCGCACTACGAAAAGGCTGGGAATGAATCACCCGGGCGTTAAGATTGGCGAGGGCTATACAGATTTTTCCCAAGGCCCCTTGAAAAATACGGAAAATACCTTTGATCTGGCTTTGAGTGATGCAGGTTTTTTTGCAGTTGAGTTTACCAGCAAAGCCGGTGAAACTTCTGTGAAATATACAAGAGACGGCGACTTTACTTTGACTGAGGATGGACATCTGGTTACAAGGGATGGAGATGCAGTACTTGATGAGAATGGTTCTCCTATTGTTATAGATCCCCTTCAGAAGGCAGAAATTAACACAAGCGGCGAGATTGTTCAGGACGGCAGGGTAGTAGCGACCATTCAGGTTACCGATTTTGAAGATTATAACTATTTAGAGCGATATGGGGAAAATTATTTTCAACCTATAGAGGGGGCCGAAGAAAAGGAATCCACAGCAGAGGTTTATTCAGGCTATCTGGAATCCTCCAATATATCAGTGGTGACAGAAATGGTTAATATGATTACGGTTTCCCGTGCATATGAAAGTAACCAAAAAGTGATAACCACTTATGATAGTACATTAGACATTGCAGCAAATCAGCTTGGTAAGATTTAAGGAGGCAGTTTATGGTTAGGAGTTTATGGACCGCAGCGACAGGAATGAATGCGCAACAGACAAATGTTGATACGATAGCAAACAATCTGGCAAATGTTAATACGGTAGGGTATAAGTCCCAGGTGGCGCAGTTTAAATCTTTGCTTTATCAGACACTACAGACAGCCACCACTACGGCAAATGGGGACCCAAAACCTACAAGCTCACAGGTAGGATTGGGCGTGAGAAATTCATCTATCAATTCTATTTTTACCCAAGGAAGCTTTTTATCATCCAATGGGGACGCATCATTTGCTATTGAGGGAGAGGGATTTTTTGCAATTCAAGGCAGTGATGGAAATACATATTATACGCGCAATGGTGATTTTACCTGGGCGACCAATGGAACAAATGGATTAATTCTTACCAATCAGGATGGCCTTCCTGTTCTAAGTACTACTGGCAGAACTATTACCTTGAATAACAATTATGTAACCAGTAGAATTACGATTACCAATGATGGAACAATTTGTTATCCGGATGCCAATAATAATCCTCAGTCATTGAATATGACCATTGGCATGTATCAGTTTAATAATCCGGGCGGTCTTGTGAGAAAAGGAAGTACTCTTTGGGAGACTTCCCCGGCCAGCGGTGAGGCTCTTAATGAGGCAACTAACAGAAATGTTGTGAGAAGTAAGATGGTGCAGGGATATTTGGAAGGTTCTAATGTGCAGGTGGCAGATGAGATGGTAAATCTGATTATAGCCCAACGAGCTTATGAGATGAACTCAAAGGCAATTACGACCACAGATGAAATGATGCAGACTGCAAATAACTTGAAGCGTTAACAGGAATGAAGCATAATCCGGATTTGTCGGATTAGGATTTTAAGGTGTTGGAAGGAGAATGGATATGGAATTGGGTGGGATTTCTTCAGCGGCATATGCAGATTATATAAAAGACCAGAGTACAACCGCCGGATCACAGCTAAAGGAGGCGATTAGTGGAACAGACTACTCCCAAGCATCGGATGATGAACTATTGGAGGCCTGTAAACAATTTGAATCCTATTTTTTGGAGCAAGTATTCAAGGAAATGCAAAAGACGGTAGATTGTTTTAAATCCGATGAGGATAGCGACCCTAATGATAACTTGGTAGATTATTTTCAGGATTCTTCCATTCAGAAATTGGCTGCCACATCAACAGAGATGCAGGGGTTAGGGCTTGCTCAGATGCTGTATGAACAGATGAAACGTAATTACAATATAGAAACATAAACGTTTCAACCTATTGCTTTAAAAATTTAACGGGCTAGTATTTTACGAAATATAAAAGAACATAAAGGCTGCTGAAATAAAACGGATTACCGTTTTATTTGGCAGCTTTTGTTGGCTTTCGTGAGCAACGAGCCAAGTTGGCGCTGCTAATTGACAGGAGGAATTTCAATGGAAACGGTCACAGGTTATGTAGATCATGTTATTTATCGAAATAAGGAGAATGGCTATGCAGTGGTAGCGTTGGTATCGGAGGGAGAAGAACTGGTATGCGTGGGTACCTTTCGAGCCGTGGAAGCAGGAGAGACATTGAAAGTAAGCGGCAGCTTTGTAGAGCATCCTCTGTATGGAAGCCAGCTCAAGGTGGAGAGCAGTGAGGTGATGGAACCAGATGATGCGGTCAGTATGGAACGTTATTTGGGATCAGGTGCAATTAAAGGCATCGGAGAAGCGATGGCTGCGAGAATTGTAAAAAAGTTTGGCCAGGAAACCTTTAGGATTATAGAGGAAGAACCGGAGAGACTTGCAGAAATTAAGGGAATTAGTCAGCGCAAAGCACAGGAAATTGCTACACAGATGATTGAAAAAAGAGATATGCGTAAAGCTTTTGTGTTTCTGCAGAAGTATGGTATTTCTAATACATTGGCAGTTAAAATTTACCATCAATATGGTATGGAGCTATATGGTATTATGGAAGAAAATCCTTATCGGCTTGCAGAAGACATTGACGGTGTGGGATTTAAAATTGCAGATGAAATTGCAGGTAGAATAGGGATTCATACGGACTCTGATTTTCGAATACGAAGTGGTATTTTGTATGTATTGCTGATGGCATCAGCGGATGGACATATTTATTTGCCGGCAGACAATCTGCTGATGCGGACCGCAGAGCTGCTGGGATTGTCACCGGAGGCTATAGAGCCTCAGTTTGCGAATCTTGCCATGGACAGGAAGCTTGTGATTAAGCTGAAAGAAGAAGAAAAAAGGGTTTATGCATCTACCTATTATTATGCGGAATTAAGCTGTGCAAGGATGCTCCACGACCTGAATGTTACAGTGGGAGATGAGGCACTTGTAACAGAAGAAAAAAAAGTAAGAGAACTTTTGCGCATCTTGGAGCAGGAGCAGAGATTAAAGCTGGATGAATTACAGCAAAAAGCTGTGCTTGAAAGTGTTAAGTCAGGTCTTATGGTTTTGTCAGGGGGACCGGGAACAGGGAAAACAACCACAATTAATACGATTATTCGTTATTTTGAGAAGGAAGGAATGGATATTCTGTTGGCGGCGCCTACAGGCAGGGCGGCTAAGCGGATGACAGAAGCAACAGGGTATGAGGCTCGTACAATCCACAGGCTTTTGGAGGTAAACGGATCCGTTGAGGAAGAAAAGCGGGGACAGTTTGAGCGCAATGAGGAAAATCCTTTGGAAGCGGATGTAATTATCATTGATGAAATGTCTATGGTCGATATTTTCCTGTTTAAGGCACTGCTATGTGCAATCAGTGTGGGTACAAGGCTGATTATGGTGGGAGATGTAGACCAGCTACCCAGTGTAGGCCCGGGTCAGGTTTTGCGTGACTTGATAAACAGTAATCGTTTTCCGGTGGTGATGCTTAAGAAGATTTTCAGACAAGCCGGAGAAAGCGATATCGTGGTAAATGCACATAAAATCAATCATGGAGAGAATATTGCTTTGGACAATAAGAGCCGGGATTTCTTTTTTTTGGAAAGAGCGGATGTGAATGTGATTTATAAGCATATGATTCAGTTGATTAGGGAGAAGCTTCCGCCCTATGTGGAAGCGGTACCCTATGATATTCAGGTGCTTACGCCCATGAGAAAAGGAAATTTAGGCGTGGAGGTTTTAAATGGGATTTTGCAGCGTTATTTGAATCCGCCTTCTTTGGAAAAAAAGGAATATGCATCAGGAGAAAGGATTTTCAGGGAGGGAGATAAGGTTATGCAGGTTAAAAATAATTATCAACTTCCGTGGGAAATTGTTAGCAAATACGGTATAACCATTGATAAGGGAACTGGTGTTTTTAATGGGGATGTAGGGGTAATAAAGGAGATCAATGAAGTGGCCGGACAGCTTACAGTGGAGTATGATGAACATAGGAGGGTGGATTATGCTTTTGCAGGGCTGGAGGAAATTGAGCTTGCCTATGCAATCACCATTCACAAATCCCAGGGAAGTGAATATCCGGCGGTTATACTGCCTCTATTGTCCGGGCCTAAAATGCTTTTTAACAGGAATCTTTTGTATACGGCAGTAACACGTGCAAGAAAATGCGTTACGATATTAGGCAGCAGCAGAACCGTACAGGAGATGATCCAAAATGAAAGGCAGAATAAGCGTTATACCAGCTTATGTGATAGAATAAAAGAAATAAACGGAACGGAGGCTTAATGGTAGTAGGAAACAGAATACTAGATTTGATCTTTCCAAAACGATGTGTGGTGTGTGATGAGATTACGGAACAGATGGGAGAATCTGTTTGCGGAAAATGCCGGAAAAAAATTATTTATATCAAAGAACCTGTCTGTATGAAGTGCGGCAAACAGTTAAAAAGGGAAGAACAGGAATATTGCAGAGATTGCGAAAAGAGGCGGCACAGCTATATACGGGGAACGGCTTTGTATGATTATGGAAGTATGGCAGATTCTATTTTTCGGTTTAAATATGCCGGGAGGATGGAATACGCATCCTTTTATGGAAGGGATTTATATGAGAAAAAGACAAAATGGCTTTCCATGGTAAGACCAGATGCGTTTTTGCCGGTTCCTGTGCATCCATCCAGAAAACGGAAACGCGGATATAATCAGGCGGAGCTGATTGCCAGGGAATTATCAGAGCATTCGGGGATTCCTGTGAATACAACTTTGATGGAAAGGGTTAGAAAAACACAACCTCTTAAGAACCAGACCCATGGGGAGCGGCAAAATAATTTGAAAAGGGCTTTTAAAATCCGGCGAAATGATGTAAAATTAAATACGATTGTTATTATAGATGACATATACACAACGGGCAGTACGGTTGATTCTATGGCGCAGGTTTTGCGCGAGGTGGGTATAACAGAAATTTATTTTATGGCATTGACAATCGGCAGGGGAATTTAGGATTGAAAAATCAGGTTTTTTTTAATTCACAGGTTTGTGCTGGAACCGCAATTTGAGGGTTATTGGAGGCATGGTGATTGGCAATTAGTGTAATAAAAGAAATACAGGAGGTATAAATATGAACGTACGTAATTGTAGAAAATGCGGTAGAATATTTAATTATGTAGGGGGACCTCCGGTTTGCCCTAGATGTAGAGAAGAACAGGAAGTTAAGTTTCAGGATGTAAAGAAATTTATACAGGAAAATCGCGGCGCTGACATTACGGAAGTGGCTGAGGCCTGTGAAGTGGAGATATCCCAGATTCGCCAGTGGATTCGAGAGGAGCGGCTGCAGTTTGCGGATGATTCGCCCATCAGGATTCCCTGTGAGAGCTGCGGCGCAATGATTCAGTCAGGGCGTTTTTGCGATAAATGTAAGGCGCAGATGACCCATGAATTTAACCATGCCATAGGCCGGGATAAACCGAAAGAACCGGCGAAAAAGCCGGATTCATCCAAAAGCCATGAAAAGATGCGTTTCCTTTAATAATATCGAAACGGCCTTTGAAGTGCACTAATACATGGCGGCAGTTGAAAGGTACAAAATTATGATAAATGAAGAAAAGGTCATCCTTATGACCAAGCTGGCATCCTATGAATCGCAAAGAGGAAAAAAAGATATTGCGATTATTCATTATTTCAGAAATGATTATATTGGATTCCAGGTATTAAAATCAACGATTGCAGCTACAATTTCGTTTCTTGCGTTGTTTGGAATTTATGTTTTATATCATTTTGAAGAACTGATGCAGGATATTTATAAGATGGATCTGCTGGAATTTGGAAAAGACATAGTTATACTGTACCTGTGTGTGGTGGGAGCATACGGAGTTGTTTCTTATATTGTATCTGCCAGCCGATACAACAGGGCAAAAAAAAGTCTGAAAAATTACTACAGCAGCCTGAAAAAATTAGCAGGCATGTATGATAAATAATGAGGATGACCATATGACAACTTTACTTGTTGCAAAACAGTATATTAAAAATTTTATCAGTAAATATGAGGTTTATTTAAAACCTCTTATGAAACTGATATTGGCGCTTATGACGCTTATGATGATTAATGGGAAGATAGGCTATATGCATAGATTGGACAATATATCTATTGTGCTTATTGTTTCCCTGATGTGTTCTTTCATGCCCATGAATTTCATAATATTTATAGCGGCATTGTTTACAGTACTGCATTTGTACGAATTGTCTTTAGAATGTGCAGTGATTGCGTTGGTACTTTTTTTAGTGATGTTTTTACTTTATTTTAGACTTTCCCCTAAGGATACACTTGTTGTCCTGCTGACACCTATATGTTTTGTGCTTAAGATTCCTTATGTTATTCCGCTTACTATGGGGCTTGTAGGAACGCCGGCTTCGGCGGTTTCCGTGGGATGCGGTGTAATGGTCAGCTATCTGCTCAACTATATCAGCGATAATGCCACGACACTTTCGGGAATGGATACGGAAGAATTGGTTGCTAGGTTCAGGTCTGTTATTGATGGTTTTTTGGATAATAAGGATATGGCGCTTACGATAGTGGCTTTTGGGATTACAATAGTCCTTGTTTACATGATTAAAAGGATGTCAGTGAATTATGCATGGACAATCGCAATTATCGCAGGTGCCATTGCAGATGTAATGATTCTATTAATAGGCGATTTAATGTTCGACACAAATGTATCTATTGTTGGAATTATTATTGGAACCGTAGTCTCTGTTTTGGTTGCAAAGGTGGTGGAATTTTTTATCTTCCATGTGGATTACAATCGAACGGAAAAGGTGCAGTTTGAGGATGACGAATATTATTATTATGTAAAAGCCGTACCCAAAATTACGGTAGCAACGCCATCTAAAACGGTAAAGCGAATTAACACTTCTAAAAGGCGGCCATCGGGCAGTCAGTCAAGGAGATAGGGAAAGAAAAATTCATATTTTGGTAGTGGGGAAAGATGAAATGTCACGGGGATTAGAAATTATAGAAACATATCTGTCACGGGTTTCAGGTGTACGATGGACAGATGTTGTGGAGATTATCATTATCTCCTTTCTGCTTTATAATATACTGGTATGGATTAAAAATACAAGGGCATGGTCATTGCTTAAGGGAATCCTTGTAATAGCAGTATTTATATTGATAGCGGCGTACTTTGAGATGAATACAATCCTTTGGATTGTACAGAATGTGTTTGGTGTGGCAGTGACGGCAGTGGTAGTAATTCTACAGCCGGAGCTTAGAAAGGCTGTGGAAGAACTTGGAAGAAAAAATATCGTCAGTTCCATTCTCCCCTTTGAATTAGGGAAAAATCTGATTGAAGGCAGATTTTCGGATAAGACGATTCATGAAATTGCAAGGGCATGTGTGGAGATGGGCAAGGTGAAAACCGGTGCCCTTATTGTTGTAGAACAAAACGATTCTCTTACGGAATATGAGAGAACGGGTATAGACGTGGATGGAATTGTCACCAGCCAGCTGCTTATTAATATTTTCGAGCACAATACGCCTCTCCATGATGGCGCGGTAATTGTCAGAGGAAATAGGATTACATCGGCAACCTGTTATCTGCCTCTTTCAGATAATATGGGACTTAGCAAGGAGCTGGGAACCAGACATAGAGCGGGTGTAGGAATTTCGGAGGCGACAGACTCTCTTACAATTATTGTATCTGAAGAAACAGGAAAAATAAGTGTGGCATACAATGGAGAAATAGAACGCAATTTAAGTGGAGATGCCCTGAAGGAGAAGCTCAGGACAATACAGAACAAGCCGGAGGAAGAAAGCCGGAAGAGAATTCTGTGGAAGGGACGGTCTAAAGGTGAAAAATAAACTGACGAATAATATAGGCCTGAAAATCGCTTCGGTTTTTTTCGCGGCAATGCTTTGGCTGATAGTTACCGGGATAAATAATCCAACGATTCCTCAGACTTTTTATGATATTCCCGTAGAACTTTTACACACGGAACTGATTACGGATTCTGGGCAGGTGTATGAAGTATTAGAGGGAACGGATGTGATCAGCAGAGTAACGGTGAGGGCGCCCAGCTCTGTGATAAAAGATTTGAAGGATGAAAATATTATTGCAACAGCAGATGTAAGAGAGCTAAGCAGTCTTGATACGATTTCTATAAAGCTTACCACAAATGTATCAAATATCAACAGCATTACAGGCAGCAATGATATTGTAAAGCTAAAAATAGAAGACAGGAAAAGTAAGGCACTGACCTTGAAAGCAACTACCTCGGGAGAGATAGAAAGCGGATATATGATTGGTGATATCACTACGGATCAAAACCTGGTAAGGATATCAGGCCCTCAATCGGTGATTGATACGGTGGCGAAAGCGTCCGTAGATGTGAATGTTACGGGAATTACAAGTGATATTGTAACGAATGGAGAGATTAAGCTTTACGATGCAGAGGATAATGAAGTTAACACAAGCAAGATAACACAAAATATCAAGTCTGTAGGAGTAAGAGTAAGCATCTGGCAGAAAACAACAGTTCCCGTTCATTTTACGGTAGGGGGAGAAGTGCCCCAGGGGTACAGAATAATCGGTGATCCGGAGGTCAATGGAGGGACTGTGGAGATAGCGGGCAAGGCTAATGCGCTCAGGAATATATCAACCATAGAGATACCTGCGGAGGCATTGGATGTTACGGATCAGATGGAGGATTTTGTCACGGAAGTGGATATCCGCCCTTATCTGCCAGAGAATGTTTTCCTGGTAAATTCGGAAGATGCTTTTTGTACGGTTACGGTCCATATAGAAGCAGAAGTGATTAAACGGATGGAAATTAGGGAGGAAAGAGTAAGAATTACGAATCTCCCTGAGGGCTATAATGCGACCATTTCCGGATTGGAGGAAAGCTTTGCGATACAGGTGGTTGGCCTTTCACAGGATGTAAATGCTCTGCAGGCCAACAATATATCAGGTGTGGTGGATATTCAACAATGGATGCAGGAGCAGGGAATGGAACGGCCGGAACCAGGCTATTATACTGTAACAGTTGATTTTGGTTTGCCAGAGAATGTAGCACTGAGAGAAGATGTTACAGTAATGCTACATATATCGGAAGAACAGGAAGAATAATGGGAGGATTTTAAATGGGAAGATTATTTGGTACAGATGGTGTTAGAGGAGTGGCCAATGATGAGTTGACGCCCTTGCTTGCTATGCAGCTGGGGCAGGCAGGCGCATATGTACTAACAAAAGAAAATATGCATAAACCTACTATTATGGTGGGGTGTGATACCAGAATCTCAGGGGATATGCTTGCAAACGCATTGATGGCAGGTATTTGCTCAGTGGGAGCCAATGCCGTTTATGTGGGAGTAATCCCTACACCGGCGGTGGCTTACCTTACCAGAAAGTATAAAGTGGATGCAGGAGTAGTCATTTCAGCTTCCCATAATCCGGTAGAGTTTAACGGTATCAAATTTTTTGACGGAGACGGCTATAAGCTGCCGGATGAACTGGAAGATGAGATAGAAGCTATTATCAAAAACGGCATGACAGGAATTAAATTCCCAATAGGCGCTAATGTAGGTAAAATTAAATATCGCACAGATGCAAGGGAAGAATACATTAATCATTCCATCCAATCTGTAAAAATCGATCTGTCAGGGCTTAAAATTGTGGTAGATTGTGCTGAAGGCGCTGCTTATTATACATCTGTGGAGGCTCTGCGAGAACTGGGAGGAAATATTGTGGCAATCCACAATATGCCTGATGGAACCAATATCAATGCTAACTGTGGCTCTACCCATATGGAAGAATTGAAGGCTAGGGTAGTCTATGAAAAGGCGAACATAGGGCTTGCTTTTGATGGAGATGCGGATAGGCTTCTTGCGGTTGATGAGCAGGGAAATGTTGTAGACGGCGACCAGATTATGGCTATCATTGGAAACCATATGAAGGAAAATGGCGATTTAGCGAATGATACGATTGTTGTTACCGTGATGAGCAATCTAGGATTTACGCTTATGGCCGAAAAAAACGGTATCCATACGGAGCAGACGAAGGTTGGTGACAGATATGTTCTTGAAAGGATGAAGGAAATTGATGCCAGCCTAGGCGGGGAGCAGTCAGGACATATTATTTTCTTAAAGGAAAATACGACCGGTGACGGACTGTTAAGCGCACTGCATCTGTTAAAGGTAATGGTGGAGACAGGAAAGACTTTGTCAGAGCTGGCTTCTATTATGGAAGTCCTTCCTCAGGCACTAATTAATGCAAAGGTGCCAAACCATAAAAAAGAAAAATATATGGAGTATCCTGAAATTGCATCTGCTATCCGAAGACTGAATGATAAGTTCGCCGGAGAAGGCAGAGTGCTGATTCGTCCTTCCGGGACTGAGCCTTTTGTCCGTGTCATGATAGAAGGGAAAGATCAGAAAATGATTGAGGATGAAGCAAAACAGCTGGCGGAGCTGATTCAGAACATTATGCTGTAAAATAATTGAGGTAAAGTGCAGCTTATCTGAACGGTTACCGCTTGAGAAAAAGTAAAAAATGTTGGAGGAAAATGCTTATGGTAAGCCAAAAAGTGGTTATTAAGAATCCAACAGGTCTTCACTTAAGGCCAGCTGGCATCCTATGTAAGGAAGCTATGCAGTTCAAATCGTTAATAACCTTTACATTTAGAGGGAATACTGCGAATGCCAAAAGTGTGCTGAGTGTTTTGGGGGCCTGTGTAAAAAGCGGTGATGAAATTGAGGTTATTTGCGAGGGAGAAGATGAGACAGAGGCGCTTGAGACCCTGGTAAAGGCAATTGAAAGCGGTTTAGGAGAATAAGACGAAAAAATAAGACGAAAAGACTTTCTTAGGCGTCAAAGGATGCTGTCTTAGAAAATCTAGGTTTCGTCTCAAAGAATCGCAGGGCGATTCTTCCGAAATGATTCATGTGTATTGTTTGTGCCGTAAGGCGGAATATCGGAAAGTTTGAAAGCGAGAGGATATGTTAAATTATAAGCGATATAGAAAAAATCCGGTGGTTGTTTATTCGGAAAGAGAGTGGCCAGGGAAAGAGATTGAGAAAGCACCAATCTGGTGTAGCGTGGACTTAAGAGACGGTAATCAGGCGTTGATTGATCCTATGATTGTCAGCGAAAAAATCGAGATGTTTCAGTATCTGATCAAACTTGGATTTAAGGAGATTGAAATTGGCTTTCCAGCGGCCAGTCAGATAGAATATGATTTTTTACGTCAGTTAATTGAGAGAAAAATGATTCCGGATGATGTATGTGTACAGGTTCTCACACAGTGCCGGAAGGAATTGATTGAGCGTACTTTTGAATCCATAGAGGGATGTAAGAAAGCAATTGTGCATATTTATAATTCCACTTCAACGCTGCAGAGAGATGTGGTATTTGGAATGAACAGGAAGGAAATTACTGATATTGCGGTAAAAGGCGCACAGATGGTGAAAGAGAGAGCAGCAAAGTTTCCCGGGAAAATTATTCTGGAATATTCCCCAGAAAGCTTTACTGGTACGGAACTGGATTATGCTCTTGAGATCTGTACTGCAGTGCAGGAAACATGGGGCGCAACTAAGGAGGAACCCATTATTATAAATCTTCCTTCCACAGTAGAGATGAATACGCCTAATGTTTACGCGGATCAGATTGAATGGATGAACCGGCATTTTAAGGATAGAGAAAGTATTATTTTGAGTGTACATCCCCACAATGACAGAGGAACGGGCGTGGCTTCGGCGGAGCTTGCCATGTTAGCAGGAGCTGAGAGGGTAGAAGGCACCTTGTTTGGCAATGGGGAGAGAACAGGAAATGTTGATATTCTTAATATAGCCTACAACATGTTCTCTCAGGGCGTAAATCCTGCGCTTAATATCGAGAAGGTTAATGAAATTATTGAGATATATGAAAGATGTTGTAAAATACCGATTCACCCCAGGCATCCTTATGCTGGTAAGCTGGTGTTTACTGCCTTTTCCGGTTCCCATCAGGATGCAATTAATAAGGGTGTAAAGGCAATGAAGGAGAGAGGTAACGAGCATTGGGAGGTTCCTTATCTGCCTATTGATCCATCGGATATTGGCAGAGAGTATGAACCCATTGTGCGTATTAATTCTCAGTCCGGAAAGGGTGGAGTTGCCTTTATTATGGATACCTACTTCGGCTTT
Source organism: Parablautia muri (assembly GCF_009917485.1). GTDB lineage: Bacteria > Bacillota > Clostridia > Lachnospirales > Lachnospiraceae > Suilimivivens > Suilimivivens muri. The sequence goes on from NZ_QZDT01000001.1 coordinate 225,475, forward strand.
AAATTACCGAAGGGTATGCACAGAGAGTTCGCTGATGTCATACAGAGAATTTCTGAAGAAAAAGGTGAGGTTTCACCAGATGAAATTATGCAGGCATTTCGCGAGGAATATTTGCAAAAGAAAGAGCCTATACATTTCCGTAGGCTACGGGTAGATGATTTAAGCGGGGAGACCCAGTCAGAATTTGATACAGGCGTATTGGTGAAATATACGGATAAGGGTGTTGAAAAGAGTTTTGAGGCTGTAGGAAATGGCCCTATTGACGCAGTGCAGAGAGGCCTCCAGGTAGAGCTTGGCGCAAGGCTTAAAATTCTTGATTATGAGGAGCATGCACTTCAAAGCGGCTCTAATTCACAGGCAGCAGCATATATCCATCTTTTGGATTCTGACAGTGGGAAAGTTACCTACGGCGTTGGCGTAAGCTCCAACATTACCAGAGCTTCGGTAAGAGCTATTTTCTCAGCAGTTAATAGGCTGGGATTGGGAGAAGCAGAGAGATTACTCTAAACACTGCCGTGCTTTGCAAAGATAATTGATTGAATATAAAAGCCTTTCGGATTTCCCGAAAGGCTTTGCTTGTTTAATCCATGTTTATTGTTTTTCCGTCTACCATAAATGTATCGCCGTCCGCGAGAATACAGATCATGGTTTTGCCCGTATTTAGCTTGATTTCATTACCATTATCATCATAATATCTGGTAGCACCGTAATCGGAAGTTTTTTCCCAGGTAACATGAATACCTTTTCCGTTGGTAAAAAACCAACCATCACGGGTGGTGTCATGACACTGGAAAGAAAGATAACCCTTCTGGTCCCTGACCTCATAATAAGTGTTCTGCACCAACAAATTTTTAAAAGCAAGAGGAGTGTTGGTGGCAAGATCTATGTGCGGGCCATCGGGCGTACCGGATAAGTGCTGGTATCTGTCATAAAGGTCGGTTTCCGCATTATACTTAAAATAGCAATTTGTAAGAGGATAAGCAAGGGACATATCTACCTCATATGCATCAATAGAATTATCGTATTGAGTTAGCATATTAGGCTTTTGCTCGGATGAAAATAGAAAATGCTGTTCATCCGAGTAATTATCCCTGTAGTTTAAGGAATATCCGGCATTATGGATGTATTTTTTGATGAAAGCAGCGCTTGTAAAAGCATTGTCAAAATCATTTTTGGCCACATCACGAAAATGATAGGTTTTGGAGATATCCACATTCAGATTAATGTTATCAGAATCGTTTCTGTCAAGCAGGTCATCCATATAAAAGGGACCGCCGTAATGTACATGAAAAGCATCCCACTCAAAAGACCAATACATAAAGTAATCACGGCTGCTTCTGATATTTCCAATCTTTTCTATATCATCCCAATTTTCACATATACCCATCAAACGGGTAATACTGGACTCAACATTGCATTCATATAAAATATCAGCCTTGGAAATGCCATACTGACTTGCTGTTTTGGTGTTAGGAATCATAAAAGAAATCGGCCGCCTGTCAGCAATTTTTTTATCAATCCATTCATTGGTAATACGGCTTCTGACCATTCCATCTGCAGGAGGAAGGTCCATGGCAGGCTCAGGAGAACCGGCCTGCTCTTTTGCCTGCGAAGTCTGGGGGGCAGGATTTAAACTATCAATCGGCTCTAAAGGGGGCTGCACATCCTCTTTTGGACTACAGCCCGAAAATAAGAGCAGTGGAAGGAGGCATGTCATAATAATTTTTTGGAATTTTTTCATGATCATTTCCCCTTTCCTGCAGACAAATATTTACTTCAGGTCATTTCCATCTACGTTAATAGTATCCGTATCCTTTACAATACAAACCATGGTTTTGCCAGTGTTGAGCTGAATTTCATTCCCATCGTCATCATAGAACTTAGTAGGTGAATAATCAGTAGATTTTTCCCAATTTACGTGAATTGCTTTGCCATTTGTAAAGAAATAGCCGCCTCTGGTGGTGTCGTGAACCTGAAAGGCAAGGTATCCCTTAGCATCTCTTACCTCATGATAAGCAAACTGAACAAGTACATTTTTAAATGCCAGCTGTTGATTGCCGTTGGCGGCATCTACATCAGCCTTGCCATACATGGAACGATAATATAATCCGTCCTCCTCATTATATGTAAAAGAGGTTTTGGTAATGGGGTAAGGCTTTGACAAATCAATTTCCTTTGCGCTGACCGCATCAGAGTAGCTCTCTAAGGTGTTAGGCTCACTTTCAGACGCAAATTTGAAATGATCCGGCTGATAGTAACTGTCGCGATAGGTTTTGGAATAACCTAATTTATCAATAGCGCTGTTAATTCCTTCCGCACTTGCATATGCATTCTGGGGAGCGGAACGGTCAGTAGCGCGATAAAACGCATTTTCATATAAGCCAACTTTTTTACCGGCACCGTAGCTGCAGCCTGTTATATTGTTTGTGCTTTCCTGCTCAATCAGATCATCAATGTAGAATGGGCCTCCGAAGTGAACGTAGATAGAATCCCATTCCAGCGCCCAATAGATAAAGTAATCACGGCTGCTTCTTACGTTTCCAATTCGGTCTAAGTTTTCCCAGTCCTTAAAGACAGCCATGCTTCTGGTGATGCCGCCTTCCACGGGGCATTCATATAAAAGATCTGCCTTGGAGAAATTGTAATGGGGCAAAGCGTTAGAGTCATTAGGACTCATTACGGCTATAGGCCTTGCATCTTCCAGGGAGCCATCTATCCACTCATTGGTAAGAGGGCTGCGAACCATACCTTCCTGTGGAGGAACATCGGTTTCGTCCTCAGATTCTTCAGGTTCATTGGATTCTTCATCAGGAGTCGTTGTCTCGGTGATTGGTTCTACAATGGGCTGGACAAGAGTCTCACTGACCTCTTCATCTTTTTTTCCGCATCCAAATAATAAAAGAGATGAAGATAAGGCTACAAGACAAAGTACTTGTAATCTTTTCATCAATATTTCCTCACTTTCTTTCATATAATTATAACAGTATGCCAAAAATCACACGGTAATAATTATAACACAGAACAGAATGAGCGTCACTAGAAAAATGTGTAAAATGTTATACAAAATTATTAAGAAATTATTACGTAGATAGATAAAAAAGAATGATTTTGGGAACTACTTGTCTAAAATGGATTTAAAGGGTAAAATATAGGCGAGTACTCTTTGTTCGAATTAAAATTACCGACAATTTGAGGGTTGCCGGCAAGAATGGGGGATCAGAATGAAAAAAATTATTGTAACAGGTTGTAACGGACAGCTTGGACGTGCAATTAATCTTGAATGGAAGGATAACCAAGACATTGAATTGGTAAATACTGATGTGGCCGAACTGGATATTACTAAAATTGACAAGGTAATGGAGCTTGCAAGAAAGGTAAAGCCCTATGCGATTATTAATTGTGCTGCACATACAGGTGTGGATGCCTGTGAAGATGAATTGGACAAGGCCTATCGCATCAATGCCATCGGGCCAAAGAATTTGAGTATTGCGGCTTCCGAGACCGGGGCAAAGATGGTTCAAATCTCTACCGACTATGTGTTTGACGGTAATACGGATAAGCCATATGTTGAGTTTGATAAGCCCAATCCCCAGGGTGTGTATGGCGCTACTAAACTGGCGGGGGAAAATATGGTGAAGGATTTTACAAATCGGTATTTTATATTAAGGACGGCATGGCTGTACGGTGATGGAAAGAATTTTGTGAAAACGATGCTGCGCCTGTCTGAAAGCAATGATAAAGTAAGGGTAGTAGGCGATCAGGTAGGCAGCCCTACCAGTGCAAAAGAGCTTGCCCGTGCGATTACCCGGCTTATTTTTACGGAAAATTACGGTTTGTTTCATGCTACCTGTGAGGGAAGCTGTTCCTGGGCTCAGTTTACGGAGGAAATTTTCAGACTTGCAGGCAAGGATACCAAGGTGGAAAAAATTACAACTGAGGAATTTGGGGCAAAGGCGCCGAGGCCGGCCTATTCCATACTGGAGAATTATATACTTAAGCTGACAGACGGCTATCAGTTTGCAGATTGGAAGGATGCCCTGGCCGTTTATATGAGGGAATTTAAATAAGATGGATTTTATTACGGAATTACTCCAAAATCAGATATTTATCTCGGCCGTTCTCGGATGGTTGGTGGCGCAGGTACTAAAAACATTGATTCACCTGATTATCACGAAACAGTTTCTGATGGAAAGAATGGTGGGAGGCGGGGGTATGCCCAGCTCCCATTCTGCAACTGTATGTGCGTTGGCAACCTCCGTAGGGATAAAATATGGCGGAGGAAGCTTTGAGTTTGCGGTAACCGCTATGGTTGCAATTATTGTTATGTATGATGCTATGGGTGTGCGCAGGGAAACTGGCAAGCAGGGCCGGGTTCTGAATGAAATGATGGAAGTTCTGATGAATATGGGTAAGCAGATTAGCGTGGAAGAACGTTTGAAGGAATTTGTAGGGCATACGCCCTTACAGGTTTTAATGGGGGCCATATTGGGGATTATCATTGCCGCAATTGTTATGAATATATAATGCTATGGTCAATTGTGGAATGAGTTATGTAGAAGGTTCGGTAGGTTTAAAAGCTTTACAATTGATTATGTAAATACAGGATAAAAAGGAGATAGTTTATGCAGAAAATAGCTTTCATTACCGGTATTACAGGGCAGGACGGCTCTTATTTGGCCGAATTTTTGTTGGAACAGGGGTATGAAGTTCATGGGCTTGTGCGAAGGCACAGCATCAGCAATACATCCCGTATTGACCATTTGATTCGCTCAGGCTATCACAAGGTCAAATTTTTTCTTCATTATGCAGATACAACAGATTCCAGCAATCTGATGCGGCTTATATCGGAAATCCGTCCTACGGAGGTTTATAATCTGGCGGCCCAGTCCCATGTGGGTGTATCCTTCGAGGTGCCGGAATACACAGCGGAGGCTACCGGAGTAAGTACCCTTAAGCTTCTGGAAGCCATTCGTGTAAACGGAGGAAATTGCAGATATTATCAAGCATCTACTTCAGAGTTATTCGGAGGACTTCCTGAGACCGCACCGCAAAGCGAGACTACGCCTTTTTACCCCAAAAGTCCTTATGGGGCTGCAAAGCTGTATTCTTATTGGATTACGGTAAATTACAGAGAGTCTTATAACATGTTTGCATGTAACGGTATTTTATTTAACCATGAATCTCCCAGAAGGGGAGAAAATTTTGTCACAAGAAAAATTACGTTAGCGATTGCAAATATAGTTGCCGGTAAACAGGAGAAGCTTTCTTTGGGCAATATGAATGCAAAGCGTGATTGGGGATTTGCAGGAGATTATATCAAGGGAATGTGGATGATGCTTCAGCAGGATAAGCCAGGTGATTATGTGCTTGCTACAAATGAAACGCATACGGTACGGGAATTTGTAGAGTCCGCCTTTGGGGAGCTTGGAATTTCGATTAGATGGGAAGGAGCAGGCGTCAACGAAAAGGGCTATGATGGGGAGAGCGGAAAACTGCTTGTAGATGTAAACCCTGAATTTTATCGTCCAGCCGAGGTTGAATTTTTGTGGGGAAATGCCGCTAAGGCTGAAAAGATGCTGGGCTGGAAGCGTGAAGTTGATTTTAAGGGACTTGTGGCAATGATGATGGATGCTGACTTAAAGGAAATAGCCGGAATGAGTTGTGAGGAGTATAAAGAAGGGAAAATGAAGAAATAGGTTGCTATGAACAGTCTTTAGATCGTAAATAGCAAAAGAAATGCCCTGCAATTGTGAAAGAGGATGGTTCAATGCTTTCTGTTATTCTCATCTGGCTGTATATGCTGTTTACCTGTTATGTGATGGGAGTTGCTTCTATCAGGGTAATTGCAGGAGAGAGTTATTCCTGCAAACAAAAGGTCAGTTATCTGTACGCAGGCATTGGGGCAGTTACGGTTTTTGCGCAGCTTTTCAGTATATTTTGGAAGGTTGGGTTGGCGGCCAATGCAATTTTGCTCCTTGCATGCGGTTTTAGTATTCTATTTTTAAAAAAAGAATTTTTGAATCATCTGTACGCCTTCAGGCTGACCATTACGCCTGTAAAGGCAATTGTGTTTTTGTTACTTTTTTTAGGTTTTGCTTACGGCGCATCCACAGGGGTTATACATTATGATACCGGATTGTATCATGCCCAGAGCATTCGCTGGATAGAGGAATATGGAATTGTTCCAGGCTTAGGTAATTTACACAGCAGATTAGCTTATAATAGTGCGGCATTTTGCCTGTCAGCGCTTTACAGTATGGCCTTTTTGGGTGGGCAGTCTTATCATTGTTGTGCAGGTTTTCTGGCTTTTTTACTGGCATTGGTGTGTATGGAAGCACTGACAAAGGAAAGAATCAAAAAACCTAAACTTTCAGATTTTGCACGACTTGTGGCTATCTATTATCTGTTTATGATTTTTGACGAGATGGTGTCCCCGGCATCAGACTATTTTATGGTGCTTCTGGTCTTTTTTATTCTAATCAGGTGGCTGGAGTTAATTGAGAAAAAGGAGGATTCCTATCTGCCTTATGCCTTCTTAAGTGTGCTGAGTGTGAGCGTGATGACAGTGAAGCTTTCCGGAGCGCTTATTCTTTTGCTTACAGTAAAACCGGCAGCTATGATGCTAGGGGAAAAGCGAGGAAAAGAAATCGTTAAGTTTCTGGTGGCGGGACTTTTAACGGTTCTGCCTTTTCTGGTACGCAATGTAATTTTGTCAGGCTGGCTGGTTTATCCGTTTACCTCCATTGACCTGTTTTCTTTTGCTTTTAAGATTCCTAAAGGGATGGCAGATTATGATGCGAAAGAGATACAAGTGTGGGGCAGGGGATTTAGCGATGTGGAAAGATATGGAGAGTCTTTGGCTAAGTGGTTTCCTGAATGGGCGGCACATTTGGATGGAAGTAATAAGGTGTTTTTGGCTATGGCTCTTTTGGGAATTTTGTTATGGATGGCGTATCTGGCATATGCAGTTATAAAAAGAAAAAAGGATATGCTGGATTTTCTTCACACAGCCGGAACGCTGATGGTTTGCTTTTTGTTTTGGCTTTTGAGTGCACCGTTAGTTCGATATGGATGTGTGTTTTTATGGATGTTTCCGGTGATGGTGTGGGGATTTCTGTATTTAAAAATCAGTCCTCATATGGACAGGTTTAAGATATATTTGATTATACTTGTATTGTTTGGAACTTACAAGTTAGCAGTCTTTGGTATTGAGGTAGGTAAGGGAGCAACGATTCAATATTTGGTCAGGCAAAAGGACTATGAAAATTTTGAGACGGTTGACTATGAACTCCACGGATATACTTTTTATTATCCGGTGCAGGGTGATAGAGTAGGGTACCGGGATTTTCCATCAGCGCCGGTGAAGGCGGAGGATATTTTTTTGGGTGATACGATCCAAGAGGGATTTAAAGATGTTATTCATGAATAGGCAGAAAATTAAGTAGGAGAAATTGTGATGATGAACAAAACAGACAAAATTTATGTGGCAGGCCACAGAGGTCTAGTGGGCAGTGCGATTGTCAGGAATTTAGAGACAAAAGGGTATGTAAATGTGATTGGAAGGACCCATAAGGAACTGGATTTGACCAATCAGGCTATGGTGCGTGATTTCTTTGAGAAGGAGAAACCGGATGTGGTGGTGCTGGCGGCGGCAAAGGTAGGCGGTATCAATGCCAACAACACAGCACCGGCCGATTTTGCTTATGAAAATATGCAGATTCAGTGTAATGTGATTGATTGTTGTCATAAATATAAAGTGAAAAAGCTTCTCTTTTTGGGCAGCACATGTATTTATCCCAAAATGGCGCCACAGCCGATTCCGGAGGACGCCCTTTTGACCGGACCGTTGGAGGAAACCAACGAAGCTTATGCGATTGCAAAAATAGCGGGGCTTGAAATGTGTAAATTTTATAAAAGACAGTATGGGGATGATTTTATCAGCTGTATGCCCACAAATTTGTATGGTCCCTATGATAATTATGATTTGGAGGGCTCCCATGTTATGCCTGCCATGATTCGTAAATTTCATGAGGCGAAAGTGAATCATATGCCCACAGTGGAGCTTTGGGGAACAGGAACACCGCTGCGGGAATTTCTTTATGTGGATGATATGGCGGATGCCTGTGTGTTCCTGCTCGAAAATTATGAAGGGGAACAGCATGTGAATATAGGAACAGGTAAAGAGGTTACCATTAAGGAACTGGCGGAAACAGTTCAAAAGGCAGTTGGCTATGAAGGCAAAATTGTCTGGAATAAAGCTATGCCGGACGGAACGCCCAGAAAGTTAACGAATGTAGATAAGCTTCATCATCTTGGATGGACACATAAGGTTGAATTGGAAGAGGGAGTTGCTTTCGCTTATCAGTGGTTTAAAGAAAATGTAGATATTGCCAGAATGTAATGTGCGCCTAGGGGCGCACATTTTTATCACAATAATCTGTCTTATGAAGCGCGGCAGCGTTTGCTTTTGCCGCAGCCTTAATAAATCCTTTAAATAAGGGATGAGGCCTGTTAGGTCTTGATTTAAGTTCCGGGTGTGCCTGGGTTGCAACGAAAAAAGGATGATTGGGCAGTTCACACATCTCCACAATCCGTCCATCGGGGGAAAGGCCGGAAAGCTTCATTCCACTTTCGGCTAAGACATTGCGGTAATCATTATTTACCTCGTAACGATGCCTGTGACGTTCATATATGATTTCTTGTCCATATAATTCAAATGCTTTTGAAGTCCCATCCAACACGCAGGGGTAGGAACCAAGCCTTAAGGTGCCTCCAATGTCTTCTACATCGTTTTGGTCAGGCATAAGAGCAATTACAGGATGAGAGGTGGAAGGGTTAAGCTCAATGCTATGAGCATCGTTAAATCCGATAACGCTGCGGGCATATTCTACAATGGCAAGCTGCATGCCAAGACATAAGCCAAGAAAAGGAATCTGATGGGTTCTTGCGTAGGTTATAGCGCATATTTTTCCCTCAATCCCCCGGGAACCAAATCCTCCGGGAACAAGAATACCATTTACATCACCTAAAATTGTATCTACAGTTTCAGGCAGGAGAGTTTCAGAGTCAACCCATTTAATATTCACAGTAATGTGGTTGGAAATGCCGCCATGCTTTAGCGCTTCTACCACGCTGATATAGGCGTCATGAAGCTGCACATATTTACCTACGATAGCAACGGTTACTTCACCCACAGGAGAGCGTAGAGAGGCTACTATATTCTTCCAGTCGGCAAGGTCCGGCGTAGGGCATTCCAGATGCAGGCAATGGCAGGCAACCTGGGCAAGCTGTTCTTTTTCCATGGCAAGGGGAGCTTCGTAGAGATATTCCACATCCAGATTTTGCAGCACGTGGCTGCTTGGTACATTACAAAAAAGGGCTATTTTATCCTTGATAGCCTGATCTAAAGGATGTTCGCTCCGGCATACAATGATATCCGGCCAGATTCCCATTCCCTGCAATTCTTTTACGCTTGCCTGTGTAGGCTTGGTTTTCATCTCCTGTGAGGCTTTCAAATAGGGAATCAGAGTGACATGGATTAAAATTGCATTTTCGTGCCCTACCTCATGCTGAAACTGCCGGATAGATTCAAGAAAGGGCTGGCTTTCTATGTCACCTACCGTGCCGCCCACTTCTATAATGGCAATTCTTGTGCTTTTGTCTGTAAAATTCCTATAAAAACGGCTTTTAATTTCATTGGTGATGTGAGGAATGACTTGAACGGTACCTCCGCCGTAATCGCCCCGCCGTTCCTTTTGCAGCACAGACCAGTAAATTTTGCCGGTGGTCACATTGGAATTTTTATCCAGGTTTTCATCTATAAACCGCTCATAGTGTCCAAGGTCTAAATCGGTTTCCGTTCCGTCATCGGTTACAAAAACTTCTCCGTGCTGTATGGGATTCATGGTACCTGGGTCAATGTTGATATAAGGGTCAAATTTCTGCATGGTTACTTTATATCCACGAGCTTTTAAAAGCCGACCAAGAGAAGCTGCTGTGATGCCCTTACCGAGACCTGAAACCACACCGCCGGTGACAAAAACATATTTTACTGCCATAATGAATCCCCCATTCTTAATTAGTATCCCATAAAAGGAAATTTAGATATTTTTCAAAACAAATAAAAAAGACACTACGGCCAGAGCCATAGCGTCTTTGCTTTTAACGTAAAAATTTTAGCATTCACTATTTTATTTGTCAACCAAATTACAATTTTTTTAATAGAGCTGATATTCTACCAGGATGCTTGCCTCCACTTCAATTTCGCCCGGCATAATACCAGCTGTGTCAGCGAGCGCATAATCTTCTTTGACAGCAGTGGAACGGTATTTGTTAGCCAGAGCCGAATCTGTATAGCGGGCATTAGAGTAGTTGCTAATCTCCTCAATGTTGATAACAGATCCCACGCTGCATCCGGCAGCATCAGCCAATACCTGAGCCTTCTGATATGCGGTTTCTACAGCGGCGTTTAAAGCCGCCTGATAGCTTTCATCATATTTACTTGCCTGGTAGGTAATGGACTGAATGGTATTGATTCCTGAGGAAACAGACTGGGAAAGAATATGATCAAGTCCATCAATTGGAAGGTCTGACACTGTCAGGGTGGTAGTGGCTTCATAGCCGGTAATACGAGCTCTGTTGTTGCTGTAGTCATAAACAGGGTTCATGAAATAATCTGAAGTTTGAATGGAAGTTTCCTCAACAGAAAGGCTCCTCAACAATTCAATAACCTGACTGACAGATTCTGCATTTTGCCGCTGACAGGCAGCAGCATCGGAGGCCTCAGTGCGTACAGCATAAACAACCTCTGCAATATCAGGAATTGCAGTGACATTTTCGCTGCTGCTAACCGTAATAGAATTTTGCTGATATCTTGCTGCCGGAGTATTCACAGCCCCAGGTGCAGTTTCAGAAGCAACAGGTGAGTTTTCATTAGCATCAGATGAAATTTGCTCCTGCATGGGCGCGGTGCCGGAAGCTGCACTTCCACAGCCTGTAATTCCTAAAACAATCATTCCTAAAGCTAATTGCATATAAATTTTTTTCATACCAGATCCTCCATTTTTTGTATCATTTACTAGGTAACCTATTTATGATACGCCGGAGGATAAAAATTTTATGGGTTATTCATAAAATTTAGAGTTTGAATTCTGAGAGAAGGAGAGAGATGCCAGGCTATTCCTTCCAGTGTAGATGATGGAGCTCCCCTTTTAACTGTAATTGTGTAAAATTTTGCTGCCTGAGGGCCTCGTAGAGAACAATGGCAACAGAGTTAGAAAGATTTAAGGAACGAATTTCGGGGAGCATGGGAATGCGGATGCAGGTTTCTTCATAATCTACCAGAATTTCCTCCGGAATACCGGCGCTTTCTTTTCCAAACATAATAAAGTCATCAGGGCCATAGGAAACTTCTGTGTAAACATGTTTAGCCTTGGTGGTGGCCATCCAGATTTTGGCGTTTGGATGGACGGATTTAAATTCGTCAAAATTCATATATCGGGTTACATTAAGATGTTCCCAATAATCCATACCAGCCCGTTTAATTTCTTTTTCATTTAACCGAAAACCCAAAGGCTCTATCAGATGAAGACTGGTTTCGGTGGCTGCGCAGGTTCTTCCAATGTTTCCTGTGTTGGCGGGTATTTCCGGCTGGTGTAGAATAATATGCATGGTACTTACTCCTTCTATAATTTATTTTAAATGTTATCTATATGAATTTATTGTACCATGGCTTTTATAGGGCTTCAATTTGGATTTTATGAGAAGGAACGGTTTGGATTGTGGGAACTGTTTATTGTATTTAACAGGGGAAAGAGATATAATTTAGCTATGACATTTTTAATGCAGTGAATCAAAATAGAACAGGAGAAGGGATTATGGGATTTTCAAAGGATTTTGTGTGGGGCGCTGCCACCAGCGCCTACCAGATTGAGGGTGCGGTAAACGAGGACGGAAAGGGTAAACATGTCTGGGATATTTATACAAAACAGCCGGGACATGTTTATGAAGACCATACTGGGGATGTGGCCTGCGATCATTACCATCGCTTCAGGGAAGATGTTGCCATTATGAAGGAAATGGGATTAAAGGGTTATCGTTTTTCCATAGACTGGTCAAGAGTGCTTCCGGAGGGAAGGGGAAAAGTAAATGAAGCGGGCATTGCTTTTTATAGTAATTTAATTGACGCGCTTTTAGAAAGCGGCATAGAACCTTATATTACCCTGTATCATTGGGAGCTGCCCTATGAGATTTATAAAAGGGGAGGCTGGATGAACCCGGAGATAGTGGAGTGGTTCGGCGCTTATGCCAAGCTTGTGGCGGAGCGCTTTAGTGACCGGGTGACACATTTCTTTACTTTAAATGAGCCCCAGTGCTTTGTGGGACTTGGTTTTCTTTCAGGAGAGCATGCTCCTGGACTGAAAGCGCCTGTCCAGGACACACTGGAAATGGCGCATAATGCCATGAAGGCCCATGGCCGTGCGGTGCAGATGCTGCGCCAGTATGGTAAGCAGCCTCTTATCATTGGGTATGCGCCCACAGGCTCAATGTGCTATCCGGAGACGGAGACACCGGAAAATATAGAAGCCGCAAGGCAGCTCTTGTTCTCGCTGCCGGAGGATGCAAGATACTGGTCCTGGAATGTGACATGGTGGTCGGATCCGGTGCTGTTTGGACGTTATCCTGAAGAAGGGCTCAAATATTATGAGCCATATCTTCCTAAGATTACGGATGAAGATATGAAGCTTATTTCGGAGCCAATCGATGTGTATGGACAGAACATATATAACGGAAGATGTGTGCGTATGGGAAAGGATGGGAGGCCGGAGGAAGTAAAACGTTATGAAGGTTTCCCGAGAACGGCGATAGGATGGCCGGTAACGCCGGAATGCTTATACTGGGGACCGAAGTTTTTGTATGAGCGGTATAAGAAACCGATTTATATCACAGAAAACGGCCTTTCCTGTCATGATACGGTTTCTCTGGACGGAAAGGTGCATGACCCAAACAGAATTGATTTCCTTGCCAGATATTTAAAGGCGTTAAAAAGGGCGGCGGGAGAAATTGAGCTTCACGGATATTTCCAGTGGTCTTTGATGGATAACTTTGAGTGGGCAAAGGGATATTTTGAGAGATTTGGTCTTGTTTATGTGGACTATCGGACACAGGAGAGGATATGGAAGGACTCTGCTTACTGGTATCAAAACCTGATTAAAACAAACGGGGAAGAATTATAACAAATTCAATCCCCGTCTCCTTCATCTTCAATGGGAAGGGAGAAGATAAATTCTGAGCCTACTCCTTCCGTGCTGATTACATTGATATGCTCTCCATGGGCATGAATAATTTCTTTGGTGATGGATAGGCCAAGTCCGGTTCCCTTTTTGTCCCTCCCTCTGGAAAGATCGGATTTGTAAAACCGGTCCCAAATCAGTTTTAAATTGTCTTTGGGAATGCCGATTCCCTTATCCTTTACGGATACAAAAACTTTATTGTGCTTTTCCGTGGTTTCAATCTTAATGATAGAATCGGGATTGCTGAATTTAATGGCATTATCCAGCAGGTTATAGAGCACCTGCTGGATTTTTCCTATATCGGCATTGACAAACAGTTCATCGCCGGTGAGAATCAGTTCTATGGCAATGGTCTTGTTCTTGCAGGTTCCTTCGAATGAGGCGGCAATGTTGCGTATAACCTTGTTGATATCAAAAATGCTTTTATCCAGCATGATTCCCTTGGTATTTAAATTGTTTAAGGTAAGCAGACTGTTGGTGAGCTTGGTAAGCCGTTCTGTTTCATTTAGAACAATGTTCAGGTATTTTTCGTAAAGCTCGGGCGGTACGGTACCATCTAACATAGCTTCCAGATAACCCTTGATGGAGGTAAGGGGCGAACGAAAATCGTGGGAAACGTTTGCCACAAATTTTTTCTGGTCGTCTTCAGACCGGGCAATTTCGCTTGCCATGTAAGAAAGAGAGGCGGCCAGATATCCCATTTCATCCTCGCTGTCAATTTGAAATTCGTAGTGCATATTTCCTGCGGCATATTGTTCGGTTGCTTCGGTTATCTTGCGCAGAGGGAGGTAGACCATCTCCGTAAAGAAAATTAGGATAATCATAGAGAGCAGGAACAGGATAATCAGCATCAAATAAGAGATATTTAAAAGGCTGTTACAGGAGGCAGCGATATTGCTCATGGGATAATGTATCACCACATATCCCCTTACTTTATAATCTGAAGTAATGGGAGCAAATACACTAAGCTGTTCCTGGGTAAAGCTGCCAAAAAAATAGCCGATTGTGTAATAAGATTTTTCTGTAATCGTGGGGTCAAAGCCCTCAATCACTGTCTCGCTTTCCACATCAACGGGCGCCTGTGAATCCAGAATCATTCGACCGGAAGGATTGATAATCCACAGGTTTGCAGAAAGATAGGCATCTAGTGCGTCCAGCTGCTTTTTGACCGTGTCCAGAGAGGTTTCGTTATTGTAAAGGTCTGAAGCATAGGTGTTGGCAATTAGGGTAGCCTCACGATATAGCGCGTCCGCTTTTTCATATTTCAGATGCTCCATGGTCATGCTGTTTACAAAGGTCGCAACAATAATAAAACCAAAAACTCCAAATATAAAGTAAGCCAACAGGAACTTCAAGTAAAGGGTTTTTCTCATTAGCGCACCTCAAACTTGTAGCCAATGCCCCAAATGGTTGCTATGCGCCAGCCGGCATGGTCACTTATTTTTTCCCGGAGCCTTTTGATATGCACGTCTACCGTTCTGGTATCTCCAATGTACTCATATCCCCAAATCTGGTCAAGAAGCTGCTCCCTCGTAAAAACATGATTCGGGGAGGAGGCAAGAAAATACAAAAGCTCTAGTTCCTTAGGAGGCATTTCTATGTGCTTTCCCTTATAAAGCACAGAATAATTGGTCTGGTTGATGGAAAGGTCAGGATATTCCACGCATTTAACATCCTGTGGTTGGGCTGCAGCGGGGGCGGGCTTATATCTGCGAAGCACTGCCTTTACCCGTGCAACTAGCTCCTTGGAGTCAAAGGGCTTTTCCATATAATCATCGGCACCCAATTCCAGTCCTAAAACCTTGTCAAAAATTTCCCCTTTGGCGGAAAGCATGATAATAGGAATAGCGGATTTGGCACGGATTTCACGGCATACCTGATAACCGTCAATGCCAGGCAACATCAAATCCAGTAAAATTAAATTTGGTGCAAAAGATTCTGCAAGAACCAGGGCGCTTTCCCCATCTGCGGCAATCATGGTTTCAAAGCATTCCTTTGTCAGATACAGTGAAATTAATTCAGCAATATTGCTGTCATCATCTACAATTAATATTTTTTGTCTATTTACCATTTAATTATGAATCTCCCCTATATATTGTATGCAAAACAATGCAGGTGATTTTTAGCTACTGTTTTTATTCCTTGAATGTAACAATTGTAACACCGGCATCACCCTCGCCGTATTCTCCCAAGCGGTATGACTTTACATATTTAATGCGTTTTAAATGACTGTGTACAGCACTTCGCAGGGCGCCGGTGCCTTTGCCATGTACCACTCTAACGGTGGAGAGATGGGACAGATAGGCATCGTCCAGATATTTGTCAAGCTCTGCAAGAGCTTCATCCACCGTGCGCCCGAGTAAATTGATTTCAGAAGAAATATTTAAAGCCTTTGACATTTTTACCTTACTGGTATGGCTTTTTTGTATAGCGGAAAGACCAGGGGGTGTTTCCTCCTCCAAGGGCGCCAAATCCTTTATATTTGCCTGGGAACGCATGATTCCGCATTGGACAAATACGTTTCCTTTGTGGTCGGGAAGGGAGCTTACCGTTCCCTTAAGTCCCATAGAGAGAATTTTGACACTGTCCCCTATTTTGATTTGCTCCGGCTTCAACTGTTTTTTCTTTTGAGGTTGTTTTTGAGTGAGGGTCAGCTTGTCGTTTTTTTTGCCAATTTCGCCGCGCAACCGTTCCCTGGTCTTTTCTAAATCCTTTAGGGAGGCGCCGGGACCGGCCTTTTGGTAGATGCGGATGGTTTCATCCGCCACATTTTTAGCTTCCTGTAAAATTTCCCGGGCCTGTTCGTTAGCCTGACGCAGGATGCGGTCCTTGGCGTTGTCAATTTTTTCATTTTTGGCTTGTAATTTTTCTTTTAAGGCTTTTACCTGCTCTTTATAGGAAGCAATTTCCAGGCGTTCCTTCTCTATGGTAAGACGGCTGTTTTCCAAATCAGCGATCAGGTCTTCAAAGCTTTTTTCCTCAGTGGTAATCTGCTTTCTGGCAGCTTCTATGATATAGTCTGGCAGCCCTAACTTTGAGGAAATGGCAAAGGCATTGCTCTTGCCGGGAATACCGATTAAAAGTCTGTAGGTGGGAGCCAGCGTTTCCACATTAAACTCACAGCAGGCATTTTCCACAAAATCGGTAGATAAGGCATACACCTTAAGCTCACTGTAGTGAGTGGTGGCCATAGTACGGATGCCGCTTGTGTGAAGATGGTCTAAAATGGCAATAGCCAGGGCGGCGCCTTCCGTAGGGTCAGTGCCGGCGCCCAATTCATCAAACAGACATAAGGAATCTTCATCTGCATTTTTTAAAATGGAAACAATACTGGTCATATGGGAGGAAAAAGTACTAAGGCTCTGTTCAATGCTTTGCTCGTCCCCAATATCAGCATACACCTCCGTAAAAATGGAGAGCTCCGAGCGGTCTAAGGCTGGGATATGAAGGCCTGCCTGCCCCATCAGGGTAAAAAGTCCTACTGTTTTTAAAGAAACAGTTTTACCACCGGTGTTAGGGCCAGTGACAACTAACAGGTCAAAATCCTTTCCAAGCGTAACGTCAATGGGAACCACCTTCTTCGGAGGAAGAAGGGGATGACGCCCTTTACGGATATGAATGTAATGCTCCCGGTTAAAAAGAGGCATGGTTGCATTTTCATCCATGGCAAGGGCAGCCTTGGCAAACACAAAATCCAAAAAGGTCATAATCCGCTGGTTTTCGGCGATTTCTAAAATATGGTTTGCCGTCTGGGCGCTTAAGTCAGCTAAGACGGCCTCGATTTCTTCCTTTTCTTTCAGTGCAAGCTCTTTTAGCTGATTGTTCAGGTTTACAATCGCAGCAGGTTCAATAAAGAAGGTGGAGCCGGTGGAGGATTGGTCATGAATCATGCCGGGCACCTGACTTTTATATTCCGCCTTAACAGGAATACAGTATCTGTTGTCCCGCATGGTGATGACTGCATCCTGTAGATAGCTTCGGTAGGAACCGTTTACCATACCGGCTAGCTGTGAATGAATTTTATCACCGGTTAAGGAGATGGAGCGCCTTACATGCTTCAGTCCCGGACTGGCATCATCTGCAATATCTTCTTCGGAAAGAATACAGCGGTTTATTTCATTTGCAAGAGTAGTAAGGGGTTCTAAGGCTTGGAAGTAGTTCGTAAGTGAAGTCTCCTTTTCCTCATCTCTTGGCCCTCTGCTGTAGGACTTAATTCTATTTACATTGTCAAGAAGACCTGCAATCTTCAAGAGTTCAGGGGCAGATAGGGTACTCCCAATTTCCAGAGAGCGCAGTGACATAGACACATCCCGGTTTCCGCCAAAGGAAGTGGAGCCCTTAGCAAAAAGCATAGAGAGGGCGTCCGCAGTTTCCCTCTGGGCTGTCTCGATAGCGTTAAGATCAGTGAAAGGCGTTAGCTCCTGACACATAGCCCTGCCAGGATCAGAGGACGCCTTCTGCGCTAATAAATTGATAATCTTTGTATATTCTAAAGTGTGTAAAACTTTTCCGTTCATAAATACCTCTGTTGTTTGAATGAAATATTGTGATTTTGAACCTGAATAGAAAAATATAAAACTACCTAAGTATAACATATTTTTCACTGATACACTACCTAATTGCATTCCATATTAAGTTTTGATAAAATAAGCAGTAATAGTTTGTAACAGTCCGGTCAGGGAACCTATTACAATTGGTATCATGTCATATCAGGAAAGGAAAAAACGTGACGGCTTTTATAGAAAAACATAGAAAACAGATATTCCGGATAATATTAGCAGCAGCATTTTTGATGATTTTGGCCTACAATTTTTTGACGCCATACCTGTCAGATGATTATTCCTATGCGATTGCGGTGCGGGAGGCCAAATCCGTATGGGATTTGATAAAACAGCAGTATGGAGAATACTTGTCAAACAGCGGAAGGGTGATTGGCCAGTTCAATGTGCGGCTTTCCCTTGTATTTGATAAGTGGGTGTTTAACCTGGTAAACAGCTTTATGTTTATAGCGCTTGTACTTTTTATGTACGCCAATATCCGCCGTAAAAAGAAATATGACATTTTTGTCCTTTTACTTATCATTACTTTCTTATGGAAATTTGCAGTAAGTTTTGGCCAGACCATGCTTTGGATATGCGGAGCCTGTAATTACCTTTGGGGGAGTGTGTTTATTTTGGGGTTTGTGACCTTTTACAGGCATTTTTTGTATCATGCGGATAAAATAAAGCATCATTGGATGATAGCAGCCGGAGCATTTATGCTTGGTATAATAGCTGGCTGGTGCAACGAAAATACATCTGGTGGATGTTTGATGATGATATTATTATTCGGACTGAATTTTTGGTGGGATAGAAGAAAAAGGAAGGAAAAAAGTATTTATCCTTTTATGATTGCCGGCGTCCTTGGTATGTGCTGCGGAATGCTGGGAATGATTTCAGCGCCAGGCATAAGGAGCAGGAGCGCTACTATGTCAGAAGGTGAATATACGGGATTTGTGGGTCTTCTTTCCAGAATTTATAAAATAACGCTTAGCATTAGGGAATTATTTTTTGTTGTAATCGTAATTACAATCATCGTACTTGTGATTCTGGTACTGCAAAAAAAATTGTGTAGCTTAAGGTTACTGCGCAATCATGAAACGGTTATTTTTTTACTGGTGGCAACGGCCACATGTTATGCCCTTGCCCTTGCGCCTACTCCTGCGGACAGAGCGTATTTTGGGGCAGGTATTTTTCTGTTTGTAGGATGCATTCAGGGGATAGTTGACGTATCGGATACGGAACAGGTGGTCCGGGCCGCTAAGTACAGTCTGGTCAGTGTGCTGTGTGCATGGCTGTTCTTTGCTTATTTGGATAATCTGGTCAATCTGGCCAGAATATATAGAGAGGAGAAGGAGAGGATTGATTTAATCTGGGAAGAAAAGGGCGATCCCGATGAAGATGGTATTTTGGTGATACCACAGTTTAGAGAGGCCTTTAAGAACCCTTATAGCAATGCTCATGAATCGGACTTGCAGGATGATAAAGATTATTGGATTAATCTGTTTTATGAAGTTTACTATGATTTGGGAAATATTACGGCAATTCCAAGAGATGAATGGGAGGAGCAGTATGGAGAGGAATAATGGCTGTGAAATGGAAACAATTAGGTAATAGTCCATGCAATTTGTGCCCCAGGGAATGTCAGGCAAGACGAAAAGACGGCCAGATGGGCTATTGCCTTTCGGATAACAGGATTTTTGTAGCAAGGGCAGCGCTTCATATGTGGGAGGAACCCTGTATATCAGGAGAGAAGGGATCAGGTACGGTATTTTTTTCCGGCTGTAGTTTAAGATGCGTTTATTGCCAAAATTATGAAATTGCAGCAGGCAAAAGAGGCAGACAGGTTTCCGTAACAGAGCTTGCAGAAATTTTTTTAGAGCTCCAGGCAAAGGGGGCGGCCAATATTAATCTTGTGACGCCGGACCATTATATAGACCAGATTGCATCAGCTGTTTTGGCAGCAAGGGATATGGGGCTTACCCTGCCAATGGTATATAATGGAAGTGGGTATGAAAAAAGAGAGGTAATAAAAAATTTAACAGGAATTGTGGATGTTTTTTTGACAGATTTTAAGTATATGGATGAAGATTTAGCGGAAAAATATTCTAAAGCCCCTGATTATCCGTCTGTTGCGGCGGCAGCGCTTGAAGAAATGATGCAGATAGCGGGAGAGGCCGCATTTGACGAAAAGGGTATGATGCAAAAGGGAATTATTGTAAGACATCTGATTTTGCCGGGGCATAAGAAAAATGCAAAAGCGGTTGTAAAATATCTGTATGAAACCTATAAGGACAGGATCTATCTTAGTTTAATGAACCAATATACACCTTTTGCAAAAGTTATGGAAGACTCTGATCATAAGGAATTGTGCAGAAAGGTAACAAAGCGGGAGTATGAGGCTGTTGTAGCGTATGCCATAGATTTAGGGGTCAAAAATGCTTTTATTCAGGAAGGAGATACTGCCAGGGAAAGTTTTGTGCCGCAGTTTGATTTAAATTTTCATGTATAATAAGCCTTCTTTTACAAATAATAGTACAAGAGTAATTTTTTACTATTAGCGTAAATGGAGGTTTATTTTTATGAAAGCTACAGGTATTGTGAGACGTATAGACGACTTAGGCCGTATTGTAATACCCAAGGAAATCAGACGGACCCTCCGAATTCGGGAAAGTGACCCGCTTGAAATTTTTACTGACAGGGAAGGCGAGATTATATTAAAAAAATATTCGCCCATTGGTGAAATGAATACATTTGCAAAACAATATGCAGAAAGCTTAGCACAGGTGTCAGGCAGGACAGCCCTGATTGCAGACAGAGATCAGTTCATTGCAGTGTCGGGAGGCTATAAAAGTATTCTTGGTAAATCCATCAGTAAAGAATTGGAGGAAAAGCTAAATAAGAGGGAAATGCTGATTGCCTCAAAGGAGGATTCCAATTTTATCCCGATTACACAGGATGTAACCGATGAATTTTATCAGGAGGCAATTAGTCCTATTATCTGTGAGGGAGATATGATTGGCGGTGTAGTGCTGATTGATAATGGAGAGAAAGGAAAAATGGGAGAGGTAGAACAAAAGCTGATTCAGTCGGCAGCAGGTTTTTTGGGAAGACAGATGGAACAATAAGCTTAGCGGGAACAAAAAAGGGCTGCCGGGAGCAGTCCTTTTAAATGAAAGGTACAATAATTTATGATACGAAGTATATTTAAGTAAGCGCCGTATTGAACATAACCAAAGCCAGCCTGAGAGAAAAGTCTCCCATTTCATAATAATTTCTGGTGGTACGATTCAGGCGTTCCATAGATACGGAACGGTTGGCCTTTTTAGGCTGGTCTGTGATAAAAGAAATTTCTTCCGTAAAATATTCTTCATCTAATTCCGGGTCATTTAATTCCTCGTAAAAAGGATCAAAGAGTAAAACCCGGTCTTTTTCAATACCTGTTAACAGAACATAATGATCTACACCCAAAAAAAGGTGCACCAAAACAACACCACCAGCTGCAAGGGCTTTGGTAATGGGACTATCCGGCGTGACTGTTACAATCTCCCCGGAATAGTACTCGCAGTGGAGAGGGAAATTTCTGGTTTCTCCATAGTGGTTTAACCAACAGGACAGAAAGTCTATGGCAGAAGGAGAGGTACCGTGCTTACCAGGGTCACCTGATTCGTTACAGGTATCTAAACAATAAAGCATGATAAACTTCACCAAGTCAGGATGAATATCCTCCCGCTCAAAAAGGTATCGTATGCCGTTCAGAACGGTAACAGGTCCGCAGTCGTATTCGGATGTCTGATAGTTCAACAGATTTTTCATCTTAATCCCCCATACTTCCAATCGCCCGCAAATTGTATGTATACAAAATACATTATGCGAAAAGTACAAATTTAATGCAAAGTGATTGTAATATAACGCTATTTGGGACATTTGTCAAGAATTCACAGATTATGTCTATACATGTTATTTTTTGGTAATTTATAAAAGAATAAATTTCATGTTTGACAGAGAATGTGAATTGGAATATAATTTTAAACATACTAATCATACTAATTAAGTAGGGAATAAAATTTTGGGAGGATGAATATGAGTAAAATCAAGGAAAGCGCTTTGGAGCTAATTGGCAGCACACCTATTTTAAAATTAAACCGTTATGCGCAAAAGGCGGGCGCTGCGCAAGCGACTATTTTAGCAAAACTGGAATATTTAAATCCGGCAGGCTCTGTCAAGGACAGGGTTGCATTGGCTATGATAGAGGATGCGGAGAAAAATGGAATCTTAAAACCGGGCGCAACGATTATTGAGCCTACGTCTGGTAATACGGGTATTGGTCTTGCAGCAGTGGCAGCAATCAAGGGATACAAGGCAATTTTGACACTACCTGATACAATGAGTATGGAACGTAGGAATCTGCTTGGGGCTTATGGGGCGGAGCTGGTGCTTACAGAAGGAGCGAAGGGGATGACAGGCGCCATTGCGAAAGCGAAAGAGCTTAAAGAATCCATTCCAGGTGCGGTTATTTTGGGACAGTTTGAGAATTACGCAAACCCGAAAGCTCATCGGGAGCGTACAGGGCCGGAAATATGGGAGCAGACAGATGGAAAGGTAGATATTTTTGTAGCAGGTGTTGGAACTGGCGGAACGATTACCGGTGTGGGAGAGTATCTGAAAGCCCAAAACCCTGCGGTAAAGATTGTTGCGGTGGAACCTGCTTCCAGTCCGGTACTTTCAAAAGGAACCGCAGGACCTCACAAAATCCAGGGAATAGGAGCGGGCTTTGTGCCAGATATATTAAATACGGAAGTCTATGATGAAATTATTGCCATTGAAAATGAAGATGCATTTGCAGAAGGAAAGGCATTTGCGGTAAGTGAAGGCATCCTGGTAGGTATTTCCTCCGGAGCAGCCCTGAAGGCAGCAGCCATTCTGGCCAAAAGATCTGAAAATGCAGGAAAAATAATCGTAGTTCTGCTGCCGGATTCCGGAGACCGGTATTTATCTACCCCTTTATTTAGTGGCAATCATTAAAGATTTCATTTGAATGATTGTGCTGCAGAGGGCATTTTTCAGTAATTATTATTGAAAATATTGACAATTTAATACTGTAACAGTATAATGAACCAACTAAAATAAATGGGATCGGATTTTTCAGAATCCGGTGGTTTGTAATGGAGGAGCAGCGTATTATGAAAAAATTTTCAAAAAGACTGCTGGGCTTTTTGTTGACAGCAGTACTTGCTATCTCCGTGGCTGGGTGTTCGTCATCCGGAGGCGGAAGCGGCGAAGCTGGTGAGGGAGGAGAGGAAACTTCCACAGAAAATTCACAGAATAATGGAGAATCCGCAGAAGCGGCCGGAGAAAAAATCATCAATGTGGGTGTTACGGATTCCTTAGGCGGTGTCAATCCGTTTGTGGTTGACCAGACCGAAATTAATAAGTATGCGGTAGGTCTGATGTTTTTGCCTCTGATGGAGCTTGACAAAGATTTAAATTTTCAGGGAATGCTTGCAGACAGTATTACCACAGAGGATAATATAAATTTTGTAGTGCATATCGATGATGCGGCTACATGGTCGGACGGAACGCCGGTGACAGCAGATGACGTTGAGTACACTGTGCGCAGACTGGCAAGCCCTATTGTCAACAATACAACCCTGATGCTCTATGCATTTGAGGGTACAGGTGAGGAAGGCTTTGTAGAAGAAGGGGCTGAGAGTATGGCAGGTCTTACGGTTATGGATGATAAGACCATCCGGTTTACGGCAAAATATCCAATGGCGCTTACCACATTTCAAAATACTTATGCCAGATATCTTCATACCATGCCGAAGCATGTGATTGAACAGTATACTGAGGAAGAACTTTTAACAGCGGACTGGTTTAATCATCCGGATGTGGTCAGTGGACCTTTCATCCTGACGGATTATGACAATGACCATTATGTTTCTTATCGGGCAAACACCGATTACTGGAAGGGTGCACCTAAGATTGACAAATTAAATATTCGAATTGTAGATGCAAGTCAGATTTATGCGGGACTTCAGTCGGGGGAAATTGATATTACCCATCACACTATGACTGCCATACCGCAGGAAGATTATGAGAGTATTGAAGAACTGGAAAATGTAGATGCAGTGTATGGCCAGCCTATTACAAATCAGTCCGTATTTATCCAAACGGCGAATATTCCGGATGCGAGAGTTCGTCAGGCGCTTGTTTATGCCATTGACAGGGAGCAGCTTGTAGAGCAGCTTTTAAAAGGCCACGGGGAGGTGGTAGATGGTTTCCTTTCCTCCGCGAGTCCGTTTTTTGATGATGGAATTACGCCAATGGATTATGATCCGGAGAAAGCAAAGGCACTGCTTGAAGAAGCAGGCTGGGACGGTTCTAAGACCCTACGTTTTTATGTAAATTCCGGCGATAATACCTTTGTTAATGGTGCGCAAGTGCTAGTGGCACAGTGGGCAGCCGTAGGTATCAACGTGGAGGTGCAGACAGTTGATCTGGCGATGCTTATGACACTTGCAGGAAGTATGGATTATGACTTTTTTGCAGTACAGTACACCTATGCGCCAGTTGATCCTTATCCGGATGTACAGTGGCTTCTTAGCGGAGATGGTAGCTGGACTGGTTATTCCAGCGATGAGATCAACGAAGCTTTGGAGGGAACACAGCAGACAAGTGATACAGAGGAGATTACAAAGCTTTATTCTGTTATAGATAGGAAGGTTCAGGAGGATGTTCCCATGTTCTCCGCGTATATCTTAAGTGTGCAGGGGGCGGTGAGCAAACGGCTTACGGGCGCCGAACCCAGCGCATATGGATTTTTCAATGATGTACAGAATTGGGATATTGAAGAATAGTGAGGGAAAGCCATGCCGCATTTATTGGAAGTGCAGGGCCTGACCACCGTTTTTGCTGGGGACTATGGCAAGAACATCAGTGTAGACCATATTGATTTTCATGTAAAGGAAGGTGAAGTGGTCTGCCTTGTAGGTGAATCAGGATGTGGAAAAAGTGTAACTTCATTGTCAATTATGGGATTATTAAGAAAGGACGGAGCTGTCAAGGACGGCTCTGTCCTCTTTGACGGTAAGAATCTTCTGTCTATGACAGAAAAAGAACTGGATCAAGTGCGGGGAAATGAGATTACCATGATTTTTCAGGATCCTCTTACTTCCTTAAATCCTGTTTTTACAGTGGGAAATCAAATAGTGGAAAGCATCCGCACACATATGCATTTATCAAAAGAGGATGCAAAAAAGCGGGCACAAATGCTGCTTGAAAAAGTGGGAATGCCGGATGCACGTGGCACAATGAAAAAATATCCCCATACCCTTTCCGGTGGGATGCGCCAGAGAGTAATGATTGCCATGGCATTGTCTTGCAGTCCAAGGCTGTTGATTGCAGATGAACCCACTACAGCACTGGATGTGACTATACAAGCGCAGATTATGAAGCTGCTTAAAGAGCTGCAGGAAGAAACAGGTATGTCTATGATTTTAATTACCCATGACATTGGTTTGGTGGCGAATATGGCGGACAGGGTATTAGTCATGTATGCAGGGCAGATTATAGAGGAAGCGCCTGTAAAGGAACTTTTTGAAAATCCAAAGCATCCCTATACCAAGGCACTGCTTGATACGGTTCCCACCATACGGGATGCAGCGGACAGGCAGCTTGTTTCTATTCCCGGTATGGTGCCGGAGAGCTATGATGACAGGAAAGGATGCCGGTTTGCAGAACGGTGTAAATACAGAAGGCCGGAATGTGATAATCCTCAAAAGGATTATGTATTCGGGGCACACCATACTGCAAAATGTATTGTGATGAAGGAAGGGGGAGCCGAGTTATGAGCGATAAAGAAGATGCCCCTTTGATTCAGGTGGAGAATTTAAAAAAATATTATCCCATTAAGGGAGGAATTATCAATCATACCAAGGGGTATACCAAGGCGGTGGACGGCGTAAGCTTTTCCATTATGGAGGGAGAAACATTAGGATTGGTTGGAGAGTCCGGCTGTGGAAAGTCTACAATAGGGAGACAATTGGTAGGGCTTGAGGTACCCACAGAGGGCAAGATTTATTATAAAGGAAAGGATTTAGCTGAATTATCAAAGGCTGAAATGCAGAAAATCAGGACACAGCTTCAAATGGTTTTTCAGGATCCTTATTCTTCTTTAAATCCCAGAAAGCATATATTTGAGATTCTTTCTCAGCCTATGCTGTACCATAAGATATCGGAAAAGGGGACAGTTGAGAAAGATATCTTGAAAATTCTTGATATGGTAGGTCTTCCACGCAATGTGCTTGGAAGATATCCCCATGAGTTTTCCGGAGGACAAAGGCAGAGAATCGGCATTGCTAAGGCGCTTTCTTTAAATCCCAGGTTTATCGTCTGTGATGAGCCGGTCAGCGCTCTGGATGTATCCATACAGGCACAGATTTTGAACCTTTTGAAAGAACTGCAGAAGGAACTTCATTTAACCCTTCTTTTCGTGGGCCATGGACTGGGAGCGGTTAATTATGTCAGCAACAGGATTGCGGTGATGTATCTTGGCAGAATTGTGGAAATGGGAGAGGCAAAGGAAATTTTTAACCATCCGGTGCATCCTTATACCAGGGCGCTTTTAGATGCGGTTCCAGTACCGGATCCGGGAGAAAAAGAAAAGGCGTACAGCCTTTTGCAGGGGGAAATCGGAAACAGCGCCAGCTTACCAAAGGGGTGTCGGTTTCATCCAAGGTGCCCATATGCTGCAGATATATGCAGGCAGAAGGAGCCGGAAATGCTGGAAATAAAGGCAGGATGGGATGGCGACCGGGGGAATTCCGAAGGCAATGATACGGGTCATTATGCGGCCTGCCCTATTGTGATGCTCAGTAAAAATGAAAATTTTGTTTGCCAAAACAGTTAAAATAAGAAGGAGAATTCCTCTGCTCCTGCAAGAGCAGTCGCATTTTCCTTCGGAAAACAAGGAGGAATGGAATATTGACAAAGTATATCCTGAAAAGAATATTGATTGCTATTCCTGTGTTGATTGGCATCACAATTATAGATTATGGGATTATGTGTATGGCAGGGAGTCCCCTGGAAATGCTGCAGGGTCCCCGTGTATCACAGGCTGCGGTGGAGGCTAAAGCAATTGCTCTAGGACTGGATAAACCTTTTTATGTGCAGTATTTTGTATGGCTGGGACAGCTTTTACAGGGAAACATGGGGTATTCCATTAAATCCTATCAGCCGGTCAGCGAAATGATAAGAAGCCATCTGGGTCCTACGCTGCTGCTGATGGGTGTATCTTTGGTGGTAAGTCTCATTATGGCGGTTCCGGCAGGAATTTACAGCGCGATTCACCAGTATGAAAAAGGGGATTATGCAGTGGTTACTTTTTCCTTCTTAGGGAGCAGTATACCAGGCTTTTTTCTTTCCTTACTGCTGATTTATATTTTTACGGTAAAATTGGGCTGGCTCCCTTCAAGCGGAATGGCAACTCTGGGAACAGAGGGCGGTTTTTGGGATGTATTACAGCATATGGTTATGCCGGTGATTGTACTTGCCACCTCTATGGCCGGCAGTAACATCAGATATATCAGAAGCGCCGTATTGGAAATCCTGCAGCAGGATTATCTGCGTACAGCACGCGCGAAGGGAATCGGCCGCTTTTTGGTGATCAATAAGCATGCCCTGCGCAATGCGATGGTTCCTATTGTAACCGTAATCGGTATGGAGATCCCTGTACTGTTTGGCGGTGCAGTTATTATTGAACAGGTATTTTCCTGGCCGGGGCTTGGTCTTATGACCATGAGTGCCATTACAGGCCGGGACTATCCTGTGATCATGGGAGTGTGCCTTTTATCTGCGGTGGTGGTGTTAGCTGCCAATCTGGTTACGGATATTTTGTATGCATTGGTTGACCCCACAATTCAGCTTGATTAAAGTGTGAAGAAAAATTGCAAGAGAATGCCTGAAACAGGCATTCTCCTGATAGATATATGCTGCTTTATAGCGGCATGGGATTAGTGTATCGAAAACTTTTCCAATATGCTCCGGAGGCATGGAAAGTGAAGAAGGAAGAACGGATAGAAAAGAAAATGGCAAAGAAAAAGAAATATGAAAGAACAGTTCTTGTGGGCGCTGAAAACGAGAGGGTAAAAGATATAGCCAACGAAAGCTACCTGCAGACAGTATTTCGGCGTTTTCGCCGCCACCATCTGGCAGTGGTGAGTCTGGCGATACTGGCCTTATTAGGCGGTGCGGCGCTTTTGGCGCCTTTGATTGCGCCTTATGACCCGGATGAAATTGTGGGAACCTTTAGTGGGGCGCCCTGTAAGGAATTTTGGCTTGGAACAGACCAGATTGGCAGGGATGTGCTTAGCAGACTTTTGTATGCAATGAGAATTTCCCTGCTGGTAGGGATTATGGCTACCTTTATTTCTACTGTAATCGGGGTAATACTTGGACTGATTGCAGGTTATTTTGGCGGTGTGGCGGATATGATCATCATGCGTTTTACGGATATGGTAATGTCATTCCCTTATATTTTGCTTGTACTGGTTGCAGCGGCGGTATTTAAGCCCGGGCTTTGGAATATTATCCTGATTTTGGGTTTCGTGGACTGGCCGGGAATTGCAAGGCTGGTGCGCGGAAATGTGTTAAACCTTCGGGAAACTAATTTTATTAAAGGAAATATTGTGGCGGGAATGCCTCTTAGACATATTCTTTTTTCAGAAATTCTGCCTAATACGGTAGCGCCGATTTTAGTGTATGCAACCTCCGTGCTGGCGCTTTCCATGCTGGACGAGGCGGCTCTTAGCTTTTTAGGACAGGGAGTGCAGCCACCTACGGCAAGCCTTGGAAATATGTTAAATGGAGCCCAGTCTTTGACGGTTCTCACAAAACAGCCATGGCTGTGGATACCGCCGGGCCTGCTTATTGTACTGCTGGTTATGTCCATTAATTTTATTGGAGATGCGCTGAGGGATGCCCTTGACCCAAACAGCCGCAGGTGATTTTAACGGCATAGGGTTTGATGAAAATTACCCTAAGTGGTGATGGGAACAGGTCAGATAGCAGGAATGAATTTTAAACAGGTTCTGGCAGACAGGAATGGGGAGAAAGAAGATGGAGCTTGAGAAAAAACTAATTGCATATTTTGAGTGGTTTCATAAGAATCCGGAGTTGTCTTACGAGGAATACAAGACAACAGCTAAGATCAGGGAAATTCTCGTGGAGGCCGGGGTGGAGCTTCTGCCCTGCAAGCTGGAAACAGGGCTTGTGGCGGTGATTCGGGGGAAATTAAACGGGCCAGTACAGGCCCTTAGATGTGACATAGATGCCCTTCCTGTTATGGAGGAAACGGGGTTAGCCTATGCCTCCTGCCAGAAGGGGAAAATGCATGCATGCGGACATGATTTTCATACGGTTTCCGGAATAGGCTGCGCCCTTCTTTTGCAGGAGAGAAGAGAAGAACTGGCCGGCACTGTTAAGATTATTTTTCAGCCCGGGGAAGAAAGTTCTTTGGGGGCTCTTAAGATATTGGAAACAGATGAGATAGATGATGTGGAGATGATATGGGGTATTCATGCGGACCCCACAAATGAAGCGGGAGTGTTGAGCATTCGTCAGGGCTATGTATCGGCGGCGGTAGACCGGTTTGTGATTACCGTAAAGGGCGTGGGCTGTCATGGGGCACATCCGGAGGATGGCGTGGATCCGATTCTGGCGGCAGCGGCTATGGTACAGGCGTTACAGAGCGTGGTGACCAGAAATGTGAATGCCTTCCATCCGGCGCTTTTGAGCGTTACCAGAATAGAAGCGGGAAATACCTGGAATGTAATACCGGAACAGGCAGTTTTAGAGGGAACCGTGCGGACCATGAACCGGGAAGACCGGATTTTGTTTGAAAAACGGATGGAAGAAATTGTGCGAAACACAGCCATTGCCTATGGAGCCAAGGCAGCTATGGAATGGATAGCAGGCTGCCCGGCTACCTATAATGATGAAGAAATGGTGCAAAAAAGTATCCGGACAGCAGATAAGTGTAATTTGAAGGTGGTGCCTGAGGAGAGCTCCATGGGAGGGGATGACTTTTCTTTTTATGAGGAAAAAATTCCCGGCTGCTATATCAAAGTTGGTACAGGAAAGGGATGGGCGATTCACCAGCCCGGATTTAGGGTGGACGAAAGTGTGATATTGTCTACGGTTCATTATCTGACGGAACTATTTTTGGACATATAAAATGGAAGTGCCCTGGTTCTCAGAAATTAAAACTTTTGGGTGGTTGGTTTATATAATGGGTGAGAAAGGCAATAATTGCAGAGGAAACAGGGATTGTGCTATAATGGAAAATACAAAAGCAGGTTAAGGATGAGAAAAGAGGTGCTAATGCTATGAACGAAGACAAAAAAATAAATACGCGGAGACTTTGCTTAGTGGTTTTAACAGCGGCTTACTTGAAATCCTATGGAATACATCAGGCTTTACATTAAGAGTTGACCCAAAACGTAAAGAAGTGATTCCTGAACTAAAAGAAAAAGAGTTTATCGATTACGCATTTTCTATCATTAGGATGGTTGCGGATTTGGCAGAAGGTAAAAGTACAGAAGATGCCTTGGAAAAAGATTTGGAAACTGCCAGTGAGATTTATGCCCGGGAAAATGATTTAAAGAATCACCTTTATGTAAAAAGGAATAGTAAAATAAATTGTTTTAAGCATTTTGAAAGTCAGATTATCAGTTATAGAAATGAAGAAAATCCTAAAGAAATAGCTGTAAATTCGGCGATTGTCAGAGTAATGACTGAAATGGAGGATGAGGAAATACCATATACATTGAGCTTTCCAGAAGGGATTTGGGAAACTTGATTGATAATTTAATTGAACTGAAGGAAAAATGGATTCTATATAGACGAATAGAAGGGGTAAAAATGGCGGAACTTTTTGTAAAGAATTCTGAAATATCTTTTCCTGAAATATGGCAATATACATATAAAAAAAATGAATACCAATCCGGTTTAAATGAAAAAACAGACATATAATAAAGATATGAAGCGTAATATCATATTTTTAAAAAATGGAAATGTAAATTATCAAGAAATAGAGCAGTATTTAAAAAAAATAGCTCAAAAATTTAATGAAATCCAAATTGATGAAAAAAATTGGGTGGTATGCCGGTGATAAATAATACCAGAATACCAGTTAGTTTAATGGTTGCATGCTTAAAAGATGAAATGACGATAAAGGAGATTAGCGAAGAATATAAACTGGCAGAAAAAGATATAGAGAAAGCCATGGAGTATGTAATTGAAGTTTTGGATGCCCCATATCAGGAAGGATAGGAATGAAGGTACTATTAGATGAGAATATTACACAGAAATCAATACCGGTTTTAGAAAAATATGGGCACGATGTTATTCATGTATTAAACAGATTCGAGGCAGGGAAAAGAGATGAAGACGTTTTTGAGCTTGCCCTGAAAGAGCAAAGGGCGCTAATTACCCTGCATGGAAAAGATTTTGTAGTTTTCATTCCGCCGAGAACCGAATTAGTATTACATTATGGTTTGATTTGGCTTAGAGGATTTCAGGTAACAAGTAAAAGTTATGAGGGTGTAATGGAGATAATAGGGAATTTCCTGAAAAATAAGGGAGATTCTATCAAAAATATATATTACGCTATGAAGAAGAAAGATAATTCATATGAAATTGTTCAACGGTTTCCAAAAACAACAAAGATGTTAATTGAAGTATAGAATGAATTTTATTATAAGTAAAAGATAAGGAAACCAAAGATGCCATGAGAAGAACAAAGATTTTCAGCAAAGTACAAAAATGCTGTGGGGGAGAGCCTCTCCCCCACGCCTGACGTTTATAATAGTTCAGCTACCTGAACAGTTTATTGAAACGATTATTTTTCACTCATTTGATCTAAAAGCTGAATCTTAATATCATATAATTTTTTAGACAAATCTACGTAAACCTGATGAGGATTTACAAATCGTTTGGTTTCATCCCAGAGGGTATCAAGCTCGCTTTGACAGTAGCTTCTGATATCCATCACCTTAGGAGATTCATAGCAGCATTCCCCATTTTGAAAAACAGGTTTGAGTAATTCACGAAGGGTGTATGAGCCGGCCGACAGTTTTGTTTTTTTCCATGGCTCTAAGGGGTCAAACAACAGTAAAGGCTCCTCCTGGTTAAATGTTTCTCCTACAAGACAGATTAAATCGGCTTTTATTTTACCCGTATTTTTTTCATAGACACGGTAAATGGTCTTGTTGCCGGGGTTGGTTACCTTTTCAGTATTTTCAGAGAGTTTGATTTTGGGAATAAATTCTCCCTTTTCATTCATGATGGCTGCCAGCTTATAAACGCCGCCAAAGGCAGGGTTATCTTTTGCAGTAATGAGATTGGTCCCAACACCCCAGGAAGAAATGGCAGCGCCCTGAGCCTTTAAAGTTTCTATCAGATATTCATCCAAATCATTAGAAGCAGAGATGACGGCATCGGGGAATCCGGCATCATCCAGCATTTTACGCGCTTTTTTTGAAAGATAAGCAAGGTCGCCGCTGTCAAGACGGATTCCATAATTGGTAAGAGGAATTTTGGCAGCGTGCATTTCCTGAAAGACGCGGATAGCATTGGGAATACCGGATTTTAGAGTATCATAAGTATCTACCAGCAAAATACAGGCGGAAGGGTACATATCTGCGTAAGTTTTA
Organism: Parablautia muri; assembly: GCF_009917485.1. Taxonomy (GTDB): domain Bacteria; phylum Bacillota; class Clostridia; order Lachnospirales; family Lachnospiraceae; genus Suilimivivens; species Suilimivivens muri. The sequence goes on from NZ_QZDT01000001.1 coordinate 258,019, forward strand.
AAGGCAGTGTACTCATCAGGGAAGCTCATAATCCAGCTGTGGGCATGGGTACCCTTAACGGGAACATCAAAGAGCTGTCCGCAAAGGACGTTGGAGGTACCAATACATCCGCCAATTACTGCTGCTCTGGCACCGTAAATGCCTGCATCGGGGCCCTGGGCGCGGCGAAGGCCAAATTCCATAATGCCATCTCCTTTTGCAGCATAGCAGACCCGGGCGGCCTTGGTGGCAATCAGGCTCTGGTGGTTTATAATATTCAAGATGGCGGTTTCAACCAGCTGGGCTTCCATGATAGAAGCAATTACTTTAACGAGAGGTTCCCGGGGGAAAATGATAGTTCCTTCAGGGACGGCATAGATATCGCCGGAAAATTTAAAGCCTGCCAAATAATCCAGAAAATTTTTGCTGAAAATATGCAGACTGTCCAGGTATTCAATGTCTTGTTTAGAAAAATGTAGTTCTTTGATGTACTTGATAAGCTGTTCGAGGCCGGCAGCAATGGCGTAGCCTCCGCCGCAGGGATTGGTTCTGTAAAAGGCATCAAAAATGACGGTTTCGTTTTGCTCTTTATGCTCAAAATAACCCTGCATCATAGTAAGTTCGTAAAGGTCTGTTAATAAGGTTAGATTTTGTCTGTCCATGGGGAATCTCCTTGGTTTTTATTTGACTATACACTTAAAATGGACGGGTTGCAAGAATGGCAGGAAAATTTTTCAATGAAAAGCTGCTTTGCGTGGGTCAGGAATGGGTATGGGCTGTATACTTGAGAACATGAAGTAGGGGCGAAGGGAGATTTTCGCGGTGGCTGATTGTTTCACTTGACATGAGAAATAGGGGCGGATATGCTAATGATATTGGTAGTAATACATATCACGTGCATAGCTGCGATATACTGGGAGTATAAGAATGCTTAATAAAAGACAAATTAAAAAGCTTACAAACAGTGTCGCCTACAATAGAGGCGTGGAGCTTTTTTATGGGAATATGGTCGAAACATTTGAAGTAGAAAACAGAGATGAATTTGAGATTAAAATCAGGGCAAAGGTTCACGGCAGCGGCCGGAAGAAATACCATGTGGAGATATTGGTTGATTATCTGACGGATGAGATGGAGGAATGTTACTGTGAATGTCCGGCCTTTTACAATTATGAAGGTATTTGTAAGCATTGTGTGGCTGTGCTTTTGGAGGCGGAAAACCATCAGTTAGGACAGCAGACAATTTTTGATTTTGTGGAAGATGAATCGCGGAATGATAATAAAAAATATTTGAGAGACTATATCAATCCGGGGGAGCTGTTCGGCCAGGGCCATAGAAGCAGACATGCCAGGGAAACGACTCCGGCTATGAAAGAGCTGTTGAACCGGCAGACAGTAAAGGCCACCATGGCCTTGCTGCCTAAAGGGGATTATGGAAAGGTGGAGCTGGAGCCTTTTTTGGATTGCAGTAATAATGGAATTTTTGTAGAGTTTAAATTGGGCGTGGATACAAAATACGTCATGAAAGATATATTTGAGTTTGTAGGAAATGTGGAATTGGAGCAGGAACATTCTTACGGAAAAAAGCTTAAATTTTTACATACGTTGGAGGCATTTGCGAAAGGGTCACAGGAGCTGGTGAAGTTTTTATTGAGGTGGGTGCAGGAGAATGGAGGAAGTTATGTACAATATGCCTATGGAAACTACTATGGAGCATCTTTTCCGAAATTGCGTAAAATGCCCTTAAGCGGAGCGGATTTTGAGGACTTTTTAGAGTGCTTGAAGGAAAGGGATATTACCATGAATGTGAATATGACAGGAGAGCGTTCATGGAGACTGACAGAAGATAAGCTGATCAGAAATATGTGGATAAAGGGAGAGAAGGATGGCATTGAAGTAAGCACGGAGGTACTGTTCGGATTTTTCTGTTTTCATTATGTGATTATGTTTAAGGAGGGGTTGATTTACAGAGAAAAAAAGGAAGACCTGGCGCAGGTTCAGGATTTCATATCCTGTATGGCGCAGATGCCTGACAGAAAGCTTTACATTGCAAAGGAAGATGTTCCTGTTTTTTGCAGGGAGCTGTTGCCTGTGCTTGAAAAACATTATCAATGTAAAAGGGAAAATTTTGAGCCGTCAGATTACGGCGTTGTGCCTGTAATTTTTGAGATTTACTTAGATGCACCCCAGCAGGATTTTATTACCTGTAAGGTTTACGCGTTATACGGGGAAAGAAAATATGACGTCTATCAAAAGGATGAAAAAAAGGGCGAAAGGGATGCCGTAAAGGAAACGCTTGTGGGAAATATAGTCGCCTCTTATTGTAATGCCTTTGACGAGAAGGAGCGCGCCATGGTTCTTTCCGGGGATGAGGATAAAATCTACGAGCTTTTGGTGTATGGTATTCCTAAATTTCAGGAGTTAGGGGAAGTGTATGTCTCGGATGCTTTAAAGAGGATTCATGTGATACGGCACAGTAAGGTAGAGGTAGGTGTGTCACTGTCCGGAGATTTGCTGGAGCTGACAGTGAGTGCCGGGGATATGTCCCGGGAAGAATTGATAGAAATTTTGTCTAAATACGACCGAAAGAAAAAGTATTTCCGTTTGAAAAACGGCAGTTTCATTGATGTGGAAGATGACGGGATGCAAACCCTCCTGGGGATTAAGGAGGATTTGAACCTGACAGAGAGTCAGTTAAAAAAGGAAAAAATGAATGTGCCTAAATACAGGGCCATGTATTTAGACAGCGAGCTGCGCGAAAAACAGAATCTCTTGGCAATAAGAAGCAGAACTTTCAAGGAACTAATCAGAAATATGAAGACCATAGAGGATAATGATTTTGAGATTCCGGCAAGCTTAGAATCTATTTTGCGGGAATACCAGAAAGTCGGATTTTTGTGGCTTAAGACCCTTAGACATAACGGATTTGGAGGGATTCTGGCAGATGATATGGGTCTTGGGAAAACTTTACAGATCATTGCCTTTTTGTTATCAGAATTTTTGGATGCAAAAGCGGATGATAACAGAAGATGTCTGATCGTAACACCTGCCTCGTTGGTATTTAACTGGAACAGTGAATTTAACCGTTTTGCGCCGAGCCTTCCTGTAAAGATGGTCACAGGACCAGCCGCCGAACGGAAGGAAATCATAGAGACGGCCCAGACGAGAGATATCCTGATCACATCCTATGAGCTTTTAAAAAGAGATTTGCCCCAGTATAAGGATGTCTCATTTTTCTGCCAGATTATTGATGAGGCACAGTATATAAAAAACCATAATACCCAGGCAGCAAAGGCGGTAAAGGAGATTGAGTCAGGGCATCGCTTTGCCCTGACTGGTACGCCGATAGAGAACAAGTTAAGTGAGCTGTGGAGCATATTTGATTATCTGATGCCGGGATTTTTGTATGGCTATCAGCGTTTTAGAACGGAAATAGAAGTTCCTGCGCTGCAAAACAACAGTGAGGAGGCCATGGGCAGGCTTCAGAAGATGGTAAGGCCTTTTATTCTAAGAAGGCTTAAGAAGGATGTCCTGACAGACCTGCCGGATAAATTGGAAGAATGTGTATATGGCCATATGGAAGGAGAGCAGTGGAAACTTTACTGCGCCCATGTGCAGAGAATTAAAATGCTGGTGGACAAGCAGTCCGATGAAGAATTCAAGAGTGCCAAAATACAGATTTTATCTGAGCTATTAAAGCTTAGGCAGCTTTGTTGCGACCCGTCACTAGTGTATGAAAATTATGTAAACTCTTCCGAGAAGGCTGTAATGTGCCTGGATTTGATTAGAAATGCTGTAAGCGGAGGGCATAAAGTGCTTTTATTTTCCCAGTTTACATCTATGCTGGAAAATTTACAGAAAGAATTGGATAAGGAAAACCTTTCCTATTACACGTTAACGGGAGCTACGCCAAAAGAAAAAAGGCTGCAGCTGGTTGAAAGCTTTAACTGGGATGAAACCAATGTGTTTTGCATTTCTTTAAAGGCAGGGGGGACAGGCCTTAACCTGACGGCGGCGGATATCGTAATTCACTATGACCCATGGTGGAACCTGGCTGTGCAGAATCAGGCTACGGACAGGGCCCATAGGATAGGGCAGAAAAATGTGGTAAATGTCTATAAATTGATTATGAAGGATACCATAGAAGAAAATATAGTCAAGCTTCAGGAGCGGAAAAGAGAACTGGCGGAGCAGGTGCTCTCAGGGGAAGGCTTGGGAAATGGTAACTTTACGAGGGAAGAACTGTTGGAGCTTTTGGAAATGTAACAGTTACTGTAAGGCAGGTGGTGGATTTGCACACAGCAAAAGTGGCTGCGAAGCGGACATTTGGCGAATGCGGCGAAGGTCAAAACCCCGCAGCAAAGCTGCGGGGTTTTAGACTTTTAGAAATAATCGGAGAAATATGGCTTTTCTACAGGTATTAAACGTTCTAACCAGGTCAGCATGTAGTATTCGGTGTTTAATTTTTCATGCTCATAAAGATAAGAAGGACGTTTATATCCCATCAGCATGGTGGTTAAGGTATTGATATCAAGCTCCACCACATTAATAGACTGGTTATCCGCCACCTGCTCGCAGATGGTTTCGCCATCGTGCCAGGAAACCATGTAATCGCCCTCATTCCAGTGGGCCATTTCATCATGTACTTTGAAATGAAGCTTGAAATCCTCCGGCTGAATCTGATAAGGATAGTCTTCCAGGAAAGCCCGCACATTTACGATTCTTGCCATAATATAAGGAGAAATGGTTTCTGTGATTTCACTGTCCTCGAACAGATAAGCCATAGGTTCTCCGGAATAATTATCGCCCTGAACCTGTTCAATCATGGAAAAATGGGCGCTGATATAGTTCCATAGCCCATAATTTGCTTCAATGTTTAAGTATACCATTTCTTTTATGTGGAAAATATCATTGGCAATATAGTAAACCACATAACCTAAGGGCTTATGTTCTTTATTATAGTAGACGGCGGCAATCATGTCGTCATTATCCCAACGCCAATATTCTTCCCAGGATAAATTATCCCGAATCAGGCATCCATGGCGCTGCAGGGCAAAATAAGAATGTACATTGTGGTAGTCTTCCGAATCAAGGCTGACCCGCTCCACCATTCCGCCTACCGGCCGTGTTTTGGGAAGCTGGGTATCCTTTACGGTGAAGGATAACTTATCAGAGACGATTTCCCATCCCATCTTTCTGTAAAAGGGAATGGAATAAGGATAGAGGAAGGAAATAGGCATTTCCTGTTCGTGAATGTAGTTAAGCGCGTGTTTCATAAGGGAATGGATCAGCCCTTTTCCGGTGTATTCAGGATAGGTTGCAACGCCGGTAATGCCGCCCATATCCATGATTTCATCGTAAATATTTATTTTCATGGAATAGACAACGATCATGGAAGCCAGTTTTTCTCCGTAAAACCAGCCCAGTACATAGGCTTCTTCCAAAATGGGCCTTTTGGCGTATTTGATTTCTTCTTGTTTCCATCCGGTTTGAAATAAATCGTAGGTAGTCACCTGAAATGCGTATTGGAGCAGGGCGTTGAACTGTTCCAAATCACTTTTGTCTAACTCACGCATTTTAAAGCTGCCATTGATTTCGAGATAAGTATGTTCTTCATTTTTGTCTTTCATAAATATACACTGTTCCTTTCCGCTTTATTGTACATCACAAAAAAGCGTGCGTCCATGGATTTTTTCTGATACTTTTCACATGCTGGAGAAAAGATGTTTGGAAAAAGAAATATGTTATTAATGATTAAGAAGGAAAAGAGTGGAGCAGGGGGTTGACAAAGTATAGGAAAATGTTGTACTTTTTAAAAAGTAAAGGCAATGACGAAGACAGTAGCCTTTTTCGAACATGGCAGAGAGCTGGGATAGGTGGGAACCGGTATTAGTAGAAAAATGGTGAAAATCACTTCCAAGCTGCGGACTGAAAGCCTTTGGCAAGTAAGTTTTGCCGGAATCCTCCGTTATGGGAAAGCATATTAAGCCGTAGTGTAATCGGTGCGTATGGGTAAACAGGTGGTTAAGGTGAAGTATATCCCCGTCCTTTTTACGGACGGGGATTTTTGCATAGGATGACCTGGAAGGCGCATGGTAGTTGATTGGTTGACCTGTAAAATGCACATGATGGCGTTTACCCGATTATAAAACTAAGAAGAAAGGAAGAAAGCTATGTATCAAAAAGTGTCTACAGACCTTAATTTTGTAGAACGGGAGAAGAAAATCGAGAAGTTTTGGAAGGAAAACGATATTTTTAAGAAAAGTATGGAAAACAGGGAGGGGTGCCCTACCTACACATTCTATGACGGACCTCCTACCGCAAACGGTACGCCGCATATTGGGCATGTGCTGACCCGTGTCATCAAGGATATGATTCCCAGATACCGTACGATGAAAGGAAATATGGTTCCCAGAAAAGCAGGATGGGATACCCATGGACTTCCGGTGGAGCTGGAAGTGGAGAAGCTGCTTGGACTGGACGGCAAGGAACAGATTGAGGAGTACGGCCTTGACCCTTTTATCAGAAAATGTAAGGAAAGCGTATGGAAATATAAGGGGATGTGGGAGGACTTCTCAGGTACGGTCGGATTCTGGGCGGATATGGATGACCCTTATGTAACGTATCATGATGATTTTATTGAGTCGGAATGGTGGGCCCTTAAGCAGATTTGGGAAAAGGGACTGCTCTATAAAGGATTTAAGATTGTGCCTTATTGCCCCAGATGTGGAACGCCCCTTTCATCCCACGAAGTGGCGCAAGGGTACAAGGCGGTAAAAGAACGTTCGGCGGTAGTCCGCTTCAAGGTGACAGGGGAGGATGCTTATTTTCTGGCATGGACTACAACCCCATGGACGCTGCCTTCTAATGTGGCCCTGTGCGTGAATCCGGAGGAAACTTATGTAAAGGTAAAAGCGACAGACGGTTACACCTATTATATGGCCCAGGCGCTCCTTGATAATGTTTTAGGAAAGCTTGCCGGGGAAGGTGAAAGCGCATACGAAATTTTGGAAACCTACAAAGGAAAGGATTTAGAGTATAAAGAATATGAGCCTTTGTTTGCCTGTGCAGGAGAAGCGGCGGCAAAGCAGAACAAAAAGGGACATTTTGTAACTTGTGACGATTATGTTACCATGACGGATGGTACCGGTATTGTTCATATAGCGCCGGCCTTCGGTGAGGATGACGCTCAGGTAGGGCGCAAGTATGACCTGCCCTTTGTACAGTTTGTTGACAGCAAGGGTAATATGACCCAGGAAACCGCTTATGGGGGCAAATTTGTGAAGGATGCCGATCCTGTTATCTTGGTGGACCTTGACAAGGAAGGTAAATTGTTTGATGCGCCTAAATTTGAGCACGATTATCCTTTCTGCTGGCGATGCGATACCCCGCTGATTTATTATGCAAGAGAGTCCTGGTTTATTAAGATGACGGCAGTGCGGGATGATTTGGTGCGCAATAATAAGACTGTAAACTGGATTCCGGAATCAATCGGTGAGGGACGTTTTGGAAACTGGCTTGAAAATATACAGGATTGGGGTGTTTCCCGTAACCGCTATTGGGGTACCCCTTTAAATATCTGGGAATGTGAAGGCTGCGGATATCAGGATGCCATTGGCTCCAGGGAAGAACTGGAGAAATTAAGCGGCAATCCGGCATCAAGGACGGTGGAGCTGCACAGGCCGTATATTGATGAAATTACCTGCGCCTGCCCGAAATGCGGCAAGATAATGAAGCGTGTGCCGGAGGTAATTGACTGCTGGTTCGACTCAGGGGCCATGCCTTTTGCACAGCACCATTATCCTTTTGAGAACAAGGAACTGTTTGAGTCTCAATTTCCGGCTCAGTTTATTTCCGAAGCAGTGGATCAGACCCGGGGCTGGTTTTATTCTCTGATGGCGGAGTCTACTTTGCTGTTTAACAAGTCTCCTTATGAAAATGTAATTGTTTTAGGCCATATACAGGATGAAAACGGACAAAAGATGAGTAAATCCAAGGGCAATGCCATTGATCCCTTCGAGGCCCTTGCGGCTTATGGAGCGGATGCAATACGCTGGTATTTCTTTATCAACTCAGCGCCGTGGTTGCCCAACAGGTTTCATGGAAAAGCGGTTATGGAAGGACAGCGTAAATTCTTAGGCACGCTTTGGAATACCTACGCATTTTTCATCCTTTATGCCAATATTGATGATTTTGACGCAACGAAATATGGGTTGGAATATGATAAACTTCCGGTTATGGATAAATGGCTTTTGTCAAAATTAAATACGGCAATCAGAGAAGCGGACGGCCATTTGGATAATTACAGGATTCCCGAGGCGGCAAGGGTATTGGATAACTTCGTGGATGAGATGAGTAACTGGTATGTGCGCCGCTGCCGTGAGCGTTTCTGGGCAAAGGGAATGGAGCAGGATAAGGTGAACGCTTATATGACCCTGTACACAGCGCTGGTTGAGATTTGTAAGTGTGCAGCGCCGCTGATTCCTTTTATGACAGAGGAAATCTACCAGAACCTTGTAAGAAGCAATGATAAAAATGCGCCTGAAAGTATTCATTTGTGTGATTATCCGACAGCAAAGGAGGCTATGATAGATAAGGAGCTGGAAGAAAATATGGAAGAAGCGCTGCACATTGTGGTGATGGGACGTGCAGCCCGCAACGCGGCAAGTATGAAAAACCGCCAGCCTATCGGAAAAATGTATGTAAAGGCGGCTCATGTGCTTGATACGTATTTTACGGATATTATCAAGGATGAGCTGAATGTAAAAGAAGTAGTGTTTAAGGAAGATGTCAGTGATCTTACAAGCTACAGCTTCAAGCCCCAGCTAAAGACGGTAGGGCCTAAGTATGGAAAACAGCTTGGCGGTATCAGGGAATATTTGTCTGCAGTGGACGGTACTCAGGCTATGAAGGAGCTTAAGGATAAGGGAGAGCTTAAGTTTGAAGTAAATGGCGTGGAAATTTCCCTTGGAGAGGTAGATCTGCTGATTGATGTGGCACAGAAGGCGGGCCTTGTGACAGAGGCAGATAATCATGTGACGGTTGTGCTTGATACCAATCTTACGCCGGAGCTGATTGAGGAAGGCTTTGTGTATGAAGTTATCAGTAAAATTCAGACCATGCGCAAGGACGCGGGGTTTGAAGTGATGGACCATATCAAGGTGGCGATCAATGGAAATGCAAAGGTTGCAGGGATTGTGGACGCCAACAAAGAGGCGATCTGCGAAAAAGTACTGGCAGATGAGATTCTTGTGGACGGGGAGCTGGCTTCTTTGAAGGAATGGAATGTGAATGGGGAGAAGGTTACCATTGGCGTGGAAATTGTAGCATAAAAATGGTAAAACTTGTGATTTTATGAGATTTGTAGTATAATCTACGAGGGTAATTTTTATTGGCGGGTGATGGATCAGATATAGAAGTTGTGTTAGGGGATATATTTGATGCATGCAACGCCGGTCAATGCCCGGCAGATTGATGCAGGGATTGGCTTGAATCAGGATAAAGTGGAAGGAGAGAGTGATGATCAAAAAGAAGGAGACACCGGCACCAAATGCTTTTGACAAGGAATTGTTTAAAAGAAGCGTACTTTATAATGTAAAGACTTTGTATAGAAAGACCTTGGAGGAAGCTACACCCCAGCAGATTTTTCAGGCTGTGGGCTATGCAATTAAAGACGTGGTAATCGACAACTGGTTAAATACCCAGAAGGAGTATGACAAGCAGGATCCTAAGACGGTGTACTATCTGTCCATGGAGTTTTTGATGGGACGCGCCTTGGGTAATAATATTATTAATTTGCAGGCTTATAAGCCGGTAAAAGAGGCAATGGATGAATTGGGCTTAGACCTGAATGTGATTGAAGACCAGGAACCGGATCCGGCCCTTGGCAACGGAGGTCTGGGACGTCTTGCCTCCTGCTTTTTGGATTCCCTGTCAACGCTTGGATATGCGGCTTATGGCTGCGGTATCCGGTATCGCTATGGTATGTTTAAGCAGGAAATCAGGGACGGGTATCAGGTAGAGGTACCGGATAACTGGTTGGATGATGGTAATCCTTTTGAACTTAGAAGACCTGAATATGCCAAAGAGGTTAAATTTGGCGGCTATGTAAATGTGCGTATTGATGAAAATGGAAGAAGCAATTTTGTGCAGGAAGGCTACCAAAGCGTAAAGGCAATTCCGTATGACCTTCCGATTGTCGGTTATGGCAATGGCATTGTAAATACCCTTCGTATCTGGGATGCAGAGGCGATAGAGTGTTTCCATCTGGATTCTTTTGACAAGGGAGATTATCGAAAGGCCGTAGAACAGGAAAATCTGGCAAGGAATATTGTGGAGGTGCTTTACCCTAATGATAATCATTATGCGGGCAAGGAGCTGCGCCTGAAACAGCAGTACTTCTTTATCTCAGCTTCTGTGCAGGAGGCAATTGCCAAATATATGAGAAAGCATGATGATATAAAGAAATTCTATGAAAAGGTTACCTTCCAGCTCAATGATACGCATCCGACTGTGGCGGTGGCGGAACTTATGAGGATTCTTATGGATGAATATTATCTCACATGGGATGAGGCATGGGATGTGACCACTAAGACATGCGCGTACACCAATCATACGATTATGGCGGAAGCTTTAGAGAAATGGCCTATTGAATTGTTCTCAAGACTGCTGCCCAGAATTTATCAGATTATTGAAGAAATCAACAGGAGATTTATTATAAAGATACAGGAAATGTATCCCGGCAATCAGGAAAAGATACGTAAAATGGCAATTATCTATGACGGACAGGTCAAGATGGCCCATCTTGCAATTGCAGCAGGCTTTTCCGTAAACGGGGTGGCCAGACTTCACACGGAAATCTTAAAGAATCAGGAGCTTAAAGATTTCTATGAGATGATGCCGGAGAAGTTCAATAATAAGACAAATGGTATTACCCAGAGGCGTTTCCTGCTTCATGGAAATCCCCTTCTTGCAGATTGGGTAACGGCCCATGTGGGAAGTGACTGGATCACGGACCTTTCTAAAATCAATAAGCTGAAGATTTATGCAGATGATGAAAAGTGCCAGCAGGAATTTATGAATATCAAGTATCAGAACAAGGTGCGTCTGGCCCAGTATATTTTAGAGCATAACGGAATCGAAGTAGACCCCCGTTCCATCTTTGATGTGCAGGTTAAGAGATTGCATGAATATAAGCGTCAGCTGCTTAATATTCTTCATGTTATGTATTTATATAACCAGCTTAAGGATCATCCGGAGATGGAATTTTATCCCAGGACTTTTATCTTTGGCGCCAAGGCGGCAGCGGGATATTATAATGCTAAAATGACCATCAAGCTGATCAATTCCGTGGCGGATGTGGTAAATAACGACCCGGTGGTCAAGGGAAGAATCAAGGTGGTATTTATTGAAAACTACAGGGTATCCAATGCGGAGCTTATTTTTGCGGCGGCAGATGTATCAGAGCAGATTTCTACCGCAAGTAAAGAGGCATCCGGTACCGGCAACATGAAATTTATGTTAAATGGGGCCCTGACCATCGGAACCATGGATGGTGCAAATGTAGAGATTGTAGAGGAAGTAGGCGAAGAAAATGCGTTTATTTTCGGACTTACCTCAGATGAGGTTATTCATTATGAGAACAACGGAGGATATGATCCTACGGAAATTTTTAATAATGACCCTGACGTAAGAAGAGTTTTGATGCAGCTGATCAACGGAACCTTTGCGCCGAATGATCCCGACAGGTTCAGAACCCTTTACAATTCCCTTCTTAATACAATCAGTACCAACAAGGCTGATATGTACTTTATCTTAAAAGACTTTAAGGCCTATGCTGAAGCCCAGAAGAAGGTAGAGCAGGCATACCGCGATGAAAAGGGATGGGCAAGGAGCGCCATCTTGAATGTTGCATGCAGCGGAAAGTTCACTTCCGACAGAACGATTCAGGAATATGTGGATGAAGTATGGCATTTGGACAAGGTGGTATTACCTAAAAAAGTGGCGGATAAAGAAAAAAACAATTAACTTCAAGCGGGAATAAGATAGGCGAAGATTTATAGTTTGCCGGATATTTTTGGTATAAAAAGGACAGTGACATGCGGCGGAGCAATCTGCCGCATGTTGTCGTTAACATAAGGGTTCAGACAATTTGATGTGATTGTTAAAACTGTAATGACGTTATCCATGGACTAAAGGACGCTGATTTGTATTATGTATGTTTTGGAAAGGAAGCGAAATGAGGGAACAATTTATACGAACGGAACTGCTTTTTGGCGCCGAGGCTATGAAGAAGCTATCCGGCGCCAGAGTGGCAGTTTTTGGTCTGGGAGGTGTGGGGAGCTATACGCTAGAAGCTCTGGTGCGCAGCGGTGTGGGTACGGTAGATATTATCGATGATGATAAGGTGTGTCTATCCAACTTAAACCGACAATTAATTGCCACTACCACTACCATAGGAATGTATAAGGTGGATGCAGCCTGCCAGCGGGTGAAAGAGATTAACCCGCAGGTGGTGGTTCATAAATATAAAACCTTTTACCTGCCTGAGACGGCTTGTCAGTTTGATTTTACGCAGTATGACTATATTGTGGACGCAATAGATACTGTGACAGGGAAACTTGAGCTTGTGATACAGGCAAAAAAAGCGGGAACGCCTATTATCAGTTCCATGGGTGCGGGGAATAAAATCGACCCCACAGCCTTTGAAGTGGCAGATATTTATAAAACCAGCGTGTGTCCTTTAGCAAAAGTAATGCGGCGGGAATTGAAAAAGAGAGGGATAAAGAGTCTTAAGGTAGTCTATTCCAAAGAGCCTGCCCTTGTGCCGCTAGAGGGTATAGTCGGCAATGGTGACGGAGATGAAGCTCTTTGTGAAAATGCGCACAGGCACACAAAGAAGCGGCAGACGCCTGGAAGTAATGCATTCGTTCCTTCAGTGGCAGGGCTTATTATGGCAGGGGAAGTTATTAAGGATTTGGCTGCAATGCCATAGCTCTTTTCGGAGGTCAGCCGGAAGTATTGCTTAGGCGTAACAATTCAGCCAGATTTTGATTTCTTGACAGGTTGCGGAGGCAGTCGGTGGTATGTTATACTTTTGTACGAAGAAAACTGTCAGGTGGAGCTGGCAGGTTTGGAAGTAAACTTCTAAACTCTTTATTGGTGGCAGTACTGCAGGCAGTAGAGCTGCTGACTTTTAGGAAATGGGAGTATTCAAAGCAAATGCAGGAAAGAAAGGGAGAGGATATGAACAGAAGTGAAGAAATCAGAAAGATATGTGAAGAAAAGAAGATTCGCATGATTGATTTCAAAATGACAGACATTGACGGACGCTGGCGTCACATTACGATACCGGTGGAGCGGTTTCATGAAAATGTGTTTGTTTATGGAATTGGTTTTGATGGGTCTAACTATGGATATGCGCCGGTTGAGAAAAGCGATATGGTATTTTTGCCGGATCCGGATACCATGTATGTAGACCCTTTTGCACAGGTTCCTACATTAACTATGTGCGGCAACGTGTGCGTGATTGGGAAGGGGGAAAACCAGCCTTTTGACCAGTATCCTAAGAATGTGAGCCTTCGGGCTGTGGAATATATGAAAGAGAGCGGTATTGCGGACCAAATGGTGATTGGACCGGAATTTGAGTTTTATCTGTTTGACAGCGCGCGCTATGAAGTATCGCCCAAGCAGTGCGCTTATCAAATTGACACAAGACAGGCGGCATGGAACTGCCGTCTTGATACGGAGGGCAACAATGGTTATGAAGTACCTCATAAGGGCGGATACCATATTGCAGCGCCTGAGGATGTAGGCTATGATCTGCGCAGCCGGATGTGTATGGAAATGGAAAACTGGGGAATCAAAGTAAAATACCACCATCATGAGGTGGGAGGCCCAGGCCAGATGGAAATTGAAGTGGAGCTTGCGGATATGCCGCAAATGGCGGACAACACAATGATTACCAAGTATATTATCAAAAATATGGCAGCTAAGGAGGGAAAAACAGCAACTTTTCTTCCCAAGCCTATTTACCAGGAGGCAGGAAGCGGCCTGCATGTGCATATGCTCCTGCTGAAAGACGGAAAGCCTCTTTTCTATGATGAAAAAGGTTATTCCGGTTTAAGTAAGACTGCTCATTATTTTATTGGAGGATTACTGTCCCATATTGCGTCCTTGTGTGCTTTTACGAATCCTTCTACGAATTCCTTTAAACGTCTGGTTCCGGGTTATGAAGCGCCTGTGACTATCGGCTATGCAACCTCTAACCGCAGCGCGGTTATCAGGATTCCTGCTTATGCGAAATCTCCTGAGACGAAACGTTTTGAGCTGCGCAATCCGGATGCAACTGCCAATCCTTACTATGCTTATGCGGCAATTTTAATGGCAGGATTAGACGGCATCAAGAAGCAGATTGACCCTGCTGCAAATGGCTGGGGACCCTATGATTTTAATCTTTATACCTTGTCTAAAGAGGAGCAGAAGAAAATTAAAGGGCTGCCCAAGTCTCTTGAGGAAGCTTTGGATGCCTTGGAGGCAGATCATGATTATCTGATAGAGGGCGGTGTATTTCCACAAAGGCTGATTGAGGTATGGATTGAGCGTAAGAGAGCGGAGGCAAAGAGGGCCGGAGAAATTCCTACTCCGGCGGAATTTATGATGTATTATGATCTGTAAATTAAAGGTGTATAATTGAAATGACTATTTGTAAGATTTGGGCCAGGAATTCGAAAGAAGTTTCTGGCCTTATCTTTTCATCTTAAGCGCCGCTATCAGGCGGCATTTTTATATGAGGTAAGAGGTGACTTGTTTTTTGGCTTTGCAATATGTTATGATGGCAGGGTAGCATTTTGAGAAAGAAAGGCAATGGTAATACAATAACATTGATTGCCGGGTAATATCACTAGCGCGATCTGCGATATGCAGGAGGTTAAATAATGTTTATAATAGCAGGACTTGGAAACCCGAAAAAGGAATATGATAATACCAGACACAATATTGGTTTTGAAGTGATAGATGTTTTAGCGGATAAGTATAATATTTCTGTAATGGACATTAAAAATAAAGCCATGACCGGAAAAGGAATCATTAACGGGCAGAAGGTAATACTGGTTAAGCCCCTTACATTTATGAATTTAAGCGGTGAGAGCATTCGGCCATTAGCCGATTACTATAAGATAGATTATGAGACGGAACTGATTATTATTTCGGATGACATTAATTTGCCGCCAGGGCAGATAAGGATAAGGAAAAAAGGAAGCGCCGGAGGGCATAATGGACTCAAAAACATTATTCAAAATCTAGGCAGTAGCGATTTCAGAAGAATACGTGTTGGCGTGGGGGAAAAGCCTAAGGAGTACGATTTGGCAGACTATGTGTTGGGACATTTTTCTAAAGAGGAGAGGACTGTTATGAAAGAGGGAGTAGAGAAAGCGGTAAAGGCGGCGGAAATGATGTTGAAGGGAGAGACCGATCAGGCGATGAACGAATTTAACCGAAAGGTTGCGATAGATGATAATAAAAAGGGTTTAGCATAAATTTACAGTTATTGATATATGTAAGAGTGGAAAGGGAAAATTCATGAGAGTATTAACGGCGCCCTTGGAGGAGCTGGGAGAATTTGTGGAAATAAAAGACAGGCTGCAAAAAAAGACGGGCTGTGTATCCTTAACGGGCTGTGTGGAATCTCAAAAACTTCATATGGTATACGGACTGGGCGATGGGTTTAAAAACAAGCTCATTGTTACTTTTAGCGATTTGCGGGTGAAGGATCTGATGGAAGACTATCGCTTTTATGATAGAAATGTACTTGCATATCCGGCAAAAGATTTGATTTTTTATCAGGCGGATATCCACGGCAATCAGCTTATGACGGAGCGGATTAAGTGTCTTAGACGTATGCTGGAGGGAAAGCCCGTTACAGTGATTACTACCTTTAGCAGTTTAATGGCGCCCCAGATTCCCATAGATGAATGGAAACGGCACCTGCTTTCCATTCATGGGAAAAGTTCCATGGATGAAAAGAAGCTGGCAGCACGCCTTGTTGAGATGGGGTATGAGAAAAATTATCAGGTGGAGGCGCCAGGACAGTTTAGTATAAGAGGCGGCATTGTAGATATTTTTGATTTGACAGAGGAAAACCCTTATCGAATCGAGCTGTGGGGAGATGAGGTGGAGTCTATCCGCAGCTTTGATGTTTTGAGCCAGAGATCCATAGAGAAGCTTTCCGGTATTACGGTTTATCCGGCAGGGGAAATGCTTCTTTCCGGCGACCGATTAAAAAAGGGTATGGAAAAAATAGAAAAAGAAGGGAAGAACTTTGCAGGAAAACTGAGGGAGGAATTCCATACAGAGGAAGCCTATAGGGTGGAGAGCCAAATAAAAGAGCTAAAGGAACAGGTTTATGAATTTCAAAATCTGATGAATTTAGACGCTTATGTACATTATTTTTATGAGAATACCGTTTCCTTTTTAGAGTTGTTTGACAGGCTTAAGACCTGTGTTTTTGTGGATGAGCCTGCAAGGGTCAGGGAGCATGCGGATGCAGTGGAATTAGAGTTTCGCGAAAGTATGATGCACCGTGTGGAGAAGGGATATATTCTTCCTGGGCAGATGAAACTCTTATATGGTGCGGATGAGGTGGCGGCAAAGCTGCAGCAGGGACATGTTGCAGCGCTAGCCTCGCTGGATATGAAAACTTCTCTATTGAAAGCAGAGCGAAAGGCGGATATTTCTGTCAAAAGTATTTCTTCTTATAATAACAGTTTTGAAGCTCTGGTACAGGATTTAAGGCGTTACAAAAAGAATGGGTACAAAATCTTGCTTTTATCCGGTTCTAGGACAAGAGCCGAGCGGCTTGCCAAGGATTTACAGGAGGAGGAAATCAGCGCCTTTTATACGGAGGATCCGGACAGGGAGCTTAAGCCAGGAGAACTTATGACTTTTTATGGCAGAGTGATGAAGGGGTTTGAATATCCACTGCTTAAATTTGTGGTCATTTCGGAAAGTGATATTTTCGGCGCGGAGAAGAAGAAGAAAAAGAGAAAGAAGGTTTATGAAGGACAAAAAATTCATGATTTTAATGAACTTAAGGTGGGAGATTATGTAGTGCATGAAAATCATGGATTGGGTATTTATAAAGGTATTGAGAAGGTAGAGGTTGAGAAAGTTGTAAAGGATTATATTAAGATTGAATACCGTGATGGGGGAAACCTTTATGTGCTGGCAACGGGGCTGGACGTGATTCAAAAATATGCCTCAGCAGATGCAAGGCGTCCTAAGCTAAATAAGCTGGGCACTTTAGAATGGAGCCGTACCAAAAGCAAGGTCCGGGAGGCTGCCGGAGAGGTGGCACGGGATTTGGTGGAGCTCTATGCCGCCCGGCAGCAGCAGAACGGATTCCAGTTTGGAAAAGATACGGTATGGCAGCGGGAATTTGAGGAGCTGTTTCCCTTTGAGGAGACAGAGGACCAGATTGCGGCTATTGAAGCAACCAAAAAAGATATGGAGAGCAATAAAATTATGGACCGCCTGATTTGTGGGGATGTGGGCTATGGCAAAACAGAGATTGCCATACGGGCCGCTTTTAAAGCAATTCAGGAGGGAAAGCAGGTGGTTTATCTGGTGCCAACCACAATTCTTGCCCAGCAGCATTACAGTACCTTTCTTCAAAGGATGAAAGATTTTCCTGTCCGTGTAGACCTGCTCTCAAGGTTTCGGACCAGCGCTGAGCAAAAAAAGACGGTGGAGGACTTAAGAAAAGGGCTGGTGGACATAGTAATCGGTACCCACAGGGTTTTATCAGCGGATGTAGTTTATAAGGATTTAGGGTTGCTCATCATTGATGAGGAACAGCGGTTTGGCGTTATCCACAAAGAAAAGATTAAAAAGATGAAAGAGAATGTGGATGTACTGACGCTGACGGCAACTCCTATTCCCAGAACCCTCCATATGAGTCTTGTGGGTATCCGTGATATGAGTGTATTGGAGGAGGCACCTGGGGATAGGGTTCCGATTCAAACTTATGTGATGGAATACAATGAGGAGATGGTCAGGGAGGCCATAGTCCGGGAACTGTCCCGAAATGGTCAGGTGTATTATGTTTACAACAGAGTCAATCATATTGCGGATATAGCAGCATCTATCCAGCAGCTTGTGCCGGAGGCGGTGGTGGCCTTTGCCCATGGGCAGATGAAGGAGCGGGAGCTGGAGAGGATTATGTATGATTTTATCAATGGAGAGATTGACGTGCTGGTGTCCACTACGATTATAGAAACCGGTCTGGATATCTCCAACGTAAACACCATGATTATCCATGATTCCGATACAATGGGACTTTCCCAGCTGTATCAGCTCAGGGGAAGGGTAGGGCGAAGCAATCGCACGGCTTATGCCTTTCTGATGTATAAAAGGGATAAAATGTTAAAGGAGATAGCGGAAAAAAGATTATCCGCTATTAAAGAGTTTACGGATTTGGGAAGTGGATTTAAAATTGCCATGCGGGATCTGGAAATCCGCGGTGCAGGCAATCTGCTAGGGGCTAAGCAACATGGACATATGCAGGCTGTGGGATATGATTTATACTGTAAAATGTTAAATGAGTCGGTAAAAAGCCTCAAAGGTATCTCCATGGCGGAGGATTTTAACACTACCGTGGACATGGATGTGGATGCCTTTATTCCGCCTGCCTATATTGTAAACGAGGTGCAGAAGCTGGATATTTATAAGCGGATTGCAGGAATTGAAAACAGAAATGAACGTGATGATATGCGGGAGGAACTGCTGGATCGATTTGGCGAGATTCCGGCCCCTGTAGAAAATCTTCTGCGGATTGCTATGATAAGGGTAAATGCCCATAAGCTCTATATGACGGAGGTTAAGGGAAAGAACGGTGAGATTCAGTTTACTTTGAAAGCGGATGCAGACATAGTTCCCGAAGGAATACCGAAAGTGCTAAAACGGCATGAAAAGTTATCTTTTAGTGCAAAGGGAACGCCCTTTTTTCTGTTCCGTTATAAGAAATGCGGCATGGTGGAACGGGATGCACAGATGCTCTTAAGCTTTACGGAGGATTTGCTTTTTTCCATGGAGAAGGATCTGTTATTGCCTGAATAAAGAATCAGGTAATTGTGAATTGATAAACCAGTTGGATCGGTTTCACAATTACCTGTTGGCTTATAAATCATTTAAGGCTGTCATTGATAAAGGGCGTCCTGTTTTTGGACAATTTCATTCAGTTTTGCCCACTTTTTTTCCATATCCGCGACCAGTTTAAACTGCGTCCTGGCCCGTTCTAGATTATGGTTTTCCCTGTGGATTTTGAAATAAACATCCCCTTCCAGGTAATCGGCCAAAAACCGTATGCCACACTCAAAGGTCATCAATTTAGCGCCCATGGGGAGCATTTCAATTTCTTTTTTTGTCAGGCTGCCGGCGCACCCCTTTAGAAAACCGTTGACAAAAGCTTCGAATAAAGACAGGTCAATTTCGATTTTGTCTAAGTCTGTTTCATCCTCTGCCCCGGTGCTGGCGCCAAAGCGGATGGAATCTCCGAAGTCATAGAGGGAAAGACCGGGCATGACCGTATCCAAATCAATGATGCACAGAGCTTTTTTTGTATCCTTGTCAAACAGGATATTGTTCAGCTTGGTATCATTGTGGGTTACTCTAAGAGGCAGCATCCCATTTTCCAAAAGCTCTGTCAGGATAGAAATATCTGCCTCCCGTGCAAGGGCAAAGGCAATCTCGGGCTTTGCATAAGCACATCTTCCAAGAGCGTCTTTTTCCACTGCTTTTTTAAAATCAAGAAAGCGGGAAGGCGTATTGTGGAAATTGGGAATCGTCTCATGGAGCGTATGGGCGGGATAGTCCGCCAACATTTTCTGAAAATTGCCAAATGCCACAGCACTGTCATAAAAATCCTTTGTGCTTTCCACCTTCTCAAGGCAGAGCGTGTTTTCTATAAACAGGAACATCCTCCAGCAATTCTGATGCTCATCCTCATAATAGCTGGCGCCATTTTTTGTTTTCACCACATTTAAGGTTTCCCTGTCGGGATTACCGCCCTGTGAGGCTATAAGTTTTCTCAGGTATTCGGTGACATTTACCATATTTTCCATGAGAAGCTTTGGCTGCTTAAAGACAGAACGGTTCATCCTTTGGAGGATATAGTGTTTTTTTTGCCCGCCGGATAGCGCATAGGTAAGCAAAAAGGTATCGTTAATATGACCGTTTCCATAAGGCTTTTTTTCTATAAGGCTGCCGCCTAGCGCAAACTGTGCAATTGCTTTATTTATTTTATCATAAACAGTATTTTTATTATCCATAGATAACCTCCATTCTTACGATGTTTGCGGATTGGGGCTTAATTTAATTAAAAATTTTATCCATCGCTTCTTACGTGGCAAATCATGCACAAATTTGGACGCCAGCGGTTTCAGGGACTTATAAGTTTTCCCAGCGCATTTCCATGGGCGCCAAATCAAGCTGCTTTTTCAGCTGGCCGTTTACATAAAGAACGGTCTTTTTTGGCTCTTTGGAGTTATTAATAACCGCAATTTTTCCGGTTTTCTCGAAGACTACCAGCTCGGTGTCAACATTCGTAACATAGTATTTTTTCATTTCCCCTTCCTGGTGGGCGGCATAATAAATAGCGCGCAGCAGGATGCGGCAGTTTTGAGGAGAATAAGGGAGGCCTGAAAAATAAACGCTTCTTCCTTTTCCGTAAGCATTGACCACCAGACGGCTATATTTTCCGTCCATGTTTAAAATCTGATAATTTTCACCCTGAGCGTAAATACGGCTCTTGCCTTCCCCAAAATCTATTTCCCCGGGGGTATCCTCTAAAATAAAGTGATTGCTGTTTAATTCATTATATTTATCAGTGCTCATGGAAAAGCCAAGCTCTCTGTCCACACCCAGCACATCGCTGAGCTGGAAAAAGCGTCCCTGATACTGGCAGGCGCTGGGCTCGCCTACGCCGATAAAACCGCCGCCCTGGTCCACAAACCTGCGGATGGCACAAACAACTCTTTCATCTTGCCAATTCTCAGCGCCGCTCCAGGAGGTATAAGCATCACCGGCGTTGATGATTACCTTGATATCAGGATCAAGGCCTTCCCGCACCTGGTCAAAGGTGATAAATTCCACATCCACAGGCATTCCGCTAAGGCACTCAATAACGCCCACATAAGAATAAATTTCCCGGTACCAGAGGGCATGGTGAACCTGGTTCGCCATCCATCTGCGCAGATTGCCCCAACAGTTTAAAATGCCTACCTTAAAAGGAGCAGTGTAGGCTTTTGTATCCTGCATATTTGCATGAATCTCACGGAATTCATTTACAACCTTTTGTACTTGCTCGATAAAACTTGGCCATTCGGCCGCAAGCTTCAAATATCCACCGTAACCGATTCGGTCTAAAGGAGAGCGCAAAATAGCGCGCCTTGCCTTCATCCAGTTATCCTGGGCCCCCCCAATAGGATCGCCCCCTTCGGTGAAAACATCAGGGAAAAAGTAGGGCAAAAGCCTTCCTTCTGTGTATTTCACCCCTTTTATATCAGAAATCATGCGCAAAGTAACACCATCTCCAACAGAGCCAACTACAGCATCCAGCCCAATATTTGCAAAATATTTTCCAAAGGGCTCCGTTCCAATCCAATGATCTCCCAAAAACATCATGGCTTCCTTGCCGTAGCTGTGGACGATGTCTACCAGCTCCTTTGCAAGCTTGCTTACTTCAATTTGCTGAAACTCAATAAAATCCAGAAATTCTTTGGATGGAACTCTGAAAATAGAGTTGTGGTAGCCCTGATCGACAATAAATTCAGGACGGAATTTATAGCCCGCCCATTTTTCAAATTGTTCTAAAATATAAGGGCTGACGCTGGCGCTGTAACCAAACCATTCCACAAATTTTTCACGCTTTTTGTCATCAAAGGTCAGTGTAAACTGGTGAAAAAAAGTAGTAAAACGGACCACATCCACTTTAGGATTTTCCTCGCACCATTTTTTTAGTTTCTCTTTTACATAAGCCTGGGTTTTGGGCTGCCTTACGTCATAAGTAAGCTGATGTGGTGCATCCTTCCAGTCGTTGGTAATGAAGTTATACATATGCACCGGATCCCAGATAAGGAAAGCAAGGAAACTAACCGTATACTGATGATAAGGAATTGTTTCAATGACAACCTCCCCGGAGGCTTCATCATATTCCCACTGATCCGCAGGAACAATTTCACCCGTAGTCCTGTCTATTACTTCCCACCAGCGTTTCGGAGAATCAATGGTATTCACCTTAAGCTGCTGTGTATGAAAGCCCTTCATAAGTTCAATCCGCAGTTGGGTGTCTTTTGCAGTAATCCGGTCGCTGATTAAGTATTCCTGTTGAATTTCCTCCGGGTTTTTCATGGCCCAGTCATTGTCTTTTCGCGTTGTGTAATAGGTGGCATATATCTTGGCATTCTGGTCAAGAAGCTCCTGCGGCATTAAGGTTCCGTCACAATCCCTCAAAGCATCCGCCCCCAACAGTTCCTTTAAACGTATGGTTTCATCAATCATGTCCAAATCAGTGGGAAGCGTCAGCCTCCCCGTAGTTTCTAAATGCATTGTAACCCTCCATTCTTGCTGATGCCTTTGCTTGCTCCATTTTATCTTAAGTATATCTTAATCTTTGCCATAAGGCTATAACGAAACAAAAAAATCTTAAAAAGAGGAGACAATGATGGATACCATTCCTTGTCTCCTCTTTTTAAGATAAGCCCCAATTTTAAAGAAAGCCCTCTTTAATTATTTTTTGTCTTATCATAATCAAGTATCATTTTGGCAAGTGCATCTGCGTACAGCTGCCTGCCGGAATCTGACAGATGGACACCATCTTCCAGATATTCATCGGCCGTGTAGCCGTCAATTCCTAAATCTTCATAAGCATTAAAAAACAGGGCGTTTTGTGATTTTGCCACGTACTGGCAAATACCTGCATAGTTAAAGAGTGTTCCCTGCCCATTGTTGACACTGTTTCCATCTCCAATCATCCAGGTTCCATCAAAAAAACGGGCATATGCTGGTGAGCAGAGAATTATCGTGGCATCAGGTGCCACCGCCTTCAAAGTCATAGCCGCATATCTTAGCGCTCCGGCATAAGTTTTTAAATTAAACACTTCCCCTTCACTGTCTAATGGAACGGAGCTGAAAAAATCATTGGTTCCATATTCAACAATAAAATAATCTGTGTTTGTGAAATCAACGTTGGGATTATCTAATATCTTTTTTACCTCATCGTTGACAAAAATATCCGTAGGTATTTCTCGGGCGATAGCTTTAACTACCCCAACAAGGCTTCTTGAGGCCCATTCCTCGGTGCCAAGAGGGTCATCAGCGTCAACTGCAGCACATGTTCCCCCGATGGCTAAATTATACACATCAGCTTCACATTGGACTGCCGTGCGATAGGGAATTCCTGTTCCATCCCGATACGTGTCAAAAATACTGTCTCCTAGAAACACCAGCTGCAGGTTATTACCCTGAGGTTCAACCGGGTCTTCGTGGGTGACGACCTGTTCCTGTGCCGGCTCTGT
Source organism: Parablautia muri (assembly GCF_009917485.1). Lineage (GTDB taxonomy): Bacteria > Bacillota > Clostridia > Lachnospirales > Lachnospiraceae > Suilimivivens > Suilimivivens muri. Next base: position 281,565 of record NZ_QZDT01000001.1, read on the forward strand.
TATCAGACTCATGTCAGGCGTTAAATTTTCAGGTGGGGCAGTTTGCTTAGGTGTATTCATTGGTTCAGGCGTCTGGGTTGTCTTTGGCGTTGATTTTTCCTTTTCCAGAACCTCGCCTGTTTCCGTTAAAATAACGTTATCAGATGATAATTGTTCATCTTTACTATCTTCAGCTTTTACAGCACATCCGGACAGTGTCAAAACCAAAAGTGATACTGCTCCTAATAAGCTTGTTATTTTTAATAATTTTTTATTTCTCATACGAATCCTCCATTCTTGCAGGCTATCCGCGAATTATATGTATACGAAGTACACTATGCGCTCATATTTTCAGCAGCCTGCAGATTTCAGTGCCAGCTCAGACTTTATAGAATTTCTAAATGCTTAGCATAGGATAACATATTATGCGGACAAATACACTTTTATAGACACATCTTAATTCTTTTTATGTTAACCTTAAAGAATTCTTAATATTATCTGGCTAATACTATTTTATTCCGTATTATTATAAATATTCGTCAGGTTTTCTTTAACGGTTTTTCTTTTTTGCTCCTTACAAATATATAAGTAAAAACTGCTTAATGTAAATAAATAGACTTAACTCCATAAATTTTTGCAATATCTATCTTCTGCTGCGCCAATAAACTTTTGGAGCTTGAGGGCTTTAAAAATACCAGACCGAATCAAATCAATAAAAGAGCAGGATATAAAAATGAGTGCCGCAATCAATAGTGTAGTGAGAATTCCCAGCAGAACAGGGAGCTTAGCCTGAAAAGAAAACCTTCCTTTTATCAGATAATTCCAAACAAAAGGATTGGCATGTATCAAATAAACACTGAATGCCGCAGGAGAAAAACATTGAATTATTTTTGTTACTGTATGTCCAATATGGATTCGCTCAAAGGTTATTAATAAAAAGACACCGGACATGAGCATCGTAATTGATGTATTGTTAAATAAATAATTTTGATCTATAAAGTTCAAAAATGCAAGGCTTTGAGATTCTATTATGAATTTAGACAGCCACGTTAAGGCAGTTACGGTAATATAACCCAGAAACATTGTGAGGGCGTTGCTTTTCTGAAATAATCCATATTTTCTGATATAACTGCCAATGATATATAATATAATCAGCCACCATGCATTTGATGATGTCCCGAATACATCTTTATGAAACAATGTTGGCCAAAACGAAAATACAGATATGAGTGTAATCGTGACTGCCCGGTGTTGATTTTTCGTCATTTTGCTGATGGCCATATTAAGGATGGGTATAAAGAAAAACAGGGCAAAATATGCGGTAAAGTACCAGTAATAGCCGCGAGTTATGGGAAATACTGCTTTTATCCAGTCTTTCAGTAAGACCGCATCAGGAATCAATATGGAAAAGAGTAAGGTAATAGACAAAGTATAAAATACAACTCTTAACCATAACATGACAATATTTTGATATTTATATTTTGCATATATACCGACATATCCTGAAATAAGAGCATAACAATTCACTGAGCAGTAAGCAGCAATTTCCAAAAACCATGCAGCTTCGTATTGGATGGACCTTGGCTCTGCTGCTGCCAGTACGCCGCCCGGCCCTAATATATGTGCTACCACCACCATGAACATAGAAAGTATCCGCAAGGCATCTATACCATAATTGTGTTCAAGCATTCCCTTGTTTAAATCAATATTATTTTCATTTGTCATAATAATCCTCCGTATTTTGTATGATGCAGAGATTTTGGCGAAAGGGCAGATTTCCTGTATGTAAACACTGGTTTTCCATGACAGATGAGGCCCCAATTTGCGCTTTCTTTCTATTCTATCATGGAAAGAGAATATGAACAAATGTTTTGTGGTTTTTGTATTTTGCGCTAGAAAAATACCTATATCCAAAATCAATGAAATAGTGTAAAATAAAAAACATAGCAATTTTACGACACATTCGGAGGAAAAGTCTGGAAATAAATTTCCAAACTATCTATTTACGCAGTACCGTAGGTAAAGCTTGCGGTATGCAGGGGGTATGAGAATGGATATCTTTAGTGTACTGACTATGATAGGCGGCCTGGCGCTGTTTCTGTATGGAATGGATGTACTGGGCGATGGCCTGAAAAAAGCGTCCGGCGGTAAATTAGAAATTATTTTGGAGAAGCTTACAGCCAATAAGCTGATGGCAATTCTCTTAGGCGCAGGCGTGACGGCAATTATCCAGTCATCTTCTGCTACAACCGTTATGGTAGTTGGCTTTGTAAACTCGGGGATTATGAAGCTTGGCCAGGCAGTAGGGGTTATTTTGGGGGCAAATGTGGGAACCACTGTGACAGCCTGGCTTCTGAGTCTGACAGGGGTGGAGGGTTCAAGTCTTTTTTTCCAGCTTCTGAAACCATCTTCTTTTTCACCGATTCTGGCAATTGCAGGTGTGATTATGATGAGCATGTGCAAGCGGGAAAAACATAAGGTGGCCGCAACAATTATGATCGGTTTTGCGGTACTCATGTTTGGAATGGATACTATGTCCAATACCGTAAAGCCATTGGCGGAAAATCCTGATTTTATTGATATCCTGCTTATGTTTTCCAATCCGGTTCTGGGTATGCTGATTGGACTTGTGCTTACGGCGATTATTCAGTCATCTTCCGCGTCCGTAGGTATTTTGCAGGCGCTATGTGTATCCGGAGCAGTCAGCTATTCAACGGCGATTCCTATTATTATGGGCCAGAATGTGGGTGACTGTGTGGCGGCGATGATTTCCAGTGCCAGCGCAGGCAAACAGGCAAAAAGGGCGGCTTTCATTGGTCTTTATTACAAAGTAATAAAAGTAGTAGCCTTTATGGTAAATTTTTATACATTGAATGCGGTGTTTCATTTTCAGTTTTTGGATAAGACAGCAAGCGCAATAGGAGTTGCTGTAATACATACGACATTTAATATAGTGGCAGTAGTGGCTATGTATCCCTTTACATGGGTTCTGGAAAAGCTGGCTTACTTGACAATTCCTGAAAGTGATGAAGAAATACGGCCGGTAACGCCAGCTAAAATGGAAATTCAGATTCTGGATGCCAGATTTTTAAATACCCCAAGAGTAGCGCTTGAGCAGTGTAAAAACGCGGCGATTGATATGGCGAATTATGCAAAGGACGGATTGTTTCTTGCCATGGAGCTGTTTAACAAATTTGACCAGAAAGGGGCAGATAAAGTAATAGAATTAGAAAATTTAGTGGATCATTATGAGGACGAGCTGAGTACATATCTGGTGAAAATAAGCAGTAAGCACCTTACGGAAAAAGACAGCCAGGAGCTTACCATACTTTTGCACTGCATTGGAGATTTCGAGAGGATTTCCGACCATGCTGTCAATATTATGGAATCCGCTAAAGAAATGTATGAAAAAGATCTAACCTTCTCTAAAAAAGCAGTAGAGGAGCTGAGGGTTTTTTCAGAGGCTGTGAGGGACATTATCAATACTTCGATTCAGGTATTCCGTGAAGAAGATTTGCAGTTGGCAAACATAGTGGAGCCTATGGAGGAGCTGATTGATTATCTGAACTCTGAGATTAAAAAGCGCCATGTTAAGAGACTGCGTAAGGGTAAGTGTACGATTGAAATGGGCTTTATTCTTTCAGATATTTCGACTAATTATGAGAGAGTGTCAGATCATTGTTCTAACATTGCTCTTTGTCTATTACAGTTAAATGAGGAAAATTTTGGTACCCATGAATTTCAGGAGCATTTGACCAATAAAAATAACGCTGTGTTTTTAGCAGAGGTAAAAAGGCTTCAGGAGCAGTATAAACTGCCTTAAAAACGCTTTAAAGTCCGTTTTATAGGACTGCCATAATGTTATTCTGATTATAACAGGAAATAAATCAGAATGACTGGAGGCAGAAATATGAAAGGCTATGTTGTAAATAATGGATACATGGGACTGGTAGATGGAAGATATATGCTGTTTGCCAGCGAGGAAGACTATCTGGAGTATATGGAAGAATAAATATGGGGAAACGAATGGGCAGGAAGGCGCTGAGCCGCTCCGCTAAGGAGTTAGCACCAGAGCTTCTGGGCAAACTGCTATGCAGAAAAACAGATAAAGGCGTTCTCAAATATAGAATTATGGAAACAGAATGCTATTGCGGCGAGAAGGACACAGCCTGTCATGCCAGCAGGGGAAAGACGGAGCGGACGAAGGTTCTGTATGAAAAGGGCGGAACAGCATATGTATATCTTTGTTATGGCATACATGCTTTGTTTAATGTGGTGAGCGGGAAGGAAGGACATCCGGAGGCAGTACTGATTCGTGGTGTTACAGGTTATAATGGGCCAGGCAAGCTTACCAGGGCTATGGAGATAGACAGGACACTGAATGAGGAGGATATGGTGACTTCTCATCTGTTGTGGCTGGAGGATGATGGATATAAGCCTGAATATGTGGCGGCAAAGAGAGTGGGAATCGATTATGCCACGGAAGAATACAGAAATATTTTGTGGCGGTTCATTGTAAAAGATGGTGCCTATAAGCCGGCGAAATAGGCAGGATAAATTTTGCCAGTAACATTGCGTTTTGGGACAGGCTGTAAAGGCATGGCAGATTGGGCCTAGAGTTTACGAAAGAAGAAGGTTGGGCTGAAAATGCAGATCATATATGGAACGGGAAATGACGCTAAAATAACATACATGCAAAGAGCATTAAGGGACATACCCTGTGAAATAATTGGACTTAAGGATGCGGCTAATGCAAGGGGAATTGTGATACCGGAGGTGAAAGAAGCAGGGAGGACACCTCTTGAAAATGCAAGGCTGAAGGCGGAGGGTTATTTTCAGATTTTTAAATGTCCGGTGTTTTCCTGTGACAGCGGACTCTACTTGTGGAATCATGCCTCAGGGGATATGCTGCCTGAGAGCCTGCAGCCGGGGATTCATGTGCGGGGTGGGGGCGAGGTAAGGCTCAGCGATGAAGAACTGATTCAGCATTATACTGCTCTGGTAAAGGAATACGGACTGGTGAGAGGCAGATACAAAAATGCTATCTGCCTGATTTGGGACGAGCAGTGCAGAGAAGAAAGCATGGAGGAGGATTTGTGGGGAGAATCTTTTCTTTTTACGGGTGTTCCCCATAAGAAAAGGGTGTCCGGTTTCCCACTTGACAGCATTTCTTTGGATATTGAAACCCACAGCTATTTTTATGACTTAGAAGATAGTGCTCAGGATGATATAGTTTCGGAAGATGGATTTGTTCGTTTTTTTCGTAATTTTATGGAGAAATATCAAATTTTATGACATAAATAATGTATAATGCGATGAATTACAACTATTCACGGAATTTGACATAATTTATACTATAATTACTATTAAAAACAAATCTTGAGAAACAAGGGAGCGTAAATTATGCGGGAAAAAGACGATAAGAAAATAGAGCAGATGGTGTCTGACATGATGCTTGATATCGGTGTGCCAGCACATTTGAAGGGATACAGGTATGTGCGCAGTGCGGTGCTTATGGCAGAGGAGGATATGAAAGTGGTGGGAAGTGTTACCAAACTGCTTTACCCGGAAATTGCGAAGCAGTATAATACCACAGATGGGAAGGTTGAGAGAGCCATACGCAATGCAATTGAAATTTCATGGGAGAGAGGAAACAAGAAGACTTTTGAAGTGCTTTTTGGTTATTGCTGTGAAAATGGAAAGGCGAGACCTACCAACAGTGAATACATAGCGGTAATTGCTGATATGATCAGAATACAGTTAAATGAGGAGAAGAAAGAGAAAGAACAGAAGATAGATGGAAAGGAGCATGGTTATTAAATGGACAGACCGGCAATATCAGGAGGAGCTCCCATTCGGGATAAGAAAATATATTACGGGCATCAATACATTGATCAGGCGGATATACAAGCTGTAGTGGATGTGCTGAAAAGTGATTATCTTACCTGTGGCCCTAAGATAGGAGAGCTGGAGGAAAAGCTGTGCAAAATAACAGGTGCAAAATATGCGGTGGTATGCAGCAATGGAACTGCTGCACTGCACTTGGCTTGTCTGGCAGCCGGAATAAAAGAGGGGGATGAGGTGATTACCACGCCGATTACCTTTGCGGCGTCAGCTAACTGTGCGCTTTACTGTGGCGCAAAGCCGGTTTTTGCGGATATTAACGAGGAAACCTATAATATTGATCCGGAACAAGTAAAGAAGCTGACCAGTGAAAAAACAAGAGCTGTAGTGGCTGTGGATTTTACAGGACAGTCGGTAGAGCTTGGCAGTTTACTTGCCCATTGCCATGCAAACAATATGGTATTGATAGAGGATGGGGCGCATGTAATTGGAACGCGCTACAAGGGACAGTGCAATGGTTCTATTGCGGATATGACGACTTTAAGCTTTCATCCGGTGAAGACGGTTACCTGTGGGGAGGGCGGTGCGGTCCTCACCAACAAGGAAGAATTTTATAAGAAACTGATTTTGTACCGCGCCCATGGTATTACAAGAGATCCACAGCAGATGTACCATGAACCGGAGGGATCATGGTATTATGAGCAGATTGCACTTGGCATGAATTATCGTCTAACAGATATACAGGCAGCTTTGCTAATCAGCCAGCTTGATAAGCTTCCTGTGTTTTCTGCAAGGAGAAAGGAAATCGTGACGGCTTATGATGAAGCTTTTGGCAAATTGCCTCAGCTTGTGGTACAAAAAGAAATACCGGAATCAGATACCACAAGGCATCTGTATATTTTACGGCTGAATCCGTCAAAGCTGTGTATAAACCGGAAACAGTTTTTTGAGGCTTTGGATGCGGAAAATATTTGCTGTAATGTACACTACATTCCTACTTACTATTTTCCATATTATGAAAAGCTGGGATATCAAAGAGGACTTTGCCCGAAAGCGGAAAAGCTGTATGAGGAAATGATCAGTCTGCCGCTTTATTATGCTATGACAGATCAGGATGTGGAAGATGTAATCAAAGCCGTTACCAGAATCGCAGAATATTTTAATGTGGAGAATTCGGATGAAACTTAGTGTAATTGTACCCGTTTATAATATGGCGGCCGGGGACAAGCTTACCTGGTGTATTGATTCACTGGTCCATCAGACCATATCAGATTACGAGATTATTGCTGTGGATGACTGTTCCACGGATCATTCCCTGGAGATACTGCGCGATTATGAACGCAGATACCCGGATAAATTTTATGTGATAGCTTCAAAGGAAAACAAAAAGCAGGGGGGAGCTAAAAACCTGGGTTTGGAAAGGGCTAAGGGAGATTGGATAGGATTTATTGATAGTGATGACTGGATTACTCCGGATTTTTACGAAAAGCTTTTGGCTCAGGCAGAGGAGACCGGAGCAGATATGGTGGGATGCGATTATCACCTGACAAGTGAGCACAGCATGGAAATAGGGCAGATTGTACATAACAATAAGCCGTCACAGACCGGAGTCCTTACAAAAGAAAAGTATAAATCACTTATTTTAGACAGTGGCAGCCTTGTGGTGAAAATCTATCGGCGTCATATTATTCTTGACTTTCCAAACCGCTTTCCGGAGCATATTTTTTATGAAGATAATGCAATTAGTAATTCATGGATGCTCCGAGCGAAGCATTTTGAATATTTAGAAGAACCTCTTTATTATTATTATCAGCATGATAACTCCACGGTTCACACCATAACCAAAAAACGCTGTGAGGATCGGATGGAAGCAGCAAGGGTTATGGTTAAGGAGGCAAAGGAGTTTGGCTATCTGGAAGAATTCTATGCTGAGATAGAGAGCAGTTTCACCACACTGTTTTATGTAAATACCTTGTTTTCTTATATGTCAGGGGTGAAAAAGAAGGAATATGGCTTTGTAAAAGCTATGGGCCGGGAGATGCAGGAAACATTTCCCGGATTTATGAAAAATCCATATTATCTGGAGCGGGTTCATGCAGAGGAGAGGAAGCTTATCAAAATGCATATGAGGTCTACAATGTATTTTATGGCTTATTATAAATTATTATGGGGATATCGAAACCTTCGGCAAAAGCTTAAGGGGAGCGGAAAGAAATGAAAGCAGCAATTATCGGCGCTGGCGGTGAGGCGCTTCACACAATCAAAAAGGCACATGAGCATGGTCTTAGCGTGGTGGCCCTGGATGGGAATCCACAGGCGGAAGGCCTTAAGGCGGCAGACCAGAAGTTTGTAATAGATATTTCCAACGAAGATGTTACAATTGAAACCTTAAAAAGGGAGAGGCCGGATTTTGTGCTGACGGCGCCGATTGGGAGATATCTGACTACCATAGGGGCTGTCAATGACGCACTTGGCTTACCTGGGGTCAGCAAAGAGACAGCGGTATTATGTACGGATAAGCTGAAGTTTCATGAAACATTAAGTAAAAAAAATCTGCGGAAATGTCATTGCTTTGGGATAGACGTAAGGGCTATAGCAGATACGGATGGAGAGATATCTGAGGAAAGGGCATTTCAAATGGAGCATAGTGTGAAAAATGAATTTTTCGGGCTAACGTTTCCTGCTATTTTAAAGCCCAGATATGGCTCCGGGAGCAGAGGAATATATATGCTGGCTGATAAGCAGCAGCTAAAGGAGGCGCTTTGCGCTGTAGGCAGGGAGCCGTATGTGCTGGAGGAGTGCGTTGCCGGAGAGGAATATGGTGTAGATGGAGCAGTAACAAAAGATGGATTTTTTATGATTCTACTGCGCAAAAAAGAAAACACGCCACCACCTTCAAGGCAGGCAGTGGGGTACTTTTCCGTGCTGCCTGACGATAGTTTTTGGCAACAGGTAAAGAATTATATGGCGGAAGTGATTGCGTGCCTTGGATTAGAGGAATGTCTCCTTCATGCAGATGTGATCAGAACCGGCCAGGGCCCTTTTGTGGTGGAACTTTCCGCAAGGCCTTCCGGGCATAATCTACATAATTTGTTTACGCCTTTATGCACAGGAGTGGATATGGCGGAAGAATATATTAAATACAGAATGGGACTTCCCTATTGTTTTGAAGCTGCCTGTACAAAGCCGATGATGATTCATTATTTCGACATGCAGGGAACTGTAAGAGAGGTACCAGATCAAAACAGGGTGGAAATGGCTCTAAATGTAAAATTGGCGGCATGGCAATGTAACCTGAAAGAAGGGGATGAATTGACAAACGTGTCAAATGGGCATTCTCTGATGGGGCGGGGCTTTTTTGTGTTGGAGGGTGAGGCGGATTCAGATTTACTTGTACAGGCTCAGCGCATTAAAAGTTTATTTTTGTAATATGTTTTTGGGTAAAGAGTTATGCTGATATTGCAAAGGATACGAATGATAGGGGGACGAAGCTATGAAATATAAACGCACCATCCAATATGCCTGTATTCAATGCGGATATTGGATGGGGGTTGGAGGATTAATAGGGTTTTCCAGTGCCTATTTGCTGGAAAACGGTTATACCAATGGACAGATAGGAGTAATTGTTGCCATTTGCAGCCTTGTTTCCACTTTTGGACAGCCGATTGTTGCAGGACGGATAGACCGTTCGGGAGGCAAACAGCTTAAGCATTGGCTATATCTTATTGCGGGAAGCCTGCTGGCTGCAGCCCTTTTGCAGGCTTTTCTTTTTCCAATAACGCGCTTGGGAGCAAGTATTCTGTTTGCGGCAGACATGGCCTTGCTGCAAATGGTCCTTCCTTTGATCAATTCGCTTTCTGTTGGAAAGGAACCGGAGGTGGGGAGAACCGATTTTGGAATTGCCCGGGGAATAGGCTCTTTAGCCTATGCGGTATTAGCGGCTATACTTGGGAAGTGTGTAGCCAGATGGGGTGCACGCTCCATTTCGTTGGCAATCTGCGGTATTTTCCTCTTATTGTTTTTATCAATTCATTTTTATGTTTATGAGCCTCGGGAATTAGAGGCCCAGGATGCACGCAGAGAGCCAAGTGAAAAGGGATTTTTACGCCGGTATCCCAGATTTGGAATTACATTAGCTGGGTGTATTTTACTGTATATCAGCCATGTTTTGCTGAATAATTTTACTTTGCAGATTGTGCTGGCAAAGGGATGGGACAGCGTTGTTATGGGAAATATGCAGGCGATTGCTGCAATTCTGGAGCTGCCTGTTATGTTTTGCTTTGGATGGCTGCTAAAGAAAAAACCTGCTTCTTTTTGGTTCCGCCTTTGTGGAATTGCCTTTTTCTTAAAAGCGGTTGGCACACTGCTGGTGACCAGCGTTGAGGGCTTCTATGCCGTACAATTGATGCAGATGGGAGGATGGGCAGTGATTGCCGTTGCTCCGGTTTATTATATAAAAGGAATTATGGCCCCGCGGGATGCTGTGAAAGGACAATCTTACTTTACCATGACGAATACGATTGGAACCGTGGTTGGCTCCAGCATGGGAGGTTTTTTGATTGATGGTTTTGGTATGGGGCGGGCGCTTTTGTTTGGAAGCATTTGTGCGGCAATTGGTGCAGCAATCCTTTTCGTAAGCGTACAACGCGCAGAAAGTTATGTACATACGAAATAATATGAACCATTTTTAACTTTGGGCTAGAGGGACTTAAGAGCTAGAGCGATTCGATAAGCGCCTTTACCGTCTATAAGATGGCACATACGTGTATGGACGGAGACTCTTTTCGTATAGGAAGGACTTAAGGATGCCGCATCTGCCAGTTTGTCTTTTGCGTTATATGACATTGATGTCACAAAATCTGCTGCAGATTGGAGTACAGCCTCCGGATTGGAACGCATATCACCAGCGCAGGGGATAAGCCCTATTTCTTCAAAGGCTTGGGCAGAGGAGAGCTGATTATCTGCTATCGTGAAGCTGATTGTTGGTATACCCAGGGCACAGAGCTCATATAAAGTAGTACCAGCGGCAGATACTGCCAAATCGCAGGTCTGCATGAGGGAAGCCATATCACTGACATTTTCGTGGAGTATCAGATAGGGCAATTCTCTAGCAAGCCGGTAGAGCGTTTCTTTGTCGGTGTTAAATTTTCCGATGAGTATATGCAAAATAAAGGAAGAATCGATTATTTTGTCTATAAATTTAAGACAAAAATGATAAGGATCGCTGGCTCCAGTGGTGATGAAAAGATGGGATACCTGTTTCCTGATACATGCCTTTTTATCCTGAAACTGGCTGCGCAAAGGAGTGTAAGCAGTGCCTAAAAAAAGCTTACCTGCATTTTGATAAGCGGCTCTGTAAGCCGGCATAGCCGTATCTGGGATAATGTCGTAATTAATGAGTAAATCTACGGGATAATCAAATAGCTTAAGATCGTCCAAATAGGCGATTTTTATCAGAGGCCTTAAAGCCTGTAAATAACTTTCCGTGACATAATAAGAGTCAAGGAAATAGACGGCAGAAGTCGTATTGGAGGTAAGCAGGGAAAGCACCTCGGGCAGTTCCTGGTCAGGATGGTCGAAGGCAGCGGTCTTAAGGCGCATAATGGAAAAATTATTTTCACAATCGTTTAACACAGAAGGTGCGGGATGGCTGCCTAAAATCCTTGTAAGGAGGTCATTGCTATCTTCATCTGAGATAAGAAAGCAAACCTTTAGACCCAGTTGGAGGCAAGATAAAGCAACAGAAAAGCAGCGTACCAGATGCCCGGATGCGATTTGGCTGTTTCCGTCCGTTCTGAAATAAATTAGTCGATTAGTTCCCATTGAAGTGGCGTCCCTTTCTTTAGGAATGATTTTGCTTTTCTGCCAAGTACCTGCTCATAATACATGGTGTGCAGGCCGTTGCCAGGGCGTATGGAACGGATATTTTCAGGGGTTAAGGTTTCTCCGGGAGAGATGTCCCTTACCACAAACAAAGAACGGGATCCCTCATGCTCCAGCTTTTGTGTGTCGGTAAGCTGATACTGGCTGCTGCCCAGTGCCTTTTCCATAATGCGTATATCCTTCACCATCTGCGCAAATTCCTCCGGCTCCATAGAAAAGGCACTGTCCGGGCCGCCGTCCGAGCGGCGCAGAGTGAAATGTTTTTCTACCATTTTTACGCCCAGGGCAATAGAACCGGCCGAGACAATCGTTCCCATTGTATGGTCAGATATGCCGACTAAACAGCCATAGGTTTTTGCCAGAGTGGGGATGGCGTTTAAATGAATGTCCTCGTAAGGAGTGGGATAGGAGGATACACACTTTAATAAGATAATATCCTTATTTCCTTCCTTTCTGCAAACAGAAAGGGCGCGCTCAATATCCTCAGGATAGGCAACCCCTGTGGCAAAAATGACAGGCTTATGAAGCCCTGCAATTTTGCGGATCAAAGGAATGTCATTGATTTCGTAAGAGGCAATTTTGTAAGCGGGAACGTCCATTTCCTTGAGAAAGTCCACAGAGGAAAAATCAAAAGGTGAGGAGAAGCATTCCATTCCCAGCCGATTAGCCTCCTCCTTTAATTTAGGCTGCCATTCCCAAGGGGTATAGGCCTGCTGGTAAAGCTTGTACAAGGTAGTTCCGTCCCAGATGGTTCCTTCGTCAATCTGGAAACAGGGGTCGTCACAGTCGATGGTGATGGTGTCAGCCGTATAAGTTTGAAGCTTTACGGCGTTGGCTCCGGCTTCTTTGGCCGCATGAATGATTTCTATGGCTCTGTTATAATCCTGATTATGGTTGGCGGAAATCTCCGCTACTATAAAAACAGGTGAATGTTCGCCTATTGTGTGAGAGCCAATTTTGATTTCTTTATTCCAACAAAAATTTTCTAAAGCAGAATGATTTAAGGGTGAGAGATTCATCAGCTGTTTCTCCTTTTTGACTTTTCTACATAATTTTTTTGCAAGTATTCTTCGTTGTCCCAGGCTTTTCTTGCAGTGAACAGGGTGCCGTCCTCATGCTCCACATAGACAGCGGGTAAATAATTAATAAACAAGGGATTTAAGCATATAGTATAACCGCCGGCAGTGTCATAAATAATCTGATCGCCTGGAACAAGGGCAATATCATCTATTATTTCAAACAATTTATCATATTCCATACATGTAGCGCCGCAAATCCATTGGGAGGATTCTGTTTTTCTGACAGATGTGTCTGAAATATAGTGTATGTGATGGGGATAAACATGCCTTGTGACCAGTGGATTTAAGTTGGTACGGCTTCCGTCTGTTACCACAAATTTTCGATTCCGTATATCCTTTACATCAATTACGGAGGTCTCAAAAGTGGTGGCTCTTGAAATCAGAGAAACCCCTGGCTCTGCAATGAGGATGGTTTTTTGAGGATTAAAATAAGCGGAAAGCTCCTTACAGATTTCCTTAAAATAATCCCGATAGTCAGGTTTATCATCCCTGCCGCCGAAATAACCACCACCCATATCTACATAGTCAAGGCAAAGGGCATACTCTTTGGCAATGGTGACAGCCATTTTAGCCAAAGCGCCAAAGACTTGTATGGAACGGGATTGTGTGGAGGTATGCATGTGAAGCCCCGCCGCCCATACATTAGGCAAGGCAGAAAGCCGCTCAAGGGCGGCTTTAAGCACGCCATTTTCATAACAGTAACCAAACCTGCCTCCTTCCTGGGATGCAGGTATCTCCTCATGACACAGGAGAGAAAGATCACAGTTGACGCGCAGTCCTACTTTAAAGTGTCTGTTAGGGTATAATCGGCTTAATTCCTCCATCCAATCAAGCTCATAGTTGGAATCCAAATTTACATAACCGCCTGCCAGCAGGACGGTTTCAAAGGTTTTTTTATCTTTTATGGGTCCATTGTATATGATATGCTTGCGGGGAAAGCCAAGTCTGACAGCCAGATCATATTCCATTTTGGATACTACTTCGGCATAAAATTCCTGCTCTTTCAGATAATTTAGCAGCCAGGGCAGGGAATTGGTTTTGACGGAATATGCAGCAATATAATTGCCCCAATTATCTGCAAGCGATTGCTTTAAAAGAGAAATATCGTATTGCAGGCTTTGCTCTTTGATTCTAAAAAAGGGGGTTTGAAGTGGTTTCATATTTTCCTCATTTCCATGTTCATTCAATTATGGAGAACACTATTTTAATATAGAATTTCATACGAAAGGATAGGTAAATTCAGGTTATCCCTTCCATAATTTATATTTCATCTCTGCTAAGGTCCAGTCTTCCAAAGTATCAATATCCTGTACCTCCAACTCGGTCAGAACCAGAGGAAGAAGCTTTTCCACATCGGTGGTTTTGGCCTGCAGGAAAGAGTCTGTGCGGCAGGCATAAAATTGTCCACAGTCATGGTAGATTTTAGGCAGATCCTGACTGCGGGTAGCAGCATATTCGGGAAACTGCCGTGCTAAAAAGCCTTCTTTTTTGATGATAAGACCACGCTGGGGGGGATAGGAGAAGGGAACTACCGGCATGACAGAATCAGCTTCCTTTAAAAGAACCATGGCATCTTTGAGTCTTGAGCCGCTTAAGAAAGGAGCGGTGGGATAAATACAGCAAAAGGAATCAAAAGTCTGCCCCAGCTTTTGATAGGCTGTTAGCACCTCCATGATGACATCGTCTGTTGAGGCATAGTCTCCTGCAGTTTCAGCAGAGCGGAAAAAAGGTACGCTTGCGCCGGCCTTGCATGCTATCTGCGCAATTTCCATATCGTCCGTAGACACCATGATTTCATCAAATACCCCTGCATCCCGGGCAGCTTCTATTGAGTAACAAAGGATTGGTTTCCCACAAAATTCTTTTATATTTTTCTTTGGAATTCTTTTACTGCCGCCACGGGCAGTAATAATAGCCAGTTTTCTATTGTTCATGTATCCTCCCTATTAGAGCCTGCTAAGGTTTGGCGGCTGTTCATAGTAACATCTAAAAGATATTCTTAATATTTTGATTATACACTAATATCCGTTGCAATCAAATAAAATTCTATGATACTATTTATGTTATGAAAAAACGTATTTATATTTGTCATACTTATTATCATGTATATATTGCTTGCTTAAAAGAACTAAATCTGCCGGAAGATGTGGGAGGCGCTGTACGGGGACAAGCCTCCCTTATGCTCAGCTCCCTGTCAAATGATTTTGGAACGCTGAAAGAGCGGGCGGAAAAATCGGGATTGTTTGAGGAGGTTATTCCCTACGAGGAAAAACGGGAGGATTTTTTTCCGGAGCTTTCCAAGTACCATAAGGACAGAGGCAATATTCTGCTGAATATGTTGGCCAGAATAAAATTTACAAGGCTGATGGGAAAACTGCAGGCTCCTTTCGTTCCGGTGGATTTGCATGAGTATCAGGACATTTATGTGTTTTGTGACTCGGACCCCATAGGCTATTATTTGAATGTTCACAAAATTTATTATCATGCGCTGGAGGATGGACTTGACTGCATCTGCTATTATGATACGGCGCGGTACGATAACCGGGGACATTTTGGGCTAAAGGCCTGGATGGCGGCCAGGAATATTATATTTATTCAAAATGGATATGCTAAATATTGCCTGGATATGGAAGTCAATGATATCTCTGTATTAAAATATCCTTGTCCAAAATATATTGAAGTTCCGCGTAAGAGTTTGGTGGAGGGACTTAGAGAAAAGGAAAAAGAAATGCTTGTGTCGATTTTTGTAGCAGGCAAAGAAAGGCTGGAAAAAGATCTTTCCTCCGGTTTGGGCCACGAGCATAAGGTATTGGTGCTGTCAGAGCCCTTGTGTGATTTAGAAACCAGGGAGCGGATTTTTAAGGATATTATTGCGGAGTATGGCTATGTGGAGGGGCAAAAGGCACAGATTTTAATTAAACCGCATCCCAGGGACGTGCTTGATTATGAAAAACTGTTTTCAGAGTACATTGTATTAGATGGGAAGTTCCCAATGGAAATATTAAATTATTTCCCGAATCTTGTATTTGACAGGGTTGTCACAGTGTTTACTGTACCGGACGCTATTTTATTTGCAAAGGAAAAGATATATCTCGGGGAGGACTTTATGGACAAGTATGAGGCACCAAAGATGCACAGGCAGAACGAGCTGATTGAATAGGTGAGGACTGTTAGAAATATGGAGGATTAAAGTGGTAGATAATAAGCAGGTGAAAACTTTTCTGACGGCAGCGGGTATACTGGCTCTTGGGGCATTGCTGACCTTTCCGACAGTAAAAGGTAAGATAAATGAATTCAGAAAAAAGAATGTGTCATTGGAACAGGAGCAGTCCTTGGGAACCTGGGAGGATGTGGAAGTACAAAAGGAAAGAGAGCAGCAGAAGGAAGAAAATGCCCAGGATACGGTGGCAGTGGAGCAAGATAAGGAGGCGGCAGGAGAGGAAAAGGAACTTCCTGAAATGATTTGGAGATTGGAAGATGGCTCTCTGGAAATAAAATTTTCTTTGTGGCAAAGTGAAAATGGCATCTGCTATTTTTTCCTTCCCGGATTTGTAAGGGACATGGGACTGGTTTTGGAAAAAACCGATGGAGGAGAAATCTATATTGGAAATTCCCGGTTAAAGGAAGGGGATGTGCTTAAGAATATTTCCGAAGGGGAAGCCTATGAGCTGGCTCTGTACGGGAGAGATGGAGAGCTGATGTTGGAGGAACCGGTGATTTTTATGTATTCCTCTGACCTGCCAGTGCTTATGCTCACTACCTATTCTGGCAGTATGGAATATATTGATGAGAATAAGGAAAATGAGGAAGCAGGGGAAGTAGTTCTTTTTGACGAGAAGGGAATAAAGCTTTATGCTGGTGAAGCGGAGAGCATTGGGGGAAGAGGAAATTCTACCTGGGGGCTTTCCAAAAAGCCGTATCAGTTTAAGCTCTGCGAAAAGGTTGATTTTTTTGGATTTGGGGAGTCCAGGTCATGGAATTTGATTGCCAACGGATATGATGAGACCAGACTCCGCAACGAAATTGCGATGGAGTTAGCGAAAGCCCTTGGAATGGATTACGTGCCCGAGGGGCAGATGATAGATTTGTATGTGAATGATATTTATTATGGAAATTACTATTTAACGGAAAAAATCAGGGTCGGAAGTGAAATGGTTGATATCCGTGATATGGAGACAGTTTTAGATTCCATTTACAGCCCAGAGGAATTGGAGAGGCTTGAGCGCCTGGAAACAGAGGACGGAGACAGAAAATGGGTAGAAAATGGATATGATGAAACGGACTTTTCCGGAGGATATCTGCTAGAGCGTGAATTACCCAGCCGTTTTGAGGAGACAATCAGTGGTTTTATCACCAATCAGGGGGATTGTTATGCTTTGCAGAGCCCTGCGTATGCTTCGAAAGAACAGGTAGATTACATCGCAGACCTTATGCAGGAATTTCAGGATGCTGCTGCGGAGTCTAGTGGGATGCATCCGGTAACAGGGAAGCATTATTCGGAATATATTGATGTCACTTCTTTTGTACAAAAATATTTGGTGGAGGAAATTTCTAAAAATTATGACGGAGGTGTCACAAGCAGTTTTTTTTATAAACCTCAGACCGCAGTGAGCAATAAAATATTTGCAGGGCCGGTTTGGGATTATGATGTGGCTTTTGGCAATTGTAATCTGGACGAGATTGCCAGTAATCCTGCAGGGATTACAAAAATGAATGACCATATATATGGTACGAATTTATTTGCACTGCTTTATGAAAAAGAAGACTTTTATAAAGGGATACAGACTTTATATGAAGAAAAGGCATTGCCCTTCCTGGAGAAACTGCTAGATACAGGAATAGATGAAATGGTAAAGGAAAGCAGGGCTTCTGCGGAAATGGACAGCATACGCTGGGAGGAGCTTGAAAACCGTTACCAGTATTATGAAGAATATGACAATAGCGTCAGATATTTAAAATGGTTTATTAGTAAAAGAATGGATTTTTTAAATGAGGTATGGCTGGAGGGAGTAGTTTACCATAATGTGTCCTTCATGGTGGATGATGAAGCCTGGCAGATTGCCTGTGTAAAAGACGGAGAAACAGTGGAAAATGAACCAATTCCTTCCAGATACAGCTCCGTATTCATGGGTTGGACCACAAAGGCTGGGGTTCCATTTGACAGATTTAAGCCAGTTTATGAGGATATGGTTTTTTACGCAAGGTGGCAGGAGCTGGATGTGGAGGATGTGGTTTTGAAATAAGGTTCATAGGGAAACCTATGATTTGCACATATTTTACATGAGTTTGAGATAGTAAATCCGGATATTCATGTGGTGGATGAGGAAGACGACCTATTGCGCTGGAACGATAACCGTGGCATCATTATTTTAATTTAATTAAGATATTGCGCCCGCTGCCACTTATCGTATGATACATTGTATCCTTTATAAGAGGCAAATTTTGATAGTCACATTCGTCATCCTCCGTTATGACTTCAATATTTGGAATGTTAAAATAATGGTAGAAATAATAGGCGCCCCAGAAACCTTCTCCGAAACCGGAAAATATTTCTTTCCCTAAAAAATGGTATGTTTCCGCCATATTTGTTATGGCGGGAGCTGAACCAATACTTCCTTGTATCCGGATTTTTTTCATCTCATCTGTTTTCATAAGCTCTAATTCGTTTAAATCATTTGCGACTAATGTGATTCTGTAATTTAAATATTCCTGTTGCAAAGCAAGTGCATTGCCAAAGGTTAATGAAAAGACGAGGAAACACCATGCAAGAGCTGTATAAACAGCTTTTGAAATCCAATATTTCGCATGGTATGAAATGTAGATGGCCATCAATGTAAGGAAAAGGTTAAATCCATACATACATCTGGTATCATATGCATCTTCACTGATAAACAGATAGGCTCCAAAACAAAGGGCGCTTCCGGCAAGCACCGTTAATATACCAAATAAGAAAGCTTGTATTGTGGAAACAGAAGCTGTTTTGCATACCAGATACAGAAAGAGGACAGCTGTTGCTAAAATCAAAAAAAGCCAAAGAGGTGTAAAGTCATAACATATTATTTTATAATATGCTATATATCTGGAAATAATATGGGGGATAAGCATACTGGGAGAAGTTACGGAAACACCGTTAGGTCTCATGAAAAAGAACCAAAAAATTCCAAGAGAAATTAAGTAGCAAGATGCTGATAATCCAATGAATTTAAGATTCTTTTTGATGGATATGCCTGATTTGAGATTTTCCATAACCAGAAACAATACAATTAATGGGTAAATACCGGAAGAAGCCTGATAGGTTGTACACATTACCAATAGACAGAAAATAGATGTAACTATATATTTTTTCAGCGATTTTTTATAAAATAAAAAAGGAAAAATGCTTACAAAAAAGGATAATGCCATATAGGGGGAATCGAATTTATAAACAATCATTCCCAAAAAAAAGGGAGTAAGTCCCGTTAATGAAGCGGCAGCAATATTCCAAAAGCCAATCGGTAAGTCTTTTTTGAATATGTCTAATAATAAAATTCCTCCTGCAGCCATGATGATACATGCAAGAATCTGTGGAAGGGGGGAAATATCCGTTAGGTGCCACTGTGCGTGCACAAATGTAGCAAGGATCTCCGTAGTCCAGCGGCTCCAATCCAACCAACCGTGATATCCGGCATATGCCCTTCCCATATCATCCAAATAACTATAATTAGATCTTATTATGGCGCTGAAGGATAACAAATAAATGAATAATAAAATGAAAAATGGCTTTTTATATTCTAAAGCTTTTTCTTTATATGCATAAGCTATTTCTTTGCATTCATAAAATAATTTACTCATAATTGATGATTAACTCCCATTTATATGAATAAGCTGGCCTGTAAAATGTGATGGCGCGAAAGCCCCTGTTTTTTGAGACAATATACTCAAAGATTTATTCTTAACTATACAGAGTTCTTTATGAGTTTGTCAAGCTTCTATGTTGTAATATCAACATCGGGGTTTTGACTTGTAGTGCTAGCTGTGGTAAAATAGAACGATATTTTTAAATAAAATAATAATACTCTGGAAGAAATTTATGAAAAAAATAATTAGAAAATTAATGGTATTGTTGGACAAGCGCCAGAAGCGGATTATGGTGCTGCTGATTTTATTGATGCTTGTAGGAGCAATTTTAGAAACAGCCGGTGTTTCCATGGTGGTACCGGCCATGCAGGTAGTGATGGACGAGCATGCTGTGGAAAAGTATCGGTATTTGCAGATAATTTGTGACATTGGTCATCTTGCTTATGACGATACCAGAGGGCTTATGATGATTACCATGCTGGCGCTGGTTGTGATTTTTGCGGTTAAGAACATCTTTCTTTTTTTTCAGCAGAAGGCCCAGCTTAAGTTTGTCTATACAAATCAGTTTGCCACGTCCAGAAGAATGATGATTAATTTTATGGAACGGCCATATGAGTATTATTTGAATGCCGATACTTCTGTGATTCAAAGAAGTATTACATCGGATGTGAATAATATGTATGGGCTTATTTTATCTCTTTTGCAGTTGATCAGCGAGGTGATTGTGTTTATATGTCTTATTATGGTAAGCCTTAGTGCAGATGTGTGGATGACGGTCACCGTTACGGTGCTTTTGGTGGCAGTGCTGATGATAATTAAGGGGATTTTAAAGCCCATTATGAAAAAGGCCGGGGAAGAAAACCAGGAGTATTACAGCGGACTGTATAAGTGGATTGACCAGTCGGTTATGGGGATCAAGGAAATTAAGATTGCAAATAAAGAGAATTATTTTATAAATGAGTATGCCAAATGCGGTGCCGGGTACGTAAATGCCGTGCAAAGGTATAATTTATATAATGCCACGCCCCGGCTTTTGATAGAGACAGTGGCGATTGCAGGCATGATTTTTTATATGCTGTTTCAGCTTTTTAAGGGAACACCGGTCTCTGATATTCTGCCTCAAGTGGCAGCCTTGGGAGTGGCGGCTATGCGGTTGATTCCCTGTGCGAACCGTATTAACAATCATTTAACGTCAATCGCTTATTTTGAGCCGTTCTTCATGGGGGTTAGCGATAATCTTCAGGAAGAAATCAGGGATGAAAATATTAATTATGATGAACGGACATATCAGAAGCAGGCGGAAATTAAAAAGCTGGAAATTAAGGATAAGATAGAGCTTAAGGATATTGTTTACAAATACCCCAATACGGATGTTTTCATTTTTAACCATGCAGATATGGAGATACCCATAGGCAAGGCGGTAGGGATTGTGGGAACCTCGGGCGCGGGGAAAACCACGGTAGTGGATATTATGCTGGGGCTTTTAAGGATGCAAAGCGGACAGATTCTTGCAGACGGCGTGGAGGTTTGTAAGAATTATCAGTCCTGGCTTAAGAATATAGGATATATTCCCCAAACGATTTTTATGATTGATTCTTCGATTCGGAGGAATGTGGCTTTTGGTTATGGGGATGACGAGATTGAGGATGAAAAGGTATGGTACGCGCTTAAGGAGGCACAGCTGGACGAGTTTGTAAGAGGGCTTCCGGAGGGACTTGATACCAGTATTGGGGAAAGAGGAATCAGGATTTCAGGCGGACAGCGTCAGAGAATTGGTATTGCCAGAGCCTTGTTTGAAGATCCGGAGGTTTTGGTACTAGACGAAGCAACATCTGCTCTTGATAATGAAACGGAAGCTGCTATTATGGATTCTATCAACAGGCTTCATGGAAGAAAGACTCTGGTTATTATAGCACATCGTCTTCAGACCATTGAAAAGTGTGATATGGTTTACCGGGTGGAAAATGGCAAGATGTGCAGGGAACGATAAAATATAGAGGGATATTTTAGCAAATATGATATGTGCGAAGAAATGACGGGACGGAAGGGAGGTGCGTAAAGTGGCGGAGCGTAAACGCATGGCAAATTATGAATTGCTGAGAATTGTGGCGATGGTCATGGTGGTAATTCTGCATTTTTTGTCGCGTTCAGATAATTTAATCGCCCTTGATATGCCCCTTGACAGTGTGAGAGTTTTGGGTACATTGTTGGAGTCCTTTTGCCTGGTGGCAGTCAATACCTATCTATTTATCAGTGGATATTTTAGTGTCAAAAGCACTTTTAAGATAAGCAGAGCAGCAGGATTTTTATGCCAGATCTGGTTTTATACATTGCTTATATTATTTGTTTGTAAAGTTATGGGGATTAGCACGGTGGTAGATTCAAAGGGAATATACGGGCTGATAGAGTACCTTTTTCCTATAGAGACGGAGCATTATTGGTTTGCTGCTTCCTATTTTATGCTATATCTCTTGACGCCGGTGCTTGGGGCGGCGGTAAAAAATATGTCCAAAAAGCAAATGGAAGTTACACTGGGAGGGCTACTGATTCTTTTTAGCGTGATAAAGAGTATTAGTCCGGTGGTGTTTGCTTTTGACAGATATGGATATGATCTGCCCTGGTTTATCTGTGTTTACTTATTAGCGGCATATTTGGGACGCTATGGTTTTCCGTTTCTTGAAAAAAAAGGGTGGCTTGTTTATGTGGGAAGCTGTTTTATAGGCTTTCTTATGAATCTGTCTATGTGGTTCCTAAGCCAGAGATGGGATAGCTTTCGGTATTATTTTACGGTTCCTTTTCACTATAATTTTATCTTTTGCCTGTCAGGGGCAGTGGGGCTGTTTTATGGATTTTCTAAAATCCGTATAAGGGAGGGGACTTGGGCTGAAATGATAAGGAGGCTGGGAAGCTTAAGTTTTGGAATTTATTTGCTTCATGAACACATTGACCTGCGCTATTTGTGGTATGATTTTATAAAAGAGGTAATAAATCCACAGGGAAATAAGGGGATTTTTTATTTCTTTTGGGAGCTTATCTGCTGCGTATTACTTCTTTTTGTGGCAGGCATTGTCATAGACTGGTTAAGGAGCAGTTTATTTGCTCGGGTTGGAAAGAGGTTTTATGAGACAAAACCAGGTAGATGGCTGAAAAAGGTAGATGGCTGTTTTGCCGTAAGCAACGGGAAGGAGGGGTAGGATGAAGGACGACAAAAAGGGAAGGTCTTTGGCGGCTGTATTAGAAAAAGAAGAATTACAGACGTTATGGAGTATTTTGGAGGATGTAATCTTTCCGCTGCTTTTATTGTTGTTTCCACTGCTTAAAATGAACCAGGGGATTGATTTGACGGATACCGGTTACAGCCTTGGCAATTATCGTTTTTTTGGGCAGGTAAGCGGAGTGTGGACATTGCTTACATTCCTTTCGAATGTATTGGGATTTTTCTTTACGAAACTGCCTATGGGGGGGACTATGCTGGGAGTGAAGCTGTACTGTTCGCTTCTTATAAGTGTGGCAGCTTTGCTTGGCTATCGCTTTTTTAAAACAAAAATGCCCAGCTCCATTGCCTTTTTGGGAGAGATGGCTGCAATTGGCTTTTGCTGGTGCCCTGCGGTGATTTTGTATAATTATCTTACATATCTGTTGTTCTTATTGGGAGCGATTTTGCTGTTTCGGGGGCTGGCGGGATGCAGACCGGCTTGTCTGGTGGCAGCAGGCATGGTGCTGGGAGTAAACGGAATGGTGCGTTTCCCGAATAATATTTTGGAAAGCGCGCTTATTTTGGCAGTCTGGTATTATGGAGCTTTGAAGAAAAAAAGCTTGAAACGGATTGCAAGGGAAACCGGGCTGTGTGTTGTGGGATTTCTTGCTGCTTTTCTGGTTTTGGTGGGCGTGATTTGTGGGGTTTATGGCGGAAATGCATTTGGAACCATGGTAAATGGTGTTTTCGGCATGGCGAAGGGTGCCTCCGATTATACTTTAGGGGAGATGGTGCTGGCTATTTTGGATGCCTATTTTCATGGGTTCCGCTGGATGCTTTATATGATTTTATGCATATTGCCGGGGATTCCGTTTCTTGTAATCAGGAAAGAGTATTTAGCAGGAGTCAGGAAGGTGGTTTATTGTATCTGTATTCCTGTACTGTTTTTTGTCCTTGGGAAATGGGGCATGTTTAATTTTAAATATTATCAGAAAGAAGCGGCATTGCAGTGGGGAGTAGTTTTTTTGCTGGTGGCAATTGGCGTTACGATTTGGATGCTGTATACAAAAATGTTAGATGACGAGTGGCGCCTGATTGGCTGTATTGCGCTGATTGTTATTTTGATTACACCTCTTGGAAGCAATAATCATATTTGGCCGGTACTGAATAATTTGTTTTTTATTGTGCCGGTGGTTTTTTGGATGGGTTACCGGTTTGCAAGGTGGGGAAGGATTTATTTAGATACCACCGGAAAGGTACCGCTTTTCCCTGTAAAAGCTATGATATCCGGTATACTGGCGGCTTTTTTCGTGCAGGCGATAGGAATTGGCTCCTTTTATGTTTTTCTGGATGGTGAGACAGGGCAGGAGAGGAACTATAAGGTGGCAGGAAATTCGGTGCTTAAGGGAATGTATACAAATGAAATGAATGCGGAGACCTTAGAGGAGATTTCTGCTTTTATGACGGAAAATCGATCGGAGTATGAAGGGAAAAAGCTGATCCTGTACGGGAATATTCCAGGACTTGCCTATTACCTTGATATGGCGCCAGCTATTTATACAACATGGGCTGATTTAAATACCAGCTCGCTTTCACAACTTCAAGAGGAACTGACAGAAATGTCATATTTAAATGAGGCTGTGGGAGAGGATCGTCCGCTTGTGATTCTCACACCTAAGCTGTCAGCGTATTTGGCTGGGAATCAGGAAGCTATGGCATTTTGGGGAACGGATGTGGAGGCTTGTGACGGAGATGAGAAGCTGAAGGCTATATGGAATTTTATGGAAGGGAATCATTATGTGGAGACCTTTTCTAATGAAGCATTTACAGTTTATGAATAAATAGGAGCTCGGTGCCGCAGGCAAAGCTTGCGAAATGCAGGAGGTATGAATATGATTCGATTTAATGTACCCCCTTATACAGGAGGGGAAATGGAAAATATGAAAAAGGCCGTGGAGAGTATGCATATCTGCGGGGATGGTGAATTTACCAGAAAATGCAGTGTATTTTTAGAGGATGTTACCGGAACATCTAAATGCCTGCTCACTACCTCCTGCACCCATGCGCTTGAGATGGCGGCGCTTTTGTGTGACATCAAGGAAGGGGATGAAGTGATTCTCCCTTCTTATACCTTTGTCTCAACGGCGGATGCTTTTGTATTGCGGGGAGCAAAGGCAGTGTTTGTGGATATCAGGCCGGATACTATGAATATTGACGAGACTTTGATTGAAGCGGCCATCACGGAAAAGACCAGGGCGATTGCTGTGGTGCATTATGCGGGAATCAGCTGTGAAATGGATGTGATTATGGACATTGCCAGACGTCATAATCTTATGGTGGTGGAGGATGCTGCCCAGGCAATTATGTGTACCTACAAGGGAAAGCAGCTGGGTACCATTGGAGATTTCGGATGCTATAGTTTTCATGAGACAAAGAATTTCAGTATGGGCGAGGGAGGCGCACTTCTGATACGGGAACCGGAGTATATTGAAAAGGCAGAAATACTGAGAGAAAAAGGAACGGACAGAAGCAAATATTATAGGGGACAGGTGGACAAGTACAGGTGGCAGAATTTCGGTTCATCTTATCTGCCCAGTGATATCAATGCGGCTTATTTGTATACACAATTTGAGGTGGCGGATGCAATTAATGAGGCGCGCATCGCAAGGTGGAACCAGTACTATGAGCTCCTAATGCCTTTGGCAGAGGCAGGGAAAATAGAGCTTCCTATAGTACCGGAGGGATGCGGACACAACGGGCATATGTTTTATATTAAGACGAAAGATATGGAGGAGCGCTCCGGTTTGATTGATTTTATGAAGGCAAAGGATGTTTTGACAGTCTTCCACTATATACCATTGCATTCCGCGCCTGCCGGGCTTAAGTTTGGGAGATTTCATGGGGAGGATCGTTATACCACCAGGGAGAGTGAGAGACTGCTAAGGCTTCCCATGTTTTACCAGCTGAAGAAGGAGCAGACGGAGTATATTGCAGGCTGTGTGAAGGAATTTTATGGAGCTTAAAAATCAGTTAAGGAAATATGAAAACCGCATAATTGCTTTAGCGGCACTGTGCATTTTGGGTATATTTGCAGGATGCAGATTTGATTATTTTTATGATTTGAATGATGATGTGCTGATGAAGGATATTTTGGCAGGAGTCTATACAGGTACGCCGGAGGGGCATAATATACAGATGCTGTGGATGATCAGTGCCTTTATCAGTCTGTTTTACAGGCTTGCAGGGAGGCTTCCCTGGTATGGGATTTTTTTGTGTGCTTGCCATTATGGTTGTTTCTATTTGATTTTAAAAAGGAGTTTGGCCTTTTGTAAAACCTGGTGGGGAAAGCTGGCTGTGGCGTTTACGGAAGGATTGCTTTTTGGGGGAGTATTTTTAGAGCATTTGATTTTTGCGCAGTATACGGTAACCTGCACGTTTCTTGGGGGGACGGCGGCATTTCTATTTTTTACCACAGACATCAGGCTCTCTGGCAGGGAATTTGTAAGGAAAAATATTCCTGCCGTTTTGCTGGTATCAGTGGCTTATTTGATTCGTTCGGAGATGCTGCTGCTGGTGCTTCCCATGATTTGTGTGGCGGGCACTGCAAAATGGGGAAGCGAAGATAAGATTTTCACAAAGGAGCATGCTTTTAAATATTTTACCGTGATTGGACTTATTTTGGGCGGCATTCTGATGGGGCAGGTTAGCCACATGATAGCCTACGGTTCAAAAGAATGGAGGGATTTTACAGAATTTTTTGATAACAGGACAGAGCTTTATGACTTTCAAAAACCGCCTGAATATGAAGAACATAAGGAATTTTATGAGAGCATCGGCCTTAGTGAAAGTGAAAAGGTCTTGCTTGATAATTATAATTTCGGCATGGACGAGGAGATTGACCATGTTATGGTGGGAGAGATTGCGGACTATGCTGGCAAAACGAAAAGCGCCAAAGAGCCTTTTGGGCCAAAGCTTATTTTGAAGCTAAAGGATTATACTTACCGTTTTAGCCATGGAGCCGGGGCTGTGGGCAGTGATTATCCATGGAATTATGTGGTGATACTGGGATATATGGCAGCTTTTTTTACAGCGATTCCCAAAAAAAGCAGGGGAGAGCAGGAGAAGAAGAATGGGAGCGCCTATATAAAAAATGCGTTTGGGGCAGCATGGAAGCTGATTTTTCTTTTTGGAGTGCGTACAGCGCTGTGGATGTATATCTTAATGGGGGACCGGGCGCCGGAGCGGATTACCCATTCTCTATATCTGATGGAGTTCTGCATTCTGGCTGCCATGATTTTTGTGCAATGGAGTGAAGTTGAAAGCGCAAAGGCAAAGCGCCTGGGAGGGATTCTGGCAGCAGGTTGTTTTGGATTGCTGGCGCTTATGACTTTTCCCGACAGTGTGGAGTCGGTTTCGTTAAGGCAGAGGGAGCGGGAAAAGGTAAATGCTCTTTATAGGGAACTTTATACATGTCTTTCCGAGGGTGAAAATAAGGAGAATTTCTATTTTATTGATGTATATTCTTCGGTTTCCGATGCCGGGATTCCTTATTCGGAAAAAATGTTCCGGGATGTGGATAATTCTTTGGATAACTATGACATTATGGGCGGCTGGGCCTGCAAGAGCCCTCTGCAGAGAAAAAAGCTGGCGCTTTTTGAGATAGAAAATATGGAAATGGCTCTTAAGGACAGGGAGGACGTTTATTTTGTCCGAAAAGCCAGTGAGGACATGGAGTGGATTTTTGAATATTACGAAGGCCATGGAACGCCCGTGGAGGCGCAGCTTGTGGAGCAGGTGGCCGGTGTCTTTGAAATATATGCTTTGCATGGAAAATAAGTGAATGAAAGGCATTAGGAAAGTGGGAGGAAGGTATGAAGGATAAAGGGGTGAAAAAGGATAGGCTGGAAGGGGAAACGATTTACCTGCGCTTGATGGGGGCGGAGGATACGGAGAATATTATCCGGTGGCGCAATACGGATTTCGTTCGCAGCAATTTCATTTATCAGAAGCCTTTTACCAGAGCGGGACATGAAAACTGGATGAAAAATATGATAGATACGGGTAAGGTGGTGCAGTTTATGATTTGCAGGAAGATGGATGGAAAGCCGGTGGGCAGCGTTTATCTGCGGGATATAGACAGAGACCATCATAAGGCGGAGTATGGCATATTTATCGGAGAGAAGGATGCCCTTGGAAAGGGATATGGAACTGAGGCCGCTAAAATGATGATAGAGTATGCCTTTTGGGAGGAAGGCCTTCACAAGCTTATGCTGCGGGTTTTGGCGGAAAATAAGCAGGCCAGAAGAAGCTATGAGAAGGCAGGCTTTGTTAAGGAGGCCTATCTGAAGGATGAAGTTTTTTTGGAGGGCCGTTATAAAGATGTGATTTATATGGCTGTGATAAATAAGAACAGTTAAAACTTTAAACAGGCTTTGCCTGTAAGATTTATTTATCTGAAGTATCGGATGAGAGGTGGAGACAGAGGAGGTTTGCCGTGAGAAAATTGGTCAGTTTTGTGATTCCATGTTATCGATCCGAGGCAACACTGCCGGGCGTAATTAAGGAAATCCAGGGAAAAATGAGTCAGATGGAAGAATATGACTATGAGGTGATTTTAGTCAATGACTGTTCTCCGGATGAAACCTTTGGTACGATTCAAAAGCTGTGTGTGGAAAATGACAATATTACGGGAATTGACCTTGCCAGAAATTTTGGACAGCATAGCGCTTTAATGGCAGGATTTCACTACACGAAAGGGGATATTGTTGTCTGCCTGGATGATGATGGCCAGACGCCTGCGGGCGAGGTGGACAAGCTCCTTGATGGAATTGAAAAAGGGGCGGATGTGGTTTATGCCAAATATATAAACAAACATCATTCCGGATTCCGAAATTGGGGGAGCCATGTGAATGAGGTGATGACCCGTGTGATGCTTGGCAAGCCAAAGGAACTGTATCTGTCCAGTTACTTTGCGGCGAGGCGGTTTGTGGTGGATGAGATGATGCGTTACGTGAATGCTTATCCTTATGTAATCGGATTGGTTTTACGCACCACAAAGAAGATCATCAATGTGGAGGTGAACCATAGAGACAGGCAGGCAGGAACCTCCGGGTATACATTAGGAAAATTATTAGGTTTGTGGTTTAATGGCTTTACAGCCTTTAGTGTGAAACCGCTGCGGATTTCCACTGTTTCGGGCGCGCTGTTTGCCGCAGTTGGCTTTTTATATGGGATTTATACGATTATTAAAAAAATTTTTATAAATCCTCCGGGACTGGTGACAGGGTTCAGCGCGTTAATGTCAGTGACCGTGTTTATAGGGGGAATGTTGATGCTGATGGTAGGACTGACAGGTGAGTATGTGGGACGAATGTACATTTCCATGAATAATTCTCCGCAGTTTGTGATACGGGAGATAACAGGAGCAGAGCTTAATGAAAAGCAGGCAGAAGAACGCTGAGAAATTAAATAGGTATCATATTTATAAATTTGGCGCTTTAAGGCGGATTTTGGCGGCTGCTTTGTCTTTTGCCGGTGTGAGCGCTTGGCCGTGGATACTTCATCGGGCGGAGAGCCTGGGGTATACCAACAGCATAGTATCTGTTTTTGTTTTTTTCGTTCTGTTTTATTTGGTGAATAAAGCGCTGGAAAAGGATTTTGGAGGAGAATGGACGGGATGGATTTATCCTGGCGTTTTTGGAATCGTTTTTTCTCTTTGCATGGTGTTTGGAAGGCAGCTGGATTTATGGGGCAGCGTTCCCTTTACGAATGGCCGGATGTGGGGTGGCATTGGTATATTAGCGGTTCTTTTTTCTTTACTGACGCGTTACTGTTGGGACAAGCTTGGGAGTGTGAAAGCGCCATGGAGAAGCAGCGCATTAGGCAGCATATCCGTAGCCGGGCAGCAGGAACAAAGGAAGGAAAAAGGTTATGGCAGTTTTTTTGCCAGAGCAGGGGCGATACTGCTTTTCTACATTCCTGTTTTCTTAGCGGTTTATCCCGGCTTTTTTGTGTATGATGCGCAGGATGAACTTTTGCAGGTGGTGATGCGGAGCTTTTCGACCCACCATCCTCTTTTGCATGTGCTTGCGTTGGGAGGAATCATTCAGCTGGTTTATAAAGTGACAGGTTCCTATAATCTGGGGATTGCCTGCTATACAGTGGTGCAAATGGCCAGCATGGCTGGTATTTTTGCGTGGTGCATAGGAAAAATGGAAAGCAGAGGGGCAGCTAAATGGGTAAGAGCAGTGATGATATTGTATTTTGGCCTGTGTCCGGTGCTTGTGATGTTTTCCCTTTGTTCCGCTAAGGATGGGCTTTTTACGGGAATGATGCTGATTCTGGTAGTTCTTTTGCAGGAGCTGTGTGCGGATGTAAATGAATTTTTTCGAAAGAAAGGCCAGGTTATCCTGTTTGGAATTACCTCTACCGGAATGATGCTGCTGCGGCATAATGGTTTTTATGGATTTCTGGTATTTACACCTGTATTGGTATTTTATTTAAGAAAAGAATGGAAAAAGGTTCTCCCTTGCCTTGTGGTGAGCATAGGGGCTTATGTATTGGTTAGCGCCGGGCTTGCAGCAGCGCTTGGCGCAGATGATTCAGAAAACCAGGAGATGCTTACGGTGCCGATTTCCCAGATGGCAAGGATTTGCGCGTATGAGGAAGTTCCTTTAAAGGAACAGGAAATTTTGTACAGATATCTGCCGAAAGAGGCTGTTGCCAGATATACCCCCAAGGTAACGGACGGAGTGAAGATAAGCTTTAACAATGAAGCCTACGAAGCTGACAAAAAAAGCTTTTGGAAACTGTGGGCCAAATGGGGGGCAGAACATCCCTTTGCTTATTTCAATGCGTGGTTTATGACTTCCTACGGATTTTGGTACCCGGACACGGTGATAGACACCTATCGTGGAAACACCGTATTTACCTACACTTATGAGGATAGTTCTTACTTCGGCTATGAGGTAGAAGAACCGGGCGTAAGAGAGAGCAAATTCCCGTGGCTCAATGAGATATACCGAAAAATGTCTCTGGAAATTGCCCAGCAGAGAATCCCGGTAATATCCATGCTGTTTTCTCCCGGGTTTTTGTTCTTAGTCTGGTGTTTTTTCTTAGGCTTTCTGTGCTATGGAAAAAGATGGAGCATGGTACTTCCATTTGTACTGCCGGGCCTTTGCTGGCTCACAGTGCTTTTGGGACCGGCTTGTTTGGTTAGATATGTGGTTTTTTTGTGGGCATTATTACCAGTGGTGCTTTTGTCATCTTTAGGGGATAGGGAATAAACAGTCCGGGAAGACAAACCTGCTAGAAGAATCGCTAAAGTGTGGTGTGAAAGTTTGATAATTGGAAATATCTGTGATATACTTACCCATGCATGAAAATTTTGTAAGTAAATTCAAACTCTTTATGGGTGGCAGAACCGCAGGCTTAGTTTGCGGTATGCGGAGGGTATAAAGATGAAGAAAATTGTATATAAAAGTAAAGCAATTCAAACCGTAATATTAATGATAATGGCACTCCTTTTGATATCCTTATGGCCTCTTAGAATCTGGCATGAGACGGTAAGCACGGTAGTGATGCCGCAAGGAGAAATTATCTCTGAGGCAGTTGATGAGGAAAAAACCATCCTGCAGGAAATAATTGCCCAGTACAATCACATGGATACCATAGATGTGTATTTAGATGAGAACAGCCATGGAGAAACCTTTTTCCTGCGGATTTTGGACGAGCAGTGGCAGGTGATATGTGAGGAGGAGACAGTAATTGAGCCGGAGCATCTGCCAGGATACCAGAAAGTTATCATTGACGTTGATATGGAAGTGGGCAAGCCTTATTTTGTAATCCTGCAGGGGGATGACTCGGAGATTTTCAGCGGATGGGGGCCTGTGTCCTTGGAGGAAATGCCTTACATGGGAACGTTATATTATGCAGATTCCACCCAGGAAGGCATGAGTCTTATGGCCAATTATAATTATCGTATGCCTCTTAGAAAGACTTGGGTGTTTGGCCTTGGCGCTCTGATTGTAGGAATTGCCGCTTTATCTGTATTGGGGGTCCGGCTTTGGTATAAGAAAAAAGAGGACAAGCTGACTACAGTAGAAAAGGTTTTTAAGGGGGTTATGAACCCGATTGTGGCGGTGGGTGCCCTTATTTGTATTGGGGCTGTACTTACCGGGTTTTTCGGAAAGTATTTGCTGGATAATACGGTATATTTTGTCAGTGTGGTTTTACTTGCACTTATCTTATTTTATGGCATTAACCATGACAGAGTGGGGCAGCAGGCGATTTTTACATTGGACTACCTGAAAAGTCATTTTGGGGATCTGGTTCAGTCTGTGGCAATTGCCGGAGCGGTTGCCGGATGCTGCGAGTATATGAGCGGATTGTATGATATTCATCATACAGTGGCGGAGCGCAAGGAGATGCTTTGGTTTTCACTGGCGGTCATTGCCATGTTTAAGTGGAAAGAAATTGTAAATATTTATAATCTGATTTATCTGGCGGCAGCCGGGCTTTATGGGTATCATTATTATCAAACAAACTTAACGGAGGAAATGGACGAGCTTGCGGTGCAGGCCCTTAAATATACGGTTCTGATTGGAATACTGTTAGGTTTCATTTTAATCCGGACGGCGATTGGGCTGTGCAAAAGGAAGCTTGCAAGGCTGTCCTATGTATATGCGGCTTTTGTGGCAGTCTTTTTTGCCCTTATTATTATTTTCAGAAATGGCAGATGGTGGGGCGTTGCGCTTGTGGTGGCCTTTGGCCTGTTTTATTTAAACTATGGCATGTGGGAACACAAGGAGAGGATATTTGTAAATATTGCAAGAGGAATAGTGATTCAGTTTATATGGTCTACGGGCTTTGCTCTGCTGCATCGACCCTATGTTACCTACAGGAATGCAAGATATACCCATATTTTCCACACAGTGACAATTACAGCTTCTTATCTGACCATAGTTGAGTGTGCGGCAATGGTTATTTTGCTTGCAAAGCTTAAGAAAAGCCGGGAATTAAGAGACTGCTGGAAAGAATTGGTGCTTTTTGGAGTGGTTTCTTCTTATATGCTTTTTACGATGTCCAGAACAGCCTTTTTTGCAGTAGGAATTACTGTTTTATTCGCAGTTGGTATAATGGCAGGTGGTAGAAAGCTTCAACTACTTAAAAATTATGGAAAGAACATGGGAATGCTGATATTGGCCGTGTTGGTGTGCCTGCCGGTGACGTTTACGGCGCAGAGGAATATACCTGGGCTTATCAGTGAACCGTTTCTTTATGAGATAGAATATTCCATGTACTGCCCGCAGGAGGTTATGCGGGGCAGAAGACTTGCAACCATAAACTATATGCGGGTTGGCCGTTTTATAGATGTATTTGCAGATAAAATTTTTGGTATACCAGAGGGAACTTTGGACCCTTATGGAGAACTGAAGCAGGCGGAATATGAAAGGGCTCATAAGAATAGCGCCAAGGCGGATACATCTTATGGAACGGAAAAAAGGATTGTGATTCCGGGTATTGTGGATAGCAGTAAGTTAGTGGCTTCGGCAGATTATATACCGGAGGATGTGCCGGAGGAAGCCTTAAGGGATGATGATTATACCAACGGCAGATTGGATATTTTCAAATCTTATCTGGAGCAGCTCAATATGATAGGGCACGAGGAGATGGGGGCAATTTTAAAGAGTGGGGAGAATGCAACCCATGCTCACAACATCTACCTGCAGGTGGCCTACGATCATGGCATACCAGTGGGAATCTTTTTTGTGCTGTTAGGAGCTGCCACTTTTATGAGAAGCTGTTTGTATTATCGGAGGGAAAAGGACAAAATAACTTATGCATCATTCCCTGCGGTGGTAAGTGTGGCAGTAGCAGTGGCGGGGATGGTGGAATGGATTTTCCATTTAAGCAATCCTTGCGGGTTGGTACTGATGCTGGCGATTACGCCCCTTGTATTCCAGGAGAACTGAAATTAAGATTTGTGGGCTGCTTTAAGTATGGGGATTAGAGTGATGAGTAAAGAAAAGAAAAGAACCCCTTTTAATGTTAAAATATTTTACAGAAGGACCTGTCTGATTATTTATGATGTAATTAGTGTTATTTTGGCTAGTTATTTGGCTCTTTTGATGCGTTATAATTTTAATATGTCAGAAATACCGGAGCATTTTTTAAATCCTGTCAGCAGGTTTTTGCCGGTGAATATCATAATTACCCTTTTTGTCTTATATCTGTTTCGAATGTACAGCAGCCTTTGGGCCTTTGCAGGGGAGACGGAGCTTCAGAATCTGGTTATGGCCAGTGTTGTATCTTCCGCAGCCCAGGCGGTGGGGATTCAGTTTTTTAAAGTGCCAGGGCAGCAGGCTGTTCCCAGCAGCTATTATTTTCTGTACGTTTTTTTGCTGATTAGTTTTATTTTTGGAAGCCGTTTTTCCTATCGGTTTTTCAGAAGTCTTAAGCACAAGCAGCAGAATAAAAATAATAGTATTTCCGTTATGGTGATTGGAGCGGGGGAAGCCGCCAATCTGATTATCAAGGAGATTGTGAACAGCAATTTTTCCACCATGGTCATCCGCTGTATTATTGATGATGATAAAGGAAAATGGGGAAAATTTATTCAAGGTATCAAGGTGGCAGGGGGAAGAAATAAGATTGTTGAGTGCGCGGACATTTATGGTATTGATGAAATCATCATAGCCATGCCCTCCATTTCCAGGGAGGAGATGTCTGCTATTTTGGATATTTGTAAGGAAACAAGCTGTAAGCTCCGTTCCCTCCCCGGAATGTATCAGTTGGTGAACGGGGAAGTCAGCGTCAGCAAACTGCGGGATGTGGAGGTTGAGGACCTTTTGGGAAGGGAGCCCATTGAGGTTGACTTAGACTCTATTCTTGGCTATGTAAAAGGGAAAAAAGTGCTGATAACAGGCGGCGGCGGTTCTATTGGAAGCGAGCTTTGCAGACAGATTGCCTCCCATCATCCGGCTAAGCTCATTATTCTTGATATTTATGAAAACAATGTCTATGATGTGCAGCAGGAGCTTTTGGCTAAGTATCCTGACCTTTCTTTAACCGTACTGATTGCATCTGTCCGCAATACGAACCGTATGAACTGGATTTTTGAGCATTATAAACCGGACATTGTCTATCATGCGGCGGCCCATAAGCATGTGCCATTGATGGAAGGAAGCCCGAATGAGGCGGTAAAAAATAATGTATTTGGAACCTGGAAAACGGCCCAGGCGGCTGCCATGAATGATGTAAAGCGTTTTGTAATGATTTCCACGGACAAAGCGGTAAATCCTACCAATATTATGGGAGCCAGCAAGAGAATCTGCGAGATGATTATTCAGACCTTTAACAAGCACTACGACACGGAATTTGTGGCAGTGCGTTTTGGGAATGTGCTTGGAAGCAATGGCAGCGTCATTCCATTGTTTAAAAAGCAGATTATGGCGGGAGGGCCGGTGACGGTCACCCATCCTGATATCATACGGTACTTTATGACCATACCTGAGGCGGTATCGCTGGTGTTACAGGCAGGAGCTTATGCCAAGGGTGGGGAGATTTTCGTGCTGGATATGGGAAGACCTGTAAAGATTTTGGATCTGGCCAGGAATTTAATCCGGTTATCCGGTTATCGTGTGGATGAGGATATAAAAATTGAGTTTACCGGCCTTCGCCCCGGTGAAAAGCTGTATGAGGAGCTTTTGATGGAGGAGGAGGGAATGACGGGAACCAAAAATAAACTGATTTATATTGGGAAACCTATTGATATAAATGAAATGGAATTTTTTGTTCAGCTGAAAAATTTAAAAGAAGCGTCCGTCAATGAAAACAGCGATATCCGGCCGCTTATTAAGGAGATTGTGCCCACTTATAATTACGAAGAACAGAGCGAGAAGACCTTCTGATGTTGGCAGCAATGGCGGCTTTGTGAAGATGTTCTATGGTATTGGGGCTAACTGTTCTTACACCAGAGGAATTTTTAGAAAGGAGCAGGAAAATGACAGGGAAAAAAATATATTTGTCTTCCCCCACTATGCATGGGGAGGAGCAGGAATTTATTAAGGAGGCCTTTGATACAAATTGGGTGGCGCCCCTTGGCCCTAATGTGAATGCATTTGAGAAGGAGATTGCGGATTATGTGGGAATTTCTCATGCATCAGCTTTAAGCGCAGGGACGGCAGCGATTCATCTGGCTCTTAAGGTTTTGGGAATTTCTCAGGGGGATCTTGTATTTGTTCCAACCCTGACCTTTAGCGCGACCTGTAATCCGGTGGTATACGAAAAGGCAGTGCCTGTGTTTATCGATTCGGAGAAAGACACCTGGAATATGGACCCGGATGCTTTGCGGAGGGCTTTTGAGAAGTATCCTAATGTAAAAGCCGTGATTGTGGTTCATTTATACGGAACACCGGCGAAACTTTATGAAATTATGGAAATCTGCAGGGAGCACAATGTTCCGCTGATTGAGGATGCGGCAGAGTCTCTTGGCAGTACTTATAAAGGAAAGCATACGGGAACCTTTGGAGATATTGGCATCTATTCTTTCAATGGAAATAAAATTATCACCACATCCGGAGGGGGAATGATGGTGTCGGAGAAAGAGGAGTTTACAAAGAAGGCTACTTTTTTGGCTACCCAGGCCAGAGATCCGGCAAGACACTATCAGCATTCTAATATTGGGTATAATTATAGAATGAGTAATATTGTGGCGGGAGTGGGCAGAGGGCAGCTTTTGCACTTAGAGGAGCACAAGGACCGGAAAAAGGCTATTTACAGGCAGTATAAGGAGGCTTTTGCGGATATACCTGAAATTACCTTAAATCCTTTAAATGAGGATGGGGATGCCAATTGTTGGCTTACCTGTATGACCATATCTCCTGCGTGCGGCGTTACACCCAATCAGATAATGGACGCGCTGGATGAGTGGAATATAGAATCCCGCCCCATCTGGAAACCTATGCATTTGCAGCCGGTATTTGCCAAGTGCGATTTTATCGCTGCTGAGGGGAATGGTTGTAAGGAAGGTGTGCGGGAAAGCGCTGCAGAGGATATTTTTAACAGGGGACTCTGCCTGCCAAGCGATATTAAAAATACACCGGAGGATATGGAACTGATTATAAAGATTGTAAGGAAGCATTTTGACAGATAAGGGGTAGATATGTACGAAAGGTATATAAAGAGACTGCTTGATATGATAATTTCACTGTGTGGGATACTTGTACTTTCACCTGTTTATATTATCCTTGCTATTTTAGTCAGAAAAAAGCTGGGAAGTCCGGTTTTGTTTACCCAGGAAAGACCGGGAAAGAATGAAAAAATATTTAAGCTGTATAAGTTTCGCTCTATGACGGATGCAAGGGATGGGCAGGGGAATCTGCTGCCGGATGAGGAAAGGCTTCCAGAGTTTGGAAAAAAACTGCGTGCCACCAGTTTAGACGAGCTCCCGGAGCTGTTCAATATTTTAAAAGGGGAAATGAGTATCATTGGGCCAAGGCCTCTTTTGGTAAAATACTTATCTCTTTACAATGATTTTCAAAAGCAAAGACATGACGTAAGGCCAGGACTTACAGGACTGGCGCAGATCAATGGGCGAAACGCGATTACATGGGAAAAGAAATTTGAGTATGATGTGGAATATGTCAATCAGATTTCCTTTGGGCTGGACTTGAAAATTTTTTTCAGCACGGTTAAGGCAGTGTTAAAAAGAGAGGGAATTAGCAGTGAAACGGACGCTACCATGGAAGCCTTTCAGGGAACACCGCCGAAAGAAGGGATAGAGTGAACGCAGGGAGGCTAAGAAGGATGCATATACTATTTTGCAGTGTGGGAAGAAGATGTGAATTATTAAAGGATTTCAGGAAAACGCTGGGTAGAGATGCAAAGATTGTGGTTACGGACAATAGTGAGGTGGCTCCTGCCATGGCTTTCGCCAACAGAGCTTATCAGGTTCCGCTGATTACCGACCCTGGTTATATTCCCATGATTTTAGATATTTGTAAAAAAGAAGAAATTCATGCGGTAACTACCCTGATTGATCCTGAAATTGCCCTGCTTGCGGAGCACAGGGAGGAGTTTGAGGCTTTGGGTGTTGTGGTTTTGGCGCCTTACACGGAAACGGCAAAGCTCTGCTTTAATAAGTATGAAATGTATCAATTTTTGATACGGCATGGAATTCATACGATAAAAACTTATGGAACCTATGAAGAATTTTTAACCGCTTATGAAAAGGGAGAGATTCTTTTGCCTGTATTTGTAAAGCCCAGGATGGGAAGCGGCAGTGTGGGTGCCAGAAAGATAGAAACCCTTGCATTGTTAAAGCAGGTGACGGATGCAGATGAAAGCCTGATGATTCAGGAGCTTATGACAGGGGAGGACTTGGACGCTGACGTTTATGTGGATACTGTAAGCCATAAGCCGGTAGCTATCTTTTCAAAACGTAAGCTTTCCACCACAATTGGAGGAGCCAATAAGACGATATCTTTTAAGGATGAGAGATTATTTGATTTTGTAAAAGAAGTATTGGGGACTATGGAGTTTAACGGGCCGCTAGATATGGATTTCTTTTATCAGGACGGGAAATATTATCTCTCAGAAATTAACCCAAGGTTTGGAGGTGCGTATCTTCATGCCTATGGAGCCGGAGTGGATTTTATTAAACTGATTCAGGAAAATGTTAAGGGAAATACAAATCCGGAGCAGATTGGCGATTATGAGGAAGACGTGGTGATGATGATGTACGACAGCGTTGTCATCCGCAAAAAGAAAGAGATAGAAGCTGCTATTGTCAGCTTATGATGGCATGAGGCGGAGTGTAAAATCGCAAGGAATTTTACATGGAGGGCTGTTATGAAGATTTTGATTCTGAGCAATTATGCAAATGGATTGTATCTTTTCAGAAAAGAGGTTTTGCAGGCCTTTACAGATAAGGGGTATGAGACAGTCATCTCAGTGCCTTCTGATGAAAATTGCAGGAAGCTTGAAGATATGGGATTTCAGGTGATCCCTACGGAATTTGAGCGTAGGGGCAGTAACCCTGTCCATGACTTTAAGCTTTTTGTCAAATATACAAAGCTTTTGAGGCAGCAGAAGCCGGATGTGGTGTTGACTTATACCATAAAGCCCAACCTTTACGGTGGGCTGGCGTGCAGGATAAAGAGGGTACCATACCTTGTAAACATTACCGGACTTGGTACAGCGGTGGAAAAGCAGGGATTGCTGGGAAAGGCATTAATTGCTTTTTATAGAGTTGCAGTAAAAAAGGCAGCCTGTGTTTTCTTTCAAAATGAAGGGAATCAGCAGTTTATGCTTACACATGGTGTGGGAAAAGAAAGGAGCAGGCTTTTGCCAGGATCCGGTGTGAATTTGCAGGAGCACCCTTACGTAAGCTATCCGTCCGAGGATAAGGGAATTATATTTTTGGCGGTTTTGCGTATGATGAAGGATAAGGGAATTGAAGAATATTTGACTGCGGCAGAGCAGATTGCAGGAGAGTTTCAGGAAAGCCGTTTTTATCTTGTAGGGGAATATGAGGAAGAAAGCCGGAAGACCTATGAGCCATGGATCCAAAGGCTTTCAGAGGAAGGGAAGCTTAAGTACTTTGGACATATCGATGATGTGCCAAAGGTTATGGCGCAGAGTCATGTGATTGTCCATCCTTCTTATCATGAGGGGCTTTCGAATGTACTGCTTGAGGCGGCGGCCTGTGGAAGACCAGTGCTTGCAAGTGATGTGCCGGGGTGTCGTGAGACATTGCAAAGTGGATTAAGCGGGCTTACTTTTCCGGCCAGAGATACGGAAGGACTTGTGAGAGCTATTAAGACTATTTTAAGCTATACAAAATCCGACCGCCAGGAGATGGGGCTGCGGGGGCGGGAATATGTGGAGCATGTGTTTGACCGCCGGAAGGTTATTTCCATCTATTTAGAAGAAATTGCAAAACAGATTAACAAGTAATTTAGTGATGTGGTATAATGTACGCGAAGATAATGAGCAGTGCCGCGAAGCAATGTGGGAAACCGAACGTTTTCAGAATGTGCACTGCGACTATGGAGGTTTGGGATGAATTTATATGAAGATATTGTGAGTGGGAAAGAAAAATTGTCGCTGGTTGGACTTGGATATGTGGGAATGCCGATTGCAGTAGCTTTTGCACGGAAGGTTAAGGTGATAGGCTTTGATTTAAATGAAAAAAAGATTGATTTATACAAAAATGGGGTGGATCCTACCAATGAAGTAGGAAATGATGTCATTAAGGAAACAAAGGTGGCGTTTACAGCTGATCCCAAAAGGCTTCGGGAGGCTAAGTTCCATATCGTGGCAGTTCCCACGCCGGTGAACAGCGACCATACGCCGGATCTTACGCCGGTTGAGGGGGCCAGCCGTATTTTAGGGCAGAATTTGACAAAGGGGTCTGTGGTTGTGTTTGAATCAACTGTGTATCCGGGGGTTACAGAGGATATTTGTGTGCCTATTTTGGAAAAGGAATCAGGCCTTAAATGTGGTGTGGATTTTAAAATTGGATATTCGCCGGAGCGAATCAATCCTGGAGATAAGGTGCACCGTCTGGAAACCATTGTTAAGATTGTATCCGGTATGGATGAGGAAACTTTAGATACGGTGGCGAAGGTTTATGAGTTGGTGGTGGAGGCCGGTGTATATCGGGCACAGTCTATCAAGGTGGCAGAGGCCGCTAAGGTGATTGAGAACAGCCAGAGAGATATTAACATAGCCTTTATGAATGAGTTGTCCATCATTTTTAATAAGATGGGGATTGATACGAAATCGGTGTTAGAAGCAGCAGGAACCAAATGGAATTTCCTGAAATTTTATCCTGGCTTGGTGGGAGGCCACTGTATCGGTGTGGATCCTTATTACCTGACCTACAAGGCGGAGGAACTTGGATATCATTCCCAGATTATTTTGTCAGGCCGGCGCATCAATGATGATATGGGAAAAT
The DNA here is from genome assembly GCF_009917485.1 of Parablautia muri. Classification (GTDB taxonomy): domain Bacteria; phylum Bacillota; class Clostridia; order Lachnospirales; family Lachnospiraceae; genus Suilimivivens; species Suilimivivens muri. The sequence goes on from NZ_QZDT01000001.1 coordinate 322,345, forward strand.
ATGTGGCAGAGTCTTTGGTGAAAAACCTGATAAAAGCAGATATTCATGTAAAAGGGGCTAAGGTTGCCATTCTTGGATTCACCTTTAAGGAAAATTGCCCGGATACCAGAAATACCAAGGTAATTGATATTTATAGAGAGCTTGAGGAATATAAAATTACACCTATGGTGGTGGAGCCGGCGGCAGACGCAAAAGAAGCAAAACAGCTTTATGGAATCACGTTCGAGACCATGGACGCCATAAAGGACATGGATGCGATAATCATAGCGGTTGCTCATAAAGAGTTTACCTTTTTAAAGGAAAAAGATTTTGCAGGATTCTTTAAAGCAGGACAAAAGAAGGTGTTGCTGGATATCAAGGGCTTACGCGATCGCAAGGAGATGGAAGATAAGGGCTATCTATATTGGCGGTTATAGAGGATGAAACATGAAAATTTTTCGAAAGATAAAAGAAGCTGGATTTTTAAAAACAGCATAATATATTAATTTTCATAATGAACAAAAGGGATATGTGGTGGATATAGGGTGCGGGCTTGGAGAACTTTTGCGGCATATTACAGCCAATAAAAAAGTGGGAATGGATATGTGTGAAGATGTTATTTTGGCAGCTCGTGAGTTAGATGATGGGATGGCCACATATAAGGTAGGCAGTTTCGATTAAGTAATAGAAAAGGATATTGATTATCTGGTAACATTAGACTTTATGCATGGTGGAACAGAGGATACTTGGGTACGGCCTTATCATGTTATCGCGGAAAAAGCAATATATTACATTTTATAGTAGATACTGTTCCTGACAGTGAAACGAGCCATTTTTTAGATTGGAGTAAGATTCTGCCGAATCATTACAGGCAGATTGAAAAGATGGGACCATTTTTGAGAGGAAGATATATAGAGGTTTGGAAGAAACAATAATGGGAGAAGAATAGAAAATGGGATATCGAGAGTTAAAGTTTGATAAAAATTCTATGTTTCTGGTGACAGGCGGAGCAGGATTTATAGGCTCAAACCTATGTGAAGCCATTTTAAACATGGGATATAGAGTCAGATGCCTGGACAATTTATCAACGGGAAAGTATGAAAACATTGAGAAGTTAACCTTAAATCCTGATTTTGTTTTTATTAAAGGAGACATCAGGGAGTTAGATACATGCATGGATGCCTGCAGGGACGTGGATTTTGTTTTAAATCAGGCAGCATGGGGGAGCGTCCCCAGAAGTATCGAGATGCCACTTCTCTATGAGGAAATTAATATACGCGGCACACTCAATATGATGGAGGCTGCAAGACAAAACAGCGTGAAAAAATTCGTCTATGCATCCAGCTCCTCCGTATATGGAGATCATCCGATCCTTCCGAAGCAGGAAGGGCGGGAAGGAAAGCTTCTTTCTCCGTACGCTCTAACCAAACGGGTGGATGAGGAATACGGAAGACTTTATAAAGTGTTGTATGGACTGGACACTTATGGCATGAGGTATTTTAATGTGTTTGGCAGGCGGCAGGACCCGAATGGTATGTATGCCGCAGTGATTCCTAAGTTTATCAAGCAGCTTATGGACGGACAAGTGCCTACAATCCATGGCGATGGTAAGCAGTCCAGGGATTTTACTTACATTGATAATGTAATTGAGGCGAATTTAAAAGCTTGTTTGGCTCCTTCAGAGGCAGCAGGCGAAGCATACAATATTGGAGCAGGGGGTAGGGAATATTTGATAGACGTTTATCATGACCTTTGCAAGGCGCTAGGTAAGGACGTGGAACCGGCGTTTGGGCCCAGCAGGCCCGGAGATATCAGAGATTCCAATGCAGACATCAGCAAGGCAAGGAAGATGCTTGGATATGACCCTGAATATGATTTTGAAAAAGGGATAAATCTTGCCATCAACTGGTACAAAGAAAATTTGTAAGATTTACCTTTTTCATATAAGATAAGGTTTTTTGGAAGGAGACTATATGAAAATAGCGGTAAGGCTGGATGACATAACATCCGATATGGATTGGAAGCGTTTTTTAAAGTTCAAAGAGCTTCTGGATCGGTATCAGGTGAAGCCGCTGATAGGGGTTGTTCCAAAGAACAGAGACGAAAATCTGAAAAAGGATGAAAAAGAAAATGAATGCAGGCCGGCGGATTTCTGGGAATATGTGAAAGAGCTGGAAAAAGAAGGCTGGGTAATTGCCATGCATGGGCTTTACCACATTTACACCACCAATAAAGGTGGTCTGTTTCCCCTTAACAATTTTTCTGAATTTGCAGGGGTTCCATTGGAAAAGCAAAAAGAAATGCTGACAGAAGGGAAAAGGATTTTGAGAGAAAAAGGAATTGAGACAGATCTTTTTATGGCACCTGCTCATTCTTATGATATTTGTACCTTAAAAGCGTTACAGGAGACCGGTTTTACGGCATTGACAGATGGATTTGGGGAAAGACCCTACTATTTTAAGGGGCTAAAATTTTATCCGATTTCCTTTCGGCTTAGCAGTACATTGAGAAAGATGGAAGGGTATTCAACCATGGTGGTTCATACGGGAACCGTCAAAGAAGATGATTTGAAGCGGTATGAAAGCTATTTTGAGCGAAAAGATACGCAGTGGATTTCTTATAGAGAATATTTAGCGCAGCCTGCGGTGAAGCAAAGTATTCCAGGCAGGTGGAAAGAGTTTATTATGGCAAAAGGAAAATATTGGATGGTAAAGGCAAGCACGCAAAAGCAGACAATTGCGAAAGAATAAGCTGCGCGAATATTCTGACAATAGTCATAAAGGCAAAAGGAGAAGAAATGGCGCAACCAATTCGGATACTTCATGTGCTCGGAAATACACAACTTGGCGGTGCGGAAAGCCGCATTATGGACTTATACCGTCATATAGACAAAAATAAATTTCAATTTGATTTTTTGGTTCATACGGAAGCGGAGGGACATTTTGATAAAGAGATTGTAAAGCTGGGAGGGCGGATATTTCGCGTTCCCCGTTTTCGGCTATATAACTATTTTTCCTACCGGAGTGCCATGAAGGAGTTCTTCAGGGTTCATAAGGATTTTAAAGCGGTGCAGGGACATATGACCAGTACAGCGGCGATTTATCTGCCCATAGCAAAGCAGGCAGGGATTCCGATTACCATTGCCCATGCCAGAAGCGCCGGGGTAGATAAGGGCGCTAAGGGTAAGCTGACCAGATGGATGCGGCGGAATCTTTCCAAAAAGGCGGACTATCTTTTTACCTGTTCAAAGCTGGCAGGAATTTCCGTTTTCGGGGAGCAGGCGGTGAGGGAGGGAAAGACAATTTTCGTTCCCAATGCCATTGACTGTCAACTGTTTGCTTACGATGAGGGAAAGCGAAGGGAAAAACGAAAGGAGCTTGGGATTGAAGACAAATACGTGATTGGTCACGTGGGCAGGTTCCATTATGCTAAAAATCATGAATATTTGTTACAAATCTTTGCTAAGCTTTGTAAGAAAGAAAAATTAAATGAAGATTTAAATGGAAACTTAGCTAAAAAAAAGAGCTTTGTTTTACTGCTGTTGGGCGAAGGAAGCGGGATGGCCGATGCTAAGGCTCTGGCGAAGGAGCTGGGAATAGAAGATAAGGTATACTTTCTTGGAAACCACAGTAATATTTATGACTATTACCAGGCTATGGATTATTTTGTTTACCCTTCCCGGTTTGAGGGACTGCCGGGAACCATGGTGGAAGCCCAAACCTCCGGCCTTAGATGTGTGATGTCGGATACAATCTGTGAGGAAGTGATAGCAACGGATTTGGTGCACACTATGGATATACAGGCAAAGGCGGCGCTTTGGGCTAAGTACATCCAAAATACGGCGGATTATGAGAGAAAAAGCTATGTGGAGGAGATGCAAAAAGCGGGATTTGATGTAAAGGAACAAGCTGATCGGATGATGCGATTTTATGAAACAGGTATTTTGAGATGAAAAAGAAATTAATGCTAATATCCCCTATGCTTCATCAGGGTGGTTTTGAACGGGTGTGTATCACTACTGCGCGATTGATGGAACCGTATTTCGATGTGACAATCGTCATATTTAATTCGGCGAACATTGCTTATAATATAGAGGGTTTAAATATCATTGACATTCAGATGGGGGCAAAAAAGGGAAAAGTTAAAAAGATATTTAACATGATAAGGCGTTCCGCAAAGGTTAGGAAGCTTAAGAAAAGAATGAAGCCTGATATTGCTTATAGCTTTGGCCCTACTGCGAATATGGTCAATGCCTTTTCGAAAACAGGACGGGAAAAAGTATGGCTTGGACTCAGAAATTACACAGATGTGGAAGAAACAATTAAAATCAAATTGTTTACCAGACTGGCCCATCTGATGATTTGCTGCTCTAAAACAATTGAGAAAGAACTCAATATTAAATTTGGATTTAATAGAACTGCTACACTTTATAATTTGTATGATGTACAGGCAATCAGGGAGGAAGCACAGGCAAAAGAGCCAAAGCTGCCTTGGGGGGATTATGACGATCAGGGGAGAAAAATCCGGTATATGGTATCCATGGGCAGGGATGACGATATGAAGGGTTTTTGGCATATGCTGAAGGTATTTTCGCTGGTTCATAAGCAAATACCGGAAAGTCGGCTTATTCTGATGGGAGCGGGAACCTTTGGCTATTATAAAAAACTGGCGGAGGATTTAAAAATATCGGATGTTATTTATTTTGCAGGTATGCAGCGGGAGCCTTATCAATATTTGAAAAAAGGAGAAATCTATTTGCTTACTTCTTTAAATGAAGGTTTTCCAAATGCGCTGGTGGAGGCAATGGCGTTGGGACTGGCGCCAGTTAGCGTGGATTGCCTTACCGGACCGGCAGAGATACTCCTTGAGGATGGAGACACTACTTTGTTCGAAAAGCAGATACGGGAAGGAAAAAAGCCGGTTATTTATGGGGCGTATGGTATTTTAGTTCCGGTTATGAATAGGGACAGAGATTTGGATGCCAGTCATATACTGGAAGAAGAAAAACATATGGCGGAGCTTGTACTGGATTTACTTAAAGATGATGAAAAACTTAAGAAGTATCAAGAGGCAGCGTTAAACCGAGCGCAAATCTTCACTTACGAGAATTATATCGAACAATTTTTAAAATTAACGTTGGTGTAGCCGTTCCTTTTAGAGAGTAGGCAGTAAAGGGCTTGGAGGATTAACATGCGGAAGGTTTTATTTCATTTAAATTGTTTTGAACAAGGCGGGGCAGAGCGGGTGGTATCTAACCTGGCTAATCAGCTTGTGAAAGATGATTATGAGGTAATTGCTGCTACCGAGTGGCAGGGTGAGGTTGAATTTAAGCTGGACCAACGGGTGAGAAGGATTCATGTCGGATTACGGAAAGAGGATGAAAGAAAAGGCCGCCTTCCTAAAATTTGGCTGCGGTTTCATTACTTGCGGGCGCTTATGAAAAAAGAAAGGCCTGATGTGGTAATCTCCTTTACCAGAAGACCAAATTATCGGGCGCTTATTTCCGCATTGGGCACAGGGATTCCTGTGATTACGGCGGTCAGACAGGATCCGAAATCCTATTATAATTCCTTAGCGGACAAAATTTTAATTCCTCTTTTATATCCAAGGGCAGCAGGCTGTGTGTTCCAGACAAGGGAACAGGGAGAATCCTTTCCGGCCTCTTTGCGTAAAAGGTCAAGGATTATTTTAAACCCTGTCAATCACAAATATATAGGCGTGCCTAAACCCGAGGTGAGGGAAAAGCTGGTGGTGCAGTCAGGAAGGCTGGTTGACTTTAAGAATCAGCTGATGCTTCTGAAAGCCTTTTTGAAAGTACATGAAAAACATCCCGACTATATCCTGAAAATATATGGAGGCGATTCTTTTGATGGTACTAAGGAAAAGCTGGAAAAATTTATTAAGGAGTATAAGGCGGAGGATTACATGCTGTTAGCAGGGGCAAGCGATGATTTAGAAAAGCAGCTTCCCAAAGGGGCTGTGTATGCCTTTTCCTCTGATTACGAGGGTATGCCGAATGCGCTGTTAGAGGCAATGGCTTTGGGAATGCCTGTGGTGGCTACAGACTGCCCTTGCGGCGGCCCCAAAACCGTTATCAAACATGAGGAAAACGGGCTCCTGATACCGGTTGGAGATGAAAAAGCGCTGACAGACAGTATCAACAGATTAATAGAAGACCAGGAATTAGCAGAGCGCCTGGGCGATAATGCGCGTAAAATTAGCGATAGAGTGAATGAGGCTGCAATTTTGGAACAGTGGAAAGAATATATAGAAGCAACGGTAAAGGAATAACTTATGTGTGGAATATGCGGTTTTATTTCAAAACAAAATATCACGCTGGCCCAGCTTAAAGAAATGAACGATACTATGTATCATAGAGGGCCGGATGACAGCGGAGAGGAAATTTTTGACATAAAGGACGGTTATCAGATTGGTATGGCCCAAAGAAGACTGTCCATTATGGATTTATCCCCTTTAGGACACCAACCCATGCATTCAAAGGATGGAGGGATAAGTGTGGTCTTTAATGGAGAAATTTACAACTTTTTGGAGCTGCGTAAGGAACTGAAAGAGTATCCTTTTTGCTCTAACTGCGATACTGAGGTGATCATTGCCGCATACCTGAAATGGGGCATTAAGTGCATGGATCGGTTAAATGGCATGTTTGCTATTTGTCTTTATGATAGGGAGACACAGGATGTTTATCTGGTGCGGGACAGGATTGGGAAAAAGCCTTTATATTATGAGGTGAATGACGGCAATCTGATTTTCGCATCGGAATTAAAGCCCATTATGAAAAGGGAAGGCTTCCATAAAAAAATACGGAAGGATATTCTTTCAAGATTTCTGTTTCAGCAGTACATCAATGCGCCGGATAGTATATTCGAGAACGTATATAAGTTAGAGCCTGGGAGTATCTTAAAGTTCCACCAGGGTGAAATTACCATCTGGAAATATTGGGATATTAAGAAGGTATATCATGAAATGAGCAAGAAACCTGTTAACGATTATGAACAGGCGAAGGCAGAGCTAAAGGAACTTTTAAATAAAGCGGTGGCTTCGCGCATGATTGCGGATGTTCCGTTAGGCGCTTTCTTAAGCGGGGGATATGATTCTTCTTTGATGACAGCTATAGCGCAGGCACACTCAAAGAAGCCGGTTAAAACCTTTTCCATTGGTTTTCATGAAGAACGTTACAATGAAGCAAAATATGCAAAGGAAGTGGCGGAGCATCTTGGCACAAATCATACGGAGCTTTATATAGATGAGGAGGAAATGCTTGGCCTTGTGGAAAGCATACCTTTGTATTATGATGAGCCCTTTGCAGATTCCTCCCAAATCCCCACCATGCTGGTGTCGGCGCTGGCAAGAAGGGATGTGACGGTTGCTCTTTCGGGCGATGGGGGGGATGAATTTTTCTGTGGCTATAACATTTATGAGAATGTACATCAGGCACAGCTTTTGGACGGCCTTGGCGGCCTGGTGCATGGGGTGTGCCAGCTGCCAGGGTTTAGGCAGATTGGGCTTGAGGAAAAGCTTTCCTTCCGGGTGAGAGTGATTGCGGGAAATCGAAATCGGGAAACCAAAACCCAGTTTGGAGCAAGCAATTATATTACCAGGGCAAACCAGATGGTGATGGGAGAGGGGCTGCCCTGCCATTTCCCCATAGAAAGTACCTATCAAGTACCTGATTGGCAGATGAGAAGGATGCTGCTTGACATGGATACGTACCTTCCAGGTGATATTTTATGTAAGGTGGATCGGGCTTCCATGAAATATTCCCTGGAAGCAAGATGTCCTATTTTGGACAAGGATGTAATGGAATATTCCTTCCGTATGGCCCACAAGTTGAAATATGAAAAGGGAAATAAAAAACGTATTTTGAAGGATATTGCTTATGATTATATTCCAAGAAGTTTGCTAGACCGTCCCAAGGTTGGCTTTGGGGTGCCATTGGACAAATGGCTTAGAGGACCTTTGAAGGAACAGCTGACGGATATGTGCAGCAGAGATTCTTTAAAAAGGCAGGGCATATTTGACGCGGATTTTACGGCTGATATGATAGAAAATTATATGAAAACAGGAGATGGAGGGCCGGCAACCGGTGCGAACTATTCTAAGCTGTCCTGGTCGTTTTTTACTTTTCAGAAATGGTATCAGACGTATATGCGTTAAAGCATGTTTGAAGTCAGCATGCAAATCTGCTCTGTCTGAGAGGAGAGTTTAAAAAATGGAAACCAACAGGATAAATGAGGTTTATGATGGAAAAGCAGATTCATATTGCCATGTTAATTGGAGCCTTGACAAAGGGCGGCGCAGAAAGGGTGCTGGTTAATCTGGCGGATTATTTTGCCGAAAAAGGCTACCGGGTAACTATGGTAACGCAGTATCAGAAGGAAAATGAATATCTATTAAATGAAAAAGTAAAGAGGGTAATTTCCGATATCAGTCAGGAGGAGACTACGGGTAATCGTCTGGTAAATTTCAAGCGCCGATTTAGGAAGCTTAGAAATATTTGGAAGGCGGAGAGACCGGACGTGATTCTTTCCTTTATTGGAAAAAATAATATGATGGCAATCTTAACCTCCCGGTTTTTAAGGATACCAGTTGCGGTGTCTGTGCGGGCGGAGCCTAAGGAAGAATATTATCATACATGGATGCGTTTTATGGCAAGATGCTTGTTTGCATGGGCGGACGGCGTGATTCTGCAGACCCGTAGATGCTTTGATTTTTTCCCGGAAAAGGTACGCCGCAAGGCGATTATTTTGCAGAATCCTGTGAGCGCTGTATTTTTCAGGGAAAGATACGAAGGGGTACGGGAAAAAACGATTGTGGCAGTAGGACGCGTGGATGAAAATAAAAACCACGAAATGATTATCCGGGCCTTTGCGGAAATTGCACAAGAATTTTCTGATTACAAGCTGATTATTTATGGAGATGGCGAATGCAGAAAAAAACTGATGGAGCTGGTAGAAGAAAAGAAGCTTTCAGAGCAGGTGCTGCTTCCCGGAAGTATTGACAATGTGGCGGATGCCATTTATAAAGCACATATTTTTGTGCTTTCGTCCAACTCGGAGGGAGTTCCCAACACATTGATTGAAGCTATGGTGATGGGACTTGCGGTAATCTCCACAGACTGTCCCTGCGGTGGTCCAGCTGATTTAATAGAAAATGGAAAAAATGGGATTTTGACCCCAGTGGGGGATATTGCCAGCATGAGAGAGCATTTGCGCAGTTTATTAGCAGATACACAGATGGCAGATAAACTGGGCATAGCAGCTGCGGGGATGGCGAAGACCTACCGGCCGGAACATGTATATGGTGGTTGGGAGAAATTTCTTTTATCCCTATTAAAAAATAGATGACTGTTGGGAACACAGGGATTCCCGGTTTTAACTTAAATGTGTTGTATAGCTTGCGATATGCAGGGGGTATAAAAATGTGTGGAATAGCAGGATTTTGCAATTGGAATGGAGACAAGCAAAAGAACATTGAAAAAATGAAAGAAAGAATGCACCATAGAGGCCCTGATGCAGGAGGAAGTTATTTTTCGAAAGATGGCCAGGTTTCGTTAGGCCATAGAAGGCTTTCCATAGTTGATTTGTCTGAAAATGGCGCTCAGCCCATGGTTTCCCATAGTGGACGCTATGTGATTGCCTATAATGGAGAGATTTATAACTATAAAAAAATAGCGAAAAGGCTTTTGGAGGAAAAAAAGGTAGAGAAGTTTAGGGGAAGTTCCGATACGGAGGTTTTGCTGGAAGCATTTGAAGCCTATGGGATAGAGAGGGCTATTTCTCTTTGCAAAGGAATGTTTGCTATCGCCCTGTATGATCAAAAGGAGCAGGTCCTGTATTTACTTCGCGACAGGATAGGAGAAAAGCCTCTATATTACGGACAGGTAGGGGAAAGCTTTGTGTTTGCTTCTGATTTGGGATCTATTGCGGTGCTGGATGGGTTTAAAAATCCAATCAACACATCCGTACTTAACTTGTATTTTGTACATGGTTATATTCCTGCTCCGTATTCCATTTATGAAAAAATTTTTAAATTAGAAGCCGGTACGATGCTCAAACTAAAGCTGCCCTTTACAGGAATAGAGCAAGTAAAAACCAAGGTTTACTGGTCTGTAAAGGAGGCAGCCAAAAAAGGGCAGGCAAATCCTTTTCATGGCTCTGAAAAAGAAGCGGCGGATGAACTGGAGCGGCTTTTGAAGGCGGCCATATCGGAGCAGATGGTGGCGGATGTGCCGGTAGGAGCGTTTCTCTCAGCGGGCATCGATTCCAGCACAGTGGTGGCATTGATGCAGTCTTTCAATAAAAATAAGGTAAAAAGCTTTACCATCGGTATGGAGGATAAGGCTTATAATGAGGCAGTGTACGCTGGGGAAATTGCAAAGCATCTTGGCACCGAGCACACGGAGCTTTATATTACCCAGGAGGATGCGAAAGCGGTGATTCCCAAATTATCAGGGATGTTTGGAGAGCCTTTTGCGGATTCCTCACAGATTCCCACTTATCTGGTGAGCAAAATGACCAGAGAACATGTGACGGTATCCTTAAGCGGGGATGGGGGAGATGAATTATTCTGCGGATATACTTCCTATGCTTCGGTGGAGCGCATTTGGAATAAGATGAAGGACGTGCCTTACTTTATTAGAAAGCCCTGCAGCCTGTTGGTAACCCACAGTCCGTTAGCCAGAAAACCAATTTATCGGATTAAGGGAAAACTGCTGGGGGCAAAGGGACCTTCAGACCTGTATGTCTGTTCTTATGAAACAGATCCCCTTACAAAGGAAATCTGTCTTGATGGAAGGGAGTGCAGTTATAAATATAGTGAATATGAACCAAAATTTTTAAAAGAAACCAATCATAATATTATGCTGATGGACATGCTGATGTATCATCCTGATGATATCCTGGTGAAGGTGGATCGGGCGGCAATGGCAGTGTCCCTGGAAACAAGAGTTCCCATGCTGGATAAGGATGTGGTAGAATTTGCCTGGAGCCTCCCTATTGATTATAAGAGAGAAGGAAAGACGGGAAAGAAAGTGCTGCGGAATGTGCTCTACCGCTACGTTTCGAAGGAGATGATGGAGCGCCCTAAAAAGGGATTCAGCATTCCCATTGAAAAATGGCTGCGTGAGCCGATACTGAGAGAATGGGCGGAAAGCCTGATTGACAGAAGCATTTTAGAGCGGCAGGGTATCTTGAATGCAGATGTGGTGTGGAAGATTTGGAAAGATTTTATTGATAAAGGAAAATGGCGGATTCAAATCTGGTATATTTTAATGTTTCAGGAATGGATGATAAAGGAAGCGGCCCGTTAAAGCTGGACTGCTACAGAAATGCCCCGCTTTGCGGGGCATTGGTTACATCATATAAAAATATCTTTTTTTCTAAATATTCGTTTTGCATTTACTCATAGAGACTATCATAATCATAGTTTGCATAGAATTCTCTTTCTGCCGCCAGTTTCCCTAAATAGTTTTCTTTTGTAACCAGTCCTGTATCCTGGGCAATCCATTGCAGAATACGGGAATTGATTTCTTCGCAGTAATGACCATCATCAGAGTAATAATCGGCATTACAGATTACATCATATTGATCAAAAAAATTGTACAGTTTTACATTAGGACACGCAAGCAGCAATTCGGTTGCAACCTGCTCTGCCCTAAGCTGCCGGTCTAAGGTTCCCTTGATATTTAAAGATTCCCAGTAGAAGATGCTGAAAGGGGGATAAAAAAGGTAAAAGGTGGTGTCAGGGTATTTATTTACCACACGAAGAATATTCAGGGTTATGGTCTGGGTAACCATATTGTATTCTTCCTCCCCAAAGCCGGTGGGAACATCCGTATTGACATTATTTCTATCATAAGTAGTCAAAATAACCTCCAGTCCGGTTTCCATATCCCAGGAAGAATATTCATCCATAGTTGTACTGGGGGTTTTGGTAAGGGTCATAGCAATATTGGTCATCACGCCATGGTATAATATGGATTTGTTGAACAGATAAGAGACATCGTTCAGGGGATTATTGTCGTACAGATAAGTAGGATATTCCTCATATCTTGCCCAGTCATATTCCCGGAGAAATCCATTATAATCCACTGCCCACAAAACCTGCTTTAGATTTTTATTTCTTGAAAGGGCCCTGTCCAAATTATCAGCCAGCTCCTGATAACCGGCACCGGAAAAGGATTCTTTGACTGTGTTGGCTCCAAAGAGAGCATCCATTTCGCTGGGTTTAAAATTTTGCGTTATGGAAGAACCTGTTATCATGGCATCAAAGTCAAAATGTCTTGATATACCGTCATTGGTGTAGCGTTCTTCATACAGCCGGTAGGATAAAAATGGAAGCGGCTTATGATAGTGGAAATATGGGTCCACAATTATAACGGTAAGAGCGATAAAGGCCAATAAGGTTACTAATGTAAGGATACACTTTATAAACCATTTCTTAGCAGCTTTCTGATTCATAATTTCCTCGATTCTATACTTGTGTCATGTTTGTTTCCTAAATGATTGATTCATTCCCATGGACAATGATCTTGACTTAAAAGTTAAAATACAAAAATTCGCTGATTCCGGATAAAGATATAATGCTCCAAATCATAAGGATGACCACTACAAAAAATTTTCTATTTGAAAGCGTTAGCTCCGCCACCTTTTCCTGCGTGTTTTTCAGTGTAAAGCAAGCAGCCAGGGCAATAGCGGTAAATACAGTCAGCATAAGCCACGGATAATTTGTCATAATAGCGCCAAAGCCTGCGCGATATAAAAATTTCGATTCTGTTAAATCCCCAAAAGCATCTATAAGCGGCTGATAGACAGGGCCAAATCCGCCACAGAACAATCGTATCCAAAGAATGCCTGCATCCTTGACAGAAGCAGACCTGAATAAACTGCAGGTAAATGTAAATAAAGAATAGGTTGTTACCATTTTGATTATTTTAGGTATTTTCAGGGAAGCAAGCTTTGTGAACCGTTCAATGATGATTACAATACCGTTCAACGTCCCCCATAATATGAAGGTCCAGTTGGCGCCATGCCACAATCCGCTTACAATAAATACAATTAGCGTATTTAGGTAGGTTCTGGCCTTTCCCCTTCGGCTGCCGCCTAAAGGAATATAGACATATTTGATAAAAAATCTTGTCAGGGTCATATGCCATCTGTTCCATAAATCTGCAAAAGATTCCGCTTTATAAGGGGAATTGAAATTGGCCGGGAGTTTTACATTAAGCATATATCCCATGCCATATGCCATATCACAGTAACCGCTAAAATCAAAATAAAGCTGCAGGGAGTAACAGACGGTTACAAGGATAACGCTGGTAGTATTTAGAGCGGTTATATTGTTATAGCCTATGGTTACAATGCTGGAAAATGTATCGGCAATCAGCACTTTTTTGGCAAGTCCCAAGGCAAAAGCATAGATACCTCTGCTTAAATTTTCAAAGTTAATTTTCCTGTTGCCTATATCCTGAAACTGTGGAATGAGTTCATTGTGGTAGACAATGGGTCCTGCGATAAGCTGTGGGAAAAAGGAGACATACAGTGCATATTCCAAAAAACTGTAATGTTCGCATTCGCCCTTGTAGGAATCTATCACACAGGATAGCTGCTGAAAAGTATAAAAGCTGATTCCGAGAGGAAGTATGAGCTTTAATAATGGGAACTCGGCTTTCAGAGCGGAATTTATATTGTCTATAAAAAAATCATAATATTTAAAATAAAATAAGATACCAATGTTAAGGAAAACGCCTGCCCATAAAAAAAGACGCTTTAAACGTTTGGCGGATACACTTGCCATGCCGGTTATGAGCCCATAATTGATGGAAATGCTGACAATTAAAATAGCAAGGTAGTATATGTTATTGTAGCCATAAAACCACATGGACATACCGATGAGAAATGCCAGGGCAAGATTATATTTTTTGGCATAATTTAATCCGTAATATCCAATTAAGGTTAATGGAAAAAAAAGAAATATAAAAATATAAGAATTAAACAGCATAAATTATTATGTCCTTTCAGAACCTGCGCACTGTATACTATCATAAACCAGGGCAAATTTAATGATATTATAAGGCCCTATATGATATTTGGCAATAAAATTTTAGGGACGTTAGGACATTGTCGTAACGATTCGGTAACAGTTCAGCCTAGGACTTTGCATTTACTGCAGAGTCCGTAAGAAAGCCTGAATTTTGCCGAGAGTGAGTCCGGCCTTTCGCCGAAGGCGAACTTCTAATGGCCGAATCGTGTAACAGTTCGGCTTGTAGTGGAAAGAACACGTGGACAAACATGGAGAGATGATGCTAAAATAGAAACAATTGCTGTAACTTAAGCGAGACAATATCTGACTGACAGTACAGGACTTAATCAGTATAAGAATGGATAAGGTAAAGATATGAATATAATCAGAATGTCCGGAGGTCTGGGGAATCAGATGTTCCAATATGCATTATGCATGAAACTTTGCTCTATGGGTAAGGAAGTAAAATTTGATGATATCAACGAATATCGCAGTGATGATACCCGTCCGATTATGCTGGCCTTATTTGGCATTGACTATCCAAGAGCCACATGGGATGAGATTATAGAGTTCACGGACGGTTCCATGAAGATTTTAAAAAGAATTGGTCGGAAAATTTTTGGGCGCCGGGCGATTGAATATTATGAGAACGGTTTTTACGACCCACAGGTATTGAATTTTGATTCTATGTACTTGCGGGGCAACTTTCAAAGTGAAAAATACTTTGAAGATATTAAGGATGAGGTGAGAGCGCTTTATCAGTTTCCTTCTTTAGAAGAACTGCATTTGCCGGAAAAGCTTTATAAGAGTACGAAAACATGCTTGGATGCAATTGAGGGAACGGAGGCTGTGAGTATACATATGTATCGCAGTGATTCCCGACTGGACGAAGAATTGTATGAGGGGATTTGTACGGAGAAATACTATGAAGGAGCCGTAAGGTTTATACAGGAAAAATATCCGGATGCGGTTTTTTATGTTTTCAGTAATGAACCCAAGTGGGTAAGAGGCTGGGTAGAGTATCTAGTTGAAAATCAGCTTAAGGAATACATGGAGGCGGAACAGAGCAAATCTTTGGAAGAACGTTTTGTGATGGTGGAGGCAAACACCGAGCATACGGGGTATCTGGACATGATGCTCATGAGTAAATGTAAGCACAATGTCATATCCAATTCCAGCTTTAGCTGGTGGGCTGCATGGCTTAATGCGAACCCGGATAAATTGGTAGTGGCTCCGGATAAGTGGGTGAACGATAGGGAAAGCAATGATGTTTATACCAAGGGTATGGTTCTTATAAATGCGAAGGGCAGGGTAAATTGTACTGTTAAATAGAAATAAAATACGTTGCCGTGAAGCGGCAGGGATGATTAGAAGCATGGAAGGGTATTATGGTTATAATCAGGATGACAGGCGGGCTTGGGAATCAGATGTTCCAGTATGCTCTATATTTAAAGCTTTGTTCTATGGGGAAAGAGGTAAAATTTGATGATTTTACGGAGTATGAAGGGAGAGATGCAAGACCGGTTATGCTTTGGGTGTTTGGCATTGATTATCCCAGGGCAACCAAAGAGGAACTGAATAGGATTACGGACGGATTTTTAAAGCTGTCTCATCGAATCAGGAGAAAGCTGTTTGGAAGAAAGTCTCTTGAGTATCATGAAAAAGATGGAAATTTTGATGAGCAGGTACTGGCCAAAGAGCCTGCTTATCTGACAGGGTATTTCCAGAGTGAAAAATATTTTAAAGATATAGAAGATAAGGTGCGGCAGGCGTTTATTTTTTCAGATAAAATCTGGAATGAACTTGACGATGGCAAATCCGGGGGCGATGAATTCAAATTTAAAAACAGCATGAGGCAAAGAGTAGAGCAGTACCTGAAGCAAATAGGGAACTGCCTGTCTGTATCCGTGCATGTGCGTAGAGGGGATTATCTTGAAAATGATGAGGTATATGGCGGAATATGTACGGAAAAGTATTACTGTGGTGGATTTGAAAAAATGATGGATGTTTTTCCAGAGGCAATTTTTTTTATGTTCAGTAATGATGTGGAATGGGTTGGCAAGTGGGTAAAGGAATTGTGTGGGAAGTTAAAGCTTTCGGAAGACCGGTTTGTGGTAGTAGAGGGAACCACGGAGAATACGGGATATTTTGATCTACTTTTGATGAGCAGATGCAGACATCATATTTTGGCAAACTCTAGTTTCAGTTGGTGGGGGGCATGGCTGAATGCCTCCAAGGACAAGCTGGTGATAGCGCCCTCTAAATGGTTTAACAATCAGGAGCTTAAAGATATTTACACAGAAGAAATGATTCGGATTTCGCCTGAAGGGGAATGTATAAAGGCCTAAAGCTAGCTAAACTTCCAAACCTTCTATAATAATTACGCAGTACCGCAGGCATAGATTGTGTGCAGGAGGGCAGAATGAAGCAGGATGCGAAATTGATTTCGGTGATTGTAACCGCCTATAACATTGAGAAATATTTACCCCGCTGTGTGGACAGTCTTTTGGCTCAGACTTATGAGCCGATGGAGATAATTTTGGTGGATGACGGTTCTACCGATGGAACGGGCGGGATATGTGATGAATATGCCCAAAAAAGTAAGTTCATTCATGTGATTCATAAAGAAAACGGCGGACCTTCTTCCGCAAGAAATGCAGGCTTAAAAATAGCAAAGGGCGATTATATCGGATACGTGGATGGGGATGACTGGACGGAGCCTTCTATGTACAAAGATATGTTGGAAGCATGTCTGGATACCGGGGCGGAGATTGCAATATGTTCTTACCGGCAGGTGGGAGAGGGAGCGGAGGAAGTCCATCCTACCGGTAAAGTACTTGCGCTCAGCCGCCAGGAAGCTTTAGAATTATATATTAACGGGGATCCGCAATATCATATTTACCATTCGGTGTGGAGCAAGCTTTTTGACAGAAAGGTGATAAAGGATATTCGTTTCCCTGAAGGGAGAAAGTCAGAAGATATTATGTATACGACATGGGCGCTTACAAAAGCGTCCAAATGTGTGTTTTTAGATACGCTCTATTATAATTATATGGTGGACAGAAGCGGCAGTATTATGAACAGCCGGCTGCATGAGAGACGTTTTCAGGATGAAATTCCTTTTTGGAAAGAACAGAGAGAATATTTGATAGGTCTTGGCATGCAAAAGCTGGCGGAAAAGGCGATGTATCAGTTTTACCGTAAGATGGTTTTTTATTATGTGGATTTCCTAGATAGAGGCATGAAGAAATCCGGGCGGCAATTAATTGCATTACTGCAAGAGGAAAAACAGGAAATAAAAAAGATTTATAGAAAAAGTTATGTGGCGTTAGGGGATAAGGTTAGGATGAAACTGATTTTGGCTTGGCCTGGAGCCTATTACAAAGTGGTGAAGGCATATGACAGGTTTGTGATACCATTGCGGCAACATAAGGATTCGCAGTAGTGGACTTCCACTTATTGAACGGGAAAGCCAGGGCTTGGAGATGCGTGCTGCAACAGTTTAGGTGAAAGCTTAATTATTATTTACAATAAGCCACCTGCATGGTTTGATAGTGTTTGTATACGGTGCGTTGGCAATTTGTAATAGCATTGTATGAACATTTATGATAGAATGCTATTGTTAAGCCATTCGGCGGCAGCCGCCGTGAAATTTAAGCAAAGAGGCAAAATATATGTTCATGACGAAAAACCAGAAAGGTATGATGGAGTGGGGAGGAAAAGAAAGCACGGAGCTAAAGTATAGAAATGAATGGAAATACTGTGAAAAAGAAGCGGATTTACTTGCGGTAAAGGAACGACTGTCAGGGATACTGGATTATGATTTTCACGCGGGAGAAGATGGGAAATATACAATTCAAAGTCTGTACTTTGACGATTACAAGAATACCTGCGCAAGAGATAATGTGTCTGGTGAGGGGAAAAGATTCAAATACCGTATCCGCTATTATGGAGACCAGGCAGAGAGGCTTTGGCTTGAGAAAAAGGAAAAGAAAAACAGCGGATGCCATAAACGGAAATGCGTACTTTCAATGCAGGAATATCAGAGTATTATAGATGGAAAAGTAATGGATGTTTTTTGGGGAACACAGAAACTTCTGTTGAAAGAATTTTGTTTAGATATCGTAACGCGAGGGTTTGCTCCAAAGGTAATTATCAGTTATCAGAGAGAAGCATTTGTTGAGTCCATTGCCAACATAAGAATTACGCTGGATTATAATATTTCCGCATCAAATGAAATAGGACGGTTTTTAAGCGGAAATTATTTCAGAATACCGGTCATGGAAAAGGAGAAACACATTCTGGAAGTAAAATTTGACCGGGTGCTCCCTTCCTATATCAAAGGAGTTCTTCAGTCAAATATACTTTTGCAACAGTCCTTTTCTAAATATTATTTGGGAAGACTTGCCTTACAGGAAAAGAAAGTGAGTATGGTTTAGATGAAATTTCGCGCAAGGAAGAAAAGATTTTTCGCAGCAGGAAGCGTGCTTGTGGCGGCTTTGCTGATTCTGTTTGAGATGTCTTGGGCTAAAAGCAATGGAACTGCGCCGAATGAGGAAAGCCTCAGAGTGTTCTTTTCCAGAGAATCAGGATTCTATGAGGATGAATTTGAACTGGAACTGGAAGCGAAGGCTGGGACGATTTATTATACCTTGGATGGTTCATTGCCGGATAAAAGTTCTGCAAAATATGAAAACCCGATCTTGATCACAGACGCTACACAGAAGGATAATATTTATTCCATGATACGGGATGTCTCTGTGGGACTTGACAAGGAACTAGTAGATAAAGTAAGCACATTGGAACCAGGGCCGGGATATGAGGTGCCCAATTATAAAATTGATAAGGCAACTGTGGTGCGGGCAGCCCTTTACGATGGGGCAGGGCAATGCAGGGACATAAAGACAGCGACTTATTTTGTAGGATTTTCCGATAAAGACGGATATGATGGAATGAATATCCTCAGTTTAGTGACAGACCCTTCTAACCTTTTCGATTATGAAACGGGTATTTATGTAACTGGTAAGGCCTATGACGATTATAAAAGGGAATACAGAGACAAGGGTATTTATATTTTCAGAGAATCCTATTGGTCCCAATGGCTGGCAAATTATAAGAACAGAGGGATAAAGTGGGAGAGAAAAGCAGTATGTCAGTTTTTTGATTCATCAGGACAACCTGTATTGGCACAAGAATGTGGAATACGCATTCACGGGGTCAGCACCAGAGCATATAACCCTAAAAGTTTGAATTTATATGCCAGAAAAGAATATGATGGAAATAAGTATTTTGAGGCGGATTTTTTTGGAACAGGATATCTTCCTTCAACTTTGACTCTTTTTCAGGGAGGGAATGATTTGAGAATGAAGGTCAAAGATTATCTAATCAGCAGTGTCATTCAAGATTTAGAGGTTTCCGCTATGAACTACCAGCCTTATGTGATGTTTCTAAACGGGGAGTATTGGGGCGTTTATTGGCTGTGTGAAAAATATGATGCCCGTTATTTGGAATATTACTATGGGGTGGACAAGGATAATGTGATTATGATAAAAGGCGGGGAATTAGCTGAAGGAGAGGAAGAAGATTTTAAATATTATAGAAAAATGGTGGATTTTTGCTCTGAAAGCGACTTGACAAAGGATGAAAATTATAACAAGGTATGCCAGATGATTGATATGGAAAGCTATATTGATTATTTTGCGGCAATGCTTTATACGGCAAGGGAAGGCGACTGGCCGTTTCCCAATTATGCTTGCTGGAGGGTAAAGAAGGAAGAAGATGGCGCATATGGGGACGGAAAATGGAGATGGATGGTATTTGATCTGAATTCCGAGGGATTCAATCCGAATTTGGATACCATAGATTTAGCTATGGGCGCTGATGGGATGTTTAGAAATTTGATGACAAATGCTACATTCAGGAGACAGCTGATCCATAGAATAGAAGAATTGGAGGAGACGGTGTTTGAAGTAGGGGCTATGGAAGAAAGAGTTGATGGATATCGGGAATTTATATCTGAAGCTATGCGGGAAAACGACAGACGCTTTTATAATGATGATTCTTTAGCTGTTTTTGATGCGGAAATAGAGGAGTTTAGAAGTTTCTTTTATAAAAGAAAAGAATATCTTGCCTCCATCTTAAATAGCTATATTGACTAAATTTCAAGTCAGGTAAAGTTCAAAAACAGCAGAGTACATGAGGAGGAAAGAATAATGAATCTTATCCAGGCGATGACCAATCACATTATGAATAGTTTGCAAAACCAGGAAATTACCACATCAATGATTCTATCGGTGCTTGTTGTGGCGGGTATACTGGCATCATATGAGTTTATTGTGTACCAGGTAGTACTGCATCGTTCCCTTTATAATAAGGCATTTAATATAGCCATAGCTGTTCTTCCTCTTTTCATATCCACAATTATTTTGTGTTTGCAGTCCAATTTGGTAATTACTTTGGGAACAATAGGCGCTTTGGCAATCATCCGTTTCAGGACGGCGGTAAAGGATCCGGTGGATTTGATTTTTATCCTTTGGTCGCTTCATATCGGGATTATCTGCGGCTGTCAGTTGTATGAGATGGCGGTAATCACTTCGCTTGCGGCAACGATAGTTTTAATAGTGCTTGAACGTGTGAACCGGAGGACGAAATCTCATATTTTGGTTGTTCATAGCAAGTCAGCACAAAAGGAAGATGAAATCAGGAAACTACTGGAGAAAAATACCAAGAGATATCGAATAAAAAGCAGAAACTATACGGAAAAAGGAATGGATTATGTGTTTGAAATCGTAGTGAAAGAAGCGGAAAGTCTGGCATGCGATATGGAACAGGAAGATGCAGTTGAACGTTTCTCGCTGATGGAGTATGATTCAGATGATGTTCTGTAAAAAAGGAAAGAATACCTGATGCTTAATCTTGGAGCGGCTGCTACAAAAATTATGATAAAATCAGGCAATATAGAATGAGGTTTGCGGCTTTTTTAGGGGCAAGCGGTCAAGTAAGAGGAGCTACATGAAAAAGATAAGTTTGTTTGGCAAAATAAGATATATCTTTGACAGAAAACAAAAAATACAGTTGGTTATTCTGGGGATAATGATTTTTATCGGCGGTTTATTGGAAACCCTGGGAGTTGGGGCCATGATTCCGGTGGTGGATGCGCTTTTGATGCCGGAAAAGCTGCAGGGCTATATTGAACAATATAAAATTTTGCAGGACTTGTGTAATTTTTTTCATATCCGGGATGTTGGCCAGGTTACCTTGACACTTTTATTTGCAATGATGGCTATTTATGTGATTAAGAATCTTTATATTTTATTTTTAACTTATAAACAGAATTCCTTTATCACCCGGAACAGAAATAAAATGATTAGCCGCGTTATGGCGGAATTCTTAAACAGGCCTTATGAAAAATACCTTGGGGCTGATATTCCTACTGTTTTTCGTATTACGGACAGCGATATTCCCCAGACCTTTTCTCTGATTTTGGCTATGCTGCAGCTTGCCAGTGAAGTTGTGGTATCTTTTTTGATTTTCCTTGTATTATTGTGGCAGGATGCAAGTATGACTTTGTTCATTCTTGCAGTTTTTGGTCTTATGACTTTGTTTATTATCAAGGTGTTTAAGCCAAGATTAAATAAAATAGGCGCTAAAAACCAGGCCCTTCAATCGCGGATTGCCAAGTGGAGGATTCAGGCCACTTATGGACTCAAGGACGTAAAGGTTTTAAACAGGGAAGAATTTTTTGTAAGGAATTATTATGAAACAGGTAAAGTTGGGGCAGACGTGGCGCGCAATTATGCGGTTTTAAATAACAGCCCCAGGCTTTTGATTGAAACGGTATTTATTGTCAGTGTCTTATCTTTTCTTGTTATTTACATCAAAGGCGGCGGAGACGTGGGGGCCATCATGGAAACCATAGCAGCCTTTGGTGTGGCGGCAATCAGAATACTTCCCAGTGTAAACAGAATTAATACGTATATTACGGAGATTGCCTATACCCAGCCCAGTCTTGATTTTGTCTATGAGAATCTGCAGGAGGGTATGAAGACGGATGCCATGTTAGCGGAGAGGAAGGCTAATTCCCAGGTAGAGAAGCTGAAACTGGAGGATAAAATCGAACTGGCTCATATCAGCTTTCATTACCCGGATTCGGACAAGGCTATTTTTAAGGATGCACATATGATTGTGCCTAAGGGGAAATCGGTAGGAATCATTGGAGCTTCCGGCGCCGGGAAATCCACAATTGTGGATGTGCTTTTAGGGCTTTTACATGTCCAGGAGGGAGAAATTACCTGTGACGGAGTGAACATTTTTAAAAATTATGAGTCATGGCTTGCACAGGTGGGTTACATTCCCCAGTCTATTTATTTGATAGACGAATCTATCAGAGATAACATTGCTTTTGGTATTGATGCGGACAAAATTGATGAGAAAAGACTCTGGGAGGTTCTTGAGGAAGCCCAGCTGAAGGAATTTATCCAGGAGCTGCCCAAAGGACTGGATACAACAATTGGAGATAGGGGCGTGCGTCTTTCCGGAGGACAAAGACAGCGTATCGGCATTGCCAGAGCGCTTTATAATGATCCTGAAATATTGGTGTTTGACGAGGCCACATCGGCGCTTGACAATGATACGGAGGCTGCGGTTATGGAAGCCATCAACAGTTTCCATGGGAAAAAGACAATGATTATCATTGCACACAGACTAAATACCATTGAAAAATGTGATATCATCTATAAAGTTGAAGATGGAAAACTGATGGAAACCATTTTATAAGGTGGGGGAAGAGAATGGTAGGAACAGAATTTATAAATGGCCAGGGGCTGGGGAACCAGTTGTTTTGCTATGTGACGGCCAGAGTAGCTGCAGAAGAAAACGGGTATGAATTTGGTACCGCAGGTCAGGAGAGGTTTGCGGTAAATATGCACAGTGACCGGGGAATGTATTTTATGGACATGGATTTAGGACATGTCATTTCCCAGGAGGATAAGAAAAACTTTAAAAGATATGATGATAAGGAAGTACGGCTTTATATCGGTAATTCTAGGCACGATATGGAACATGGCTGCTATATTGCAGGACCGGATGAGGGGATAAAGCATGTGGCGGACAATACTTTGATCTACGGCAATATGCAGGATGAATCCTATTTTATAGAGCATTTGGAACTGGTGAAGCAGTGGCTTAAAGTGAAACCGGAATATGATTCTTATGAGTACAGCAGGGAGAATCTGTGCATTATCAATATGCGGGGCGGGGAATATACCGGAAGTCCGGAGCTTTTTGTTGACAAAAAATATTGGGTTCACGGCATGAAGGAAATGAGAAAAATCCGTCCTGATATGGAATTTATGATCATAACGGATGATGTGGAAAGCGCCGGAAAGATGCTGCCAGGTATTCCGGCATATCATTTTGACATAGGAAAAGATTATGTAACCTTAAAAAATGCGTATTATCTGCTGCTGTCCAATTCTTCTTTTGCCTGTCTGCCGGCTCACACCAGCGAAACCTTAAAGTTTGCCATAGCGCCTAAATATTGGGCAAGACATAATGTATCAGACGGATATTGGGCATCGGAACAGAACATTTACAGCCTTTTTCATTACATGGACAGAAAAGGACGGCTGTTTACTGCCAAGGAATGCAGAAAAGAGCTTGAGGAATATAAGAAGAAATCAAAGAAATATGCAAAGAGAAATATAAGACCGGGCAAACTGCAATTTTTTTTCCAAGATATTGAGAGAAGAGCTGTTTACGCATGGTTTTATCTGAAAAAGATTTGGCGGGCAGTGCTTAGAAGACGGAGAAAGCAAAATGGAACTGTTCATGAATAGAAATAAACCCCAATATGCTAAGGAGCACAAGGATTGTGGTAAGCTGAAGCTGCCTGATGTTACATTGGCGGCCATGACCAGTGTAAAGGTATATGAAACCATAAAAGCACTAGAATACAGTATGAAAGGAATTGAGTTTGGCGAGGTGGTTTTGATTACCCATAGAAAGCCGTTTACCTTGCCGGATGGGATTACCTATAAGCATACTACTAAGCTGACGGATATTGATTGCTTTAATTACAAAACGGTGTATGAGCTTGGAAATTATATTCATACAGATTATGTGCTGCTGATTCACTATGACGGATTTGTGGTTCATCCGGAAAAATGGCAGGATCAGTTCCTTGCGTATGATTATATCGGTTCTCCCTGGCCAGTGCCGGAAGGAGACAAGCATCGCTGTTTTTATGATATTTATGGCAATCTGTGCAGGGTAGGAAATAGTATTTCACTCAGGAGCAAGCGGCTTCTGGATTTTCCCAGGAAGGCAAATCTTGTATGGGAAAAGGATAGAGATGGTTTTTACAATGAAGATGTTTTTTTGTGCTGTATGAACAAGCATAAAATAGAGGAAGCAGGTATGAGGATTGCGCCTGTGGAGGTGGCAAAGTATTTCGGACACGAGCATCCGGTGCCGGAAACGTTGGAGGTGGACGCCCCGTTTGTTTTTCATAAATGGTGGGGACGGAATGAGCAGTATCCCAGATTTGAAAATCCATGGACCAAAAGATGGCTTAAGATAAAAGGGATGATAAGGCCATTTTCGTTTTGGAGACAGCGGTAATACACAGTCCTGCCTGAATTGAAACAAATAATCATCCATGTAGGGATTAAAAATGTTGGGAATGAAAAGAGGATAAGCAGATGGTATATGATTGTATTCCCTTTTTTAATGAACTGGATATTTTAAAGCTCCGGCTTCATATTCTGGATCCAATTGTAGATAAATTTGTGATTGAAGAAGCCACAGTTACTTTTTCAGGGGAATCGAAAGAGCTTTGCTTTGAAAAAAATAAAGCCATGTTCCAGGAATTTCTGTCTAAGATAGAGTATATTGTTGTGGACAATTCACCAATGGTGGCAACCACCCATCAAAGGGATAATTTTCAAAAAAATGCCTTGGCACGGGGGCTTAGGGATGCGTCAGATGAGGATATCATTATACTCAGTGATGTGGATGAAATTCCTAATCCGAAAGTTTTAAAGGAAATCATTGCAAATTTTGATCCGGAGAAGATTTATCATCTGGCGCAAAGGATGTTTTACTGTTATATCAACATGGAGGAAGTATCGGGAAGCCTGCTTTCCATCACGGGAGAATTCCCAGAGGTGGAGAAAAAAATGTGGCTCGGAACCAAGATCTTTAGCAAGCGGAATATTCCGACAAATGGGATTATCAAATTACGGGAGGCATCCACAACAGCAGCGAATGCGGTGCGGGTGGCAGAGGGAGGCTGGCATTTTGGATATATGGGCAGCAGGCAGGAGACAGATGTGTCCAAGCGGATTGGGACGAAGGTGGTTGCAGCGGCTCATCAGGAATACAACAACCAGGATATTTTAGCGGAAGCGAAGGACAGGTTGATTCTGGGAGAAGATATGTTTGGCAGAGAAGCAAAGTTTGAGAGGGTGGATGTGGATGAGAGCTACCCGGAATATTTGCTCGCGCATATAGAAGAATACAATTATCTGATTATGCCGCCTGTCAGCGGCCGTAAACTGATTTATACAAGGATTTCCATGAAGGTAAAGCGCTTTTTCAGGAAGGCAGTTCGAAAGATAAGACGCATTTTCAAATTAAGGTAGATTTTGCAGGTAGCAGAAAGGGACTGCCAATGAGAAAACAGGACAGGACAAAAGTGCTAATGGTAGGGCCGGACAGGAGTGTCCATGGGGGCATTTCCGGGGTAGTGAATCTTTACTATGAAGCCGATCTGGACCGGAAAATAGATTTATGCTATATAGGTACAATGGTAGACGGAAACAAGCTGCGCAAGCTTTTAAAGGCAGTTCAAGCTTTTTTAATCTTTTGCCTGAAGGTGCCTTGTTTTCAGATTGTGCATGTAAATGTGGCTTCTGACAGCAGTTATTACAGAAAATCTTTTTTCATAAAAACGGCAAAGCTATTTCAAAAGAAAATTGTGATTCATCAGCATGGAGGGGATTTCCCCAATTTTTATAACAAACAGTTAAATAAGCGGGGAAAAGAGCAGGTGCGGAAGGTCTTTGCTATGGCGGACCGCTTTCTTGTGTTGTCGTCTGAATGGAAGGAGTTTTTCTCCTGTATGGTGGAAGAAAGCAAAATCAAAGTGTTTCCTAATGCCATACAGATACCTCCGGCTGTGGATAAGCAGTACGGACAGCATAAGATTCTGTTTTTAGGAAGGCTCTGTAAAACAAAGGGAATAGAAGAACTATTCATAGCGATGAAAGAGCTTCTAAAAGAATATCCGGATTTAAGGCTGTATCTGGGAGGTGTCTGGGAGGATAAGGAGCTGAAGGCTCTTACGGCCGGCCATTCGTCCCATGTGATAGATTTGGGATGGATTACAGGAGAGGAAAAAAACAAATATTTGTCGGAATGTGATTTATTTGTACTGCCTACTTATTTTGAAGGGCAGCCGGTTTCTGTATTGGAGGCGATGGCTTATTCCTGTGCGGTTGTGGCTAGTGAAGTGGGAGGAATCCCCCAAATGATTGAGGATGGCCGGACAGGAATTTTAATAAAGCCCAGGGATGTATCTTCGCTGAAGGATGGCCTGCGGAGAGCTCTTGGGGATACCAAACTATGTGCCAGACTGGGCGAGAATGCCCGCAGGAAGGTGGAAGCCGATTTTTCGATTGAAAAAAGCATTGACAGGCTTCTTTGGATTTATGAAGATATTTTGGCTTAGATGGGCGAAGGAAATGAAGTTTTGCCCGGACTTTTTCGTACTGATTTATGCTGTATGCTGCCACAGGCGGCAACGGGAGGTTTCATTTGGAAAAATACAAAATTAGCGTGATAGTACCCGTATACAATACAGAAAAATATTTATCGAAATGCGTGGAAACGCTGACAGGGCAGACCTATGATAATTTAGAAATTCTGTTAGTGGACGATGGATCTAGCGATGGAAGCGGAGGACTTTGTGATACGCTGGCCCTGAAAGATGGAAGGATACGGGTAATTCATAAGGAAAACGGCGGCCTGGTTTCTGCGTGGAAAAGGGGCGTACGTGAGAGTACAGGTGAATATTTAAGCTTTGTGGACAGCGATGACTGGGTTGACCTTAATATGATAGGTGAGATGGCAGTAAAGCTGTCCGGTCATTTAAGGGAAATCATTGCAAGCGATTATGTGATAGAAAGGGGAGAGGGGAATTGTGAATATGTATGGCAGCAGCTCCCGCCCGGAGTATATGACAGGAAAGCTATAGAACAGGAGGTTATACCAAAGCTTCTTGGAGAGGAACACAGATATGTATGTATTTCCCGGTGCATGAAATTGATTTCAAGGGAATTGATTGAAAATAATTGCAGGTACAGTAACCCTGCGATTATAATGGGGGAAGATACAACCGTTATACTGCCGGCGCTGATTGACTGTGAGCGATTGGTGATTATGGACCATAAGGCATATTATCACTATCTTTATGTAGGTGATTCCATGAGTCACAAATATGATAAAGGGCTGTATCAGAATATTCAATTGCTCAGACAAGTAGTGGAGCAGATTTTGAAGGATAAATTTGCAGGAGAAAAACGTTCTGCCATGTGCAGGAGGTCGGATCAGGAATACATTTTCATGTTATTCTTGGTACTGAAAAATGAAGCCAGGGGAAATGCATCTGGGTATAAAAAAAATATTTCAGAAATCTGCAGGGATGAAAAAGTGAGAGAGTTGTGTAAAAATACCTCTGTCCGTGTGCAGGATAAGGCAAACAAGCTGCTTTATCTTGTTTTACGCCACCCCAATGAAATTACCATCAGGCTGCTGCGGCTGGCGATGCTTATTTACTATAGGAAATGATGAAATGAAACCATTAATTAGTGTGATTGTACCGGTTTACAACGGACAGGACTTTCTTTTCAACTGTATAAAAAGTATAGAAGCTCAGACCTATCCCAATCTTGAGGTCATTATTATTAATGATGGTTCTACAGACCAAACGGAAGCGGTATGTGAAAATGCAGCCTATCAATATGACAATATCCAGCTGATTGGTTTGGGGGATGAAGGCGTTTCGGCTGCAAGAAATGCGGGGATAACAGCGGCAAAAGGGGAGTACATTACCTTTGTAGATGCAGATGATAGATTACTGCCAAGAGCCTTGCAGCTTTTATATGAAAGTCTGGTAGAAACAAATAGTGATATTGCAGGCTGCAGCTTTGAAAGCTGGAGCAGTGAACAGCAGTGGGAGCAGATTTTAGAAAAAGAGACAAATGAAGGTATAAGGGCAGAGATAGAAAAAAGTGGAACACAAATTTATTCAGGAGCTTCCTTTATTTCAGAAGGAATTTTGAAAGGAAACAGCCGGTGTTGGAGCAAGCTGTATAAGAGAACTTTGATTGGTGATATCCGTTTTAGGCGGGGCCTCACGATTGGTGAGGATATGTTGTTTTTGGTAGATTTACTGCCACAGGTAAAAAAAATAGTAGAAATTCCGTATAAAGGGTATGGCTATTATCAGAATCCTGCCGGAGCAATGAACAGAGCCTTCAGACCGGAATATATGGACCAGATTATCTGCTGGGAGCTTGCAAGGGATAGAATTGACTGCATGTGGGAAGCAGTTTCAGGAAAAGAAACAGTAAAACCGGAACTAGCGGCAAAGAAGGCCAGAGTACACGCCACGACTATTTTGATCATGGCGGTTATGCTCACAGCAGGAAAGCTTGCATTGCTTTCAGGGAAGGAGAGAAGGCGGCAGGCTGAGTATATAAAGAAATGCCATGCTACCTTACAAAGAGAGCTGCAGGTGCCGGGAGCGTATGAACAGCTTTCGGCCGGATATAAGGTGAAAGCGAAACTGTTTTGCGCTATGCCAGATGTATATTTATGGCTATATCATTTAAAAAAATTCGGAGGATTAAATTGAAGGATAAACTGGTAATGTATATGCATGCGGGCAGCGGCAATCATGGCTGTGAGGCGATTGTTAACAGCCTCTGCCATATGCTCAAGGAAGATGCGGTATTGGTCAGCTATCGCGGAAGGGAAGATGAGGCTTATTCCCTCAGCGGATTATGTGAAATTTTCCAGGAGCGCAGCTTTGCAGGGCACAAACTTGCCCATCTGCTATATTTTGTTTACCGCAAGCTGACAGGGGATAAAGAAAGCTTTATCAGATACCGGTACCATACAATTTTCAGGGGAAAAACAGCGCCGTTAGCCGTCTCCATTGGCGGTGATAATTATTGCTATGACAATATGCTGGGCGATTTGCGACTGACCAATGATGCCTTTCATAAAAGGGGAACTAAGACGATTCTTTTGGGCTGTTCTATAGAACCAGAGCTTTTGAGTCGAAAGGAAATTATGGCGGACTTGTCGGGATATCACACCATTATCGCCAGAGAATCCATTACCTATGAGGCTTTGAAAAAGGCTTTCGAGACTATGAAGCAGGTGAAAGATAGCAGGAAAGCTGAAGATAGGAAGGCGCCGGAGCTATACTGTTATCCGGATCCGGCTTTCACATTAGGGAAAAAGGAACTGCCTTTGCCGGATGGATTTATTCCAGGGAATACGGTAGGCATTAACGTAAGTCCCATGATTCAGGAAAAAGAAAGCTGTGATGGTATTGCGATTGAAAATTATCAAAATATGATACATTTTATCATAAATCATACAGATATGCAGGTTGCGCTTATTCCCCATGTTATATGGAATAAGAATGACGACAGGGTTCCCATCCATGCATTATATGAAAAATTTGCATATACAGGGCGGGTGGTTGAAATCGGAGATGGCACCTGTGAGGAACTAAAGGGATATATCAGCCGCTGCAGACTATTCGTAGGAGCAAGAACCCATTCCACCATAGCGGCGTATTCTTCCTGTGTACCTACACTTGTGGTGGGGTATTCCGTAAAGGCGAAGGGGATTGCCGTGGATTTATTTGGAACTGGCGAGGGCTATGTCATACCGGTTCAAAGCCTGAACCGGCCGGAAGATTTAACAGATGCCTTCAGGTGGCTTATAGACAAGGAGCAGGAAATAAGGGCGCATCTTGAAAAAATCATGCCGGAATACGCAAAGCGGGCGCTTTTAACGGGGAAAGAAGTTGACAGATTATGGGAAGAGTTAAGTCAGCCGCAAGAAATATAGCGTTTGGATATATAGGAAATATTGTTACCCAACTACTGGGATTTGTTTTACGTACCATTTTCATTGACCATTTAGGAGATACCTTAAATGGTGTCAATGATTTGTACACAGGAATATTATCTGTCCTGTCTATGGCAGAGCTGGGAGTGGGAACTGCTTTGAATTTCAGCCTGTATGGACCGGTTGCAAGGAAAGATTATGAAAAAATCAAATCCTATATGCTGCTGTATAAAAAAGCGTACCGTGTGATTGGTCTGGTGATTGGGGTTATCGGCCTGGTAATTTCTCCTTTTTTACCTTATCTGGTTAAGCAGCCGCAGGGAATAGAGATCAGAGATTTAACACTGTATTATTTTATCTTTCTGTTTAATACGGTCAGCTCTTACTTTGTAGCGTACAAATACAGCCTGGTGAATGCAGAGCAGAATAATTATATACAGACAAATATTATTACCATAACCAAGATGATCACAGTGACGTTTCAGATTATTGTGATTATGCTGACAGAAAATTTCTATCTGTATCTTTTGACCGCTGCTTTTGTGGAATTATTCCAGAAGATCGCGGTCAGCAGATATTTAAATAAACGGTATCCGTATCTGCTGGAACGGAAGGTGGCCGGTCTTTCCAAAGAGGAAACGGGAGAAATCATCAAGAAGACGAAAGCGCTGGTGTTCCATAAGGTAGGGGATGTGGCCAGGCTTCAAACGGACAGTATGATTATTTCTGCCTTTATCAATGTTACTTTGGTTGGCTATGTGGGCAACTATAATATGGTGTTGACTTCCGTTGCAAACTTTGTAAATATTATCTTTAATTCTGTATTATCCGGGTTTGGTAATTTGATTGCCACAGAATCCAGGGAAAAACAGTACCAAATCTTTAAGGTGTACCGTTTCTTTGCCTGCTGGGTATATGGTTTTTCGGCGGTGGGCTTTTTTCTGTTGCTGACCCCCTTTATTATCATATGGCAGGGGGCAGAAAAAGTGCTGGCGGTCAGTGTAGTAGCCTGCATTCTTATTGATTATTATTTTAAAGGTGATAGAATTGTCTTGTCGAACTTTAAAACGGCAGCAGGCGTTTTTGAGCAGGATAAATACCTTGCATTAATCCAGGGTGTGGTGAATTTGATTATTTCTATTGTACTGGTACAAAAAATCGGACTTGTGGGAATCTATATCGGGACCATAGTGTCGGGATTGATAGCCAATGTAACGAAACCGCTTATCATTTATAAGGTATGCTTTGATAAGAGGGTCGGCGCTTATTTCGCGGATTCGGTGAAATATCTGATTGTTTTGGTTGTGATTTTAGGAATATTGACAGGGCTTAAAATGACGGTTATGCGGGAGGTGACAGTTGGTTCCTTCCTGGTGATGTTTGGGACGATTTGTGTGGTGTTTAATTCTTTGTTTTTGCTGGTGTTTGGCAGGACGGAGGAATTTGGGTATGTTTGGGAGATTATGAAAAAAAGTGGTAAAAGAATAGAATCGTAATCTGTGGGAGGCATACATGGAGAGAAAAAACAATTTAAAAGATAAGATAGGGTTATTATTAGAGAAGATAAACACCAAAGTGATGGCATTGGCGCTAAGCTTTGTATTTATTATTTCAATGTTGCCTATATGGTATCTGGCATTTTATGCAAGACCGTCAGGAGATGATTATGGATATTCCATGGGTACGCATCAGGCGTGGCTGCGTACACATTCTTTAATAGAGGTATTTAAGGCAGGCATAGAAACGACAAGGAATATGTGTAGAGTATGGAATGGGGATTGGTTTACGGTTTTTTTGTTTACATTGATGCCAGAAGTATTTGTGCCATATAGTTTTTGGATTGTTCCTTTGGCAAGCACTTTGGCAGTCTGCATTTCCACAATATATTTGGTGCATGAAGTTACTGTAAACAGATTGAAGTTT
This sequence comes from Parablautia muri, assembly GCF_009917485.1. Classification (GTDB taxonomy): domain Bacteria; phylum Bacillota; class Clostridia; order Lachnospirales; family Lachnospiraceae; genus Suilimivivens; species Suilimivivens muri. The sequence continues at coordinate 354,436 of NZ_QZDT01000001.1, forward strand.
AAGTGGTATGAAAGCATTACCATTGCGGTGATTATATTAATGTCCAGTTATCAATTTATTCCCAGTACGGCAATTGGAATGTATTGGTATGTAGGAACTGTTCATTATATGTTCCCTCATGTATTGGCATTACTTTTACTGGCATATCTTTCAAAATTTGAGAGGACAGGACGTATACGGTATATTGTGTATTCTACTATAGGACTGGTTATGATAGGGGGAAGCAGTTATTTCTCATTTTTTCTTGTGTTTTTTATTTATTTACCAGTAGTTATATTGCGTTTTAAGAAATTCAAGAAAGTTTTATTGCTGGGCATTCCGTTTATGGCGGGGACAGTAGCGCTTTTTTTTCAGATTATGGCGCCAGGAAATGCGGCGAGAGGTGGGGAGGATTTTGGGTTTAGCTGGCAAAAGATTATTCGCACAATTCTGGAATCACTGGTACAGGGGATTGTTTCTATTGGTACGTTTGCAAAAAATAAAACACTTATCTTTATTTTGCTGATTGTGCTGGCTATTCTTGTATGGGAGTTTTTTTTAAAAACGGATATGAAAGTTCAATTTAAATTACCATTCATTTTTTTGGGTTATATGTATTGTATTTATGCATCTATGTTTACGCCTTCTATTTATGTAAAAGGTGAGGTTTCACTAGGTCCGGCTACCATGCAATATATTACATTTATTCTTACGATAACGGCGTCTATTATTTATATAGAGGGGTGGCTGATAAATCATTTAAAAGGGAAGGGAAAACAAGGATTTCTGTTAAATGAGAAGAGTTATCAAAAAAGTGTTATGGTACCATGCATTTGTATTTTGGGGTTGGAGGTGATACTTTTTGATGGAATGCTGGGCAATAGTGTTTTTAAGAGATCTTGCGAATATGTAATAAGTGGGCAGGCTGATGATTTCAGGATGCAGATTAAATCCCAAATGGAAATATTACTGGATGATTCTGTAAAAGAGGCATATTTGTGCCCTATTAATCCTGAACAGGGACCCCTTATGCATATGCCGGTAACAACAGATTCCGGCGCTTTTACAAACTGGGCAGTGGCAGGATTTTATGGAAAAGACAAAGTAATTATGCAGGAATTGGAATAAAGCTTTAGATAGAGGGTAAAATGAAAGCTGCCAGAAAAATTGATTTGGACATAATAAGGATTGTTGCAATTCTGTTGGTTATATTTAACCATACGGATGGATTCATTTATTACACGGAAACAGGCAATATTATGACATGGCTCTTTTCATTGGGGATGGCCTGTATTTGCAGGGTTGGCGTACCGCTGTTTTTTATGGTGTCAGGCGCTTTATTATTATCGAAAGATGAGACGATTAAGGAGCTGCTTTGCAGAAGGGTTAGCAAAATTTTTATTGTATTGATCATAATTTCTATTTTTTATTATGTGATGGATGTCTGCAGGCATAGGATACCGAATGCGGGAGTAAATGATTTTTTGGAGAAATTCTATACAAATGGAATCAGGGAATCTCTATGGTTTTTATATGCCTATTGTGGAATGCTGCTGACATTGCCCTTTTTCCGGATTATGATTAGACATATAGATCAAAGACTAATGCGCTATCTTTTTGGTTTAAAAATAATATTTGCACTTATTTTACCATTGTGGAAAGAGCTTTTTGGTTTTTCAATTTCGCTGGATCTAGGTTTTGTCAATGACTATGTTTTTTATATGATTTTAGGTTACTATATGAAGTTTGCCAGCACTTGGCAGGAAAAGAGGTATAGGTTCTGGCAGGAATCGGTTGGTTTCATAGGCTGCGTTGTATTTGATATGATTATTATGCAGATACACTTCTTAAAAATTGGAAACTATTCGCAGGAGTTACTGGATATATTTATATGCATTATGGCACCGCTTGTTTTTTGTATATGTGGAAAAATAGCTGACAGATGGAGGGGAAATGAAAGAATAAATATTACGATAGCGGCTGTTGGGCAATGTGTGTTTGGAATTTATTTATTGGACAATTTTGTGCGTTGGCAGTTATTGTCCCTTTACTTGTTTTTGTCCGAAAAGACGATAGGAGTGTTTGCTAATAGCATTTATGTATGTGGGGTTTTTATTGTAGGATTCATTTATACTGCTGTTTTAAGAAAGATTCCGTTTATTAAAAGTTATTTATAAAAATATTTAAGAAAGATAATTTGTGAATAAAGATATTTAAGAAGGATATTTTAATGGCAAGGATAAAAGAAGAATTTTCAAAAATGGCGTATTATTTTTTTAATATAGGAGTTTTAATAGAAGTACTTTTGGTACTGATTGATAAAAGCGCATATACGAACCCTGTGGAGGGACAGATTTTTCGTATCACGTTTCTATTCTTTTTACTAAAGGTTTTTTTAACCAAGTATTCGTTGAAAGAGTATGCGATGATTTTTTTGTTTTGTATCATAGGAGGAATTTCGTATTATATAACAGGAAGAAATGAGGCTCTAAGGCTGGTTATTTTTATTGCGGCTTGCAAGGACGTGGATATGAAGAAATGCCTGAAAACAGTGTTTTATTTGACATTGGTCGGATGCGTGGCGATTATGATTTTGGCGATTACAGGTCTTTATGGGACTGTCTCATTAACAGAAGACTATGGACGGGGCGGTATTGAGACAAGATATGTATTAGGAATGGGGCACCCGAACGCATTACAATGTATGGTATGGATGATTACAGCTCTAGGGTTATACTTGTACGGAGAAAAAATGAAATGGCACCAATATGGAATAGTACTGTTGCTAAACGGGGGCTTTTTTCTGCTGACCAATTCTAAGACCAGCTTTATGGTAACGATTTTTACAATGGCGATGGTATTTATAGAGGTTAAGCTAAATAACTCTCGATGGCAGAAATATGTGAATCTGGCCGGAATTTTTATTTTTACAGGAAGTGTTGCCATCTCGGTATTTATAGCAGCTAACGCCTACCGGCTATATGATTATATTTGGAATCTTGATAGAAATCCGGTTACAGTAACGCTTTACTATTTAAATAAAATATTAAATGGGAGAATGTATATTTTGGTTGAAAACGCCAGATTTGAAGGCACTATGCAGACCTGGAGTCTGTTTTCAAGACCGGAAAACAATTACTTTTTTGATATGGGATGGGTAAGACTATTTTATTGGTATGGCATTATACCTGCGTCCATATTTGTGGCGTTTGTTATATGGTTTTTAATATACTGTTACCAAAGAAACGACTATATGTCAATTACGCTGACTGCTGCGTTGGCGGTATATAATATTGCGGAGGCTCATATTATTTCTGATTATCTGGCAAGGAATTATTTGTTTTTTTTCCTGGGGGCAGCATGGTGCGGCATGTTAAAGGCGTTTATAAAGGATAAAAAATACGGAAAGGAGAAAGGGAAGAATGCTTGAAATGGTAAAGGAAGCGGAGAGAGAACTTCTAAATTATCCCCAAAGAGGATTGGGATATTATCTGAAGCGGATTATTAAAATAACAACGGGACACAAGCAGGAACCGCTTGATAAAATTAACTGGCCTAATGGCTTGCTTGCGAAAAGCCTGATTGACTATTATATGCAAAATAAAAATTCTGAGGAAGCAGCCATTATCACAAAATACCTTAGGAAATACTATGACAGATGGATAAAACGAGGATGTAAGATATATTATTTGGACGATTTGTATAGTGGCATGGCACTGATCGATCTGCATCAGATTACCGGAGAAGAAAAATACAAAAAGGCGGCAGAAACCATGGTGCAATATCTTTTTGAGCATGAAACGGATGGTGCGGGGAGTTTTCCATATCGGCCGGAGCAGAAAAATGGTTATATTTTTGCAGATGGAATTGGAATGACCTGTCCTTTTTTGTGTAAATATGGCAGTACATATGGGGATATGAATGCAATTCATCTGGCAATTGTACAGATACAGAATTTTATGGATAGAGGTATGGATGTCAAGACAGGGCTTCCTTATCATGGTTATCAGCTTGAAAGCGGAATTAAATATGGTGTTATCGGTTGGGGACGGGCAGTAGGCTGGTTAATGATTGGGATGTCGGAGAGTCTTGCATATATGGAGGAATCCATGCCAGGTTATGATATGATTAAACAGTCCTACAGGAGGATGGTAGATAAAGTAGAGGCTTATCAGCTGGAAAATGGCTTGTACAGCTGGCAGCTTGGAGCAAAAGAGGGGCCTGTGGACACTTCTGCTACAGCAATGATTCTTTATGCGATTGCCAGATCTTTGGAAACCAGAGTTTTGATTGGAATTCATAAATCAAGAATGCAGCGGGGGAGAGAGGCTCTTTGGAGCATGGTTAAGGAGGGGAAACTGTATGATTGCTTGGCAGAATGCCAGGGATTTAGCATGTATCCGCAGGTATATGGAGCCTATCCATGGTCATTAGGACCAGCGTTGTCGTTGTTTGTAATAGATTGTGAAGGAGGTAAAAATGCTAAATAAATTTCAGGGAGGTTTGAAAAAGCTCAATGGGAAAATAGAAGAAATCAATGGGAAATGGGAGCTTTTCATCATCTTTATGTTGGCACTGGTGCTTGTATCAGTGCCGTTATTGGGAATGGGAACATTAACCAGTGGAGTTCATTTGGTGGATGACCATGAGTTCTTAAGATGGACATATGAATTCAGGTGCCAAAATGCGAATCTGCTTGATATACTCAAGGTATGGTTTTGGAGAGATTTAAGTTGGAGATACAGGCCGTTATATTATTTTGTCAGAATATTTAGCTGTTATGTGTTTGGTGATAACCTGATTGCTTACTCTTTTTTTAAGGCTTCAGAGATTATATTTTCAATCATATTTCTATATTATTGTGGACAAGAAATGAGCGCTGGGAAGGTTTATTCCGTACTGTTTGCTTTTACATCTATGATAGGATACCAGTCCGCTGTATGGTGGAAATTAGGTCCCCAGGAATCACTGGCGACTTTGCTTCTATCAGCAGGCTTTTTTTGCATGCTGAGGTATCTGAAAAGTAATAAAAAAGGATGGATGGCAGGAAATGTTTTTCTGTTTATCCTTATGGTTCATTACAAGGAATCCCATATTATACTGATTCCATTTTTTATGTTGTATATTCTCTATTTTGAAATTTGTTCTTCGGAAAAAGGGCAGGTAACTTTGCCGGGAATATGGCGTTGTATAAAAAGTAGGATAGGATATCTGATTGCTTTAAGTATTATTTTTATCGTGCCGGTTATAGTGATTGTTTTTTATGTAGGGACAGACCAGTACGGAAATGTGGGATTTGAAAGTGGCATGTCTATTTTGGAGTATGTAGATGGACTTGGAAGATCATTTAAAGGTGATTTAAAATGGTATAAGCGTTTTGGTATTTTCTTTTGTTTGATTTTGCTTACTTATTGGGAGGAACTTAAAAAATTATGGAAAGAAATACTCCTGGCAGCGAGCTTTGTGCTTCCACAGATTGTTCTTTATGGGAGATCGGGAATTGGTGAAAGATATATTCTTCCCAGTTCCGTTGGATTCGCGTTCCTTTTCGTTTATGTGATTCCCAAATGGAAACCTTTATCAGGAAAGCGGAGATTCGTTTATGTGCTTGGCATACTTTTGTGTCTGGCGGCCCATGGAAGAGTAATGCTGCGGGAAGCAGATTACTTTAGATATAGAGGTGAAAGCATTATGTCAACGTTTCAGGCTGTGGATAAAATGAAAAGAGAAGACAGTAATGTGTTGGCTTGCTTCAGACCGAATGAGGAGGGCAATCTTACGATTAACTATTGGATGAAGCTGCGCGGTTTTGACAATGTGTATTATTGGACAGAAGAAGAACAGATGATAACAAAAGTATGCGACATTAATATTGCTTATCCCGAAGAATATTATAAAGAGCAGGATTTTGACGATATAGATATTATCGTCATGTACAATAAAGAGGACAGGCACTGGGTATATGATTTAACCATGGATTTAACGGATTTTCAAGAAATACCCTGTGGTACATTGACAATATATGTGAGAAATGGAAGCGTAGATCAAATTGTGAGACCTCAGGTGGAAGGGCTTAGAATTCACTTTTAATCCCGCAGTGCTCTGATGCAATTTTTTCAAGTGGATATATGCAACACATAAATATATTATGAGGACAATTCAATGATCATTGTAGAAATCGCGGGAGGATTGGGAAATCAACTCCAGCAATATGCCCTTTACCGAAAATTTGTGCGAATGGGAAAAGAGGCCAGAGTGGATATTTCATGGTTTTCGCTCCAAAAGCAGGAAAGGATGCTGGCCAAAAGGAAGCTGGAGCTTGATTATTTCGACAGGCTGGTATATGAAATCTGTACACCGGAGGAAAAGAAGGCGCTGATAGGCAGTGAAGGGATGGCGGGTAAAGTGAGAAGAAAATGTCTGCCATTTACAGTCCACAGGTTTACAGAAAGTCAAATGTACCACCCTGAGATTTTTACCTTTGAAAATATGTATATCAGCGGTTACTTTGCCTGTGAAAAATATTATGCGGATATTTTATATGACCTGAGGGAAAAAATACAGTTTCCTAAATCGGAAAATCCTTTCAACCATGAGATGGCAAAGAAGATGAGAGAGCATGCGTCTGTCAGCGTACATTTAAGGCGGGGGGATTACCTGGATCCAGAAAATGCGGCTATGTTTGGAAATATTTGTACGGATGCTTATTACAAAAAAGCAATGGAAATAATAAAAGAAAAGATTCCCGAGGCGCATTTTTATTTATTTTCTGATGATATTACTTATGTCAGAGAAAACTTTTCCGGCAAGGAATATACTATAGTGGATATTAACCGCGGGAAAGACAGCTTCTACGATATGTGGCTTATGAGTAACTGCAAACACAATATATGTGCAAATTCTACGTTTAGTTTCTGGGGAGCAAGGCTGAATCATAATGAAGACAAAATTATGATACGCCCTACAATTCATAAAAACAGCCAGACTTTTGAAAAAAAACAAATGGAAGAACTGTGGCCGTCATGGATATTCGTGGATCCTCAGGGCCAAGAGCAATAGGTGGATTGTAATATTACAAAGTAACAGGTTTGTTTGCAGCATGCGAGGGTGCAGGTATGTTAAAAAAGTTAGACAGTTATAGGATTCTGGGCACAGACATTCATGTGACGAATATGAAGCAAACAGTTTTCTATGTCAAAGAAAATCTGGATACATTAAAAGGGCATTATGTGTGTATATCCAATGTGCATACTACGGTGATGGCATATAGAAATTTGGAATACCGCAATGTGCAAAATGGTGCGGCGTTAAATCTGCCGGATGGAAAGCCACTGTCTATTGTACAGAAGCTTTTTGGAATGAAACAGGCACAGAGAGTGCCTGGGCCAGATTTAATGCCTGAAATTTTTGCACTTTCTGAAAAAGAGGGCTATCGGCATTTTTTTTATGGAAGTAAGCCGGAAACCTTAAAAGCGCTAAAAAAAGAATTGCAGATGAAATTTCCAAAGCTGAAGATTGCTGGCATGTATTCGCCGCCATTCCGTCCATTGACGGAGGCAGAAGATGCGGAGATTATCGAGAAAATTAATAAAACCGAGGCAGATTTTATTTGGGTGGGCTTAGGGGCGCCGAAACAGGAAGAATGGATGGCAGCGCATGAGGGTAGAGTCTGCGGACTTATGTTTGGAGTAGGCGCAGGATTTGATTTTCATGCAGGAACAGTCAAAAGAGCGCCTAAGTGGATGCAGGAGTTATGTATGGAGTGGCTTTACCGCATTACTCAGGATCCCGTAAGATTATTGCCCAGATATTTAGATACAAATTTTTCTTTTTTATTTTTGATTATAAAAGAGCACATATTTAAAAGAGATGAAAAGAAAAACAGCAAAAGAAGAAAGAAGCCTTTGAAGATTGCCATGATCGGCCATAAGCGGATTCCCTCCAGAGAAGGAGGAGTGGAGATTGTTGTGGATGAGCTCTCCACAAGGCTGGTAAGACTAGGCTGCCAAGTGGATGCTTACAACAGATATGGTCGGCACACGGCTGGCCGGAGATTTGATGAACGGAGAGGAAGGTATTATAACGGTATAAGGTTAATTACGATCCCTACACCCAAAAGCAGTGCATTTAATGCAATCGTATATTCCTTTTTGGCATCCCTGCGCGCCCTGTTTGGACATTATGATGTGATACATTTTCATGCTGAGGGACCGTGCATTGTGATATGGATACCGAAGCTTTTTGGCATCCATGTGGTGGCTACGATACATGGGTTAGACTGGCAGAGGGCAAAGTGGGGAAATTTTGCTTCCGATATGTTGAAACTTGGGGAAAAGCTGGCGGCTAAGTATGCAGATGAGATTATCGTTCTTTCGCAGAACATGAAAGAATATTTTAAGGAGACATATGGGCGGGATACAATTTTAATCCCCAATGGAATTGATCGTCCAGCTATAAAAAAGGCGGATCTGATTCAAAAGGAGTATGGACTGGAAAGGGATGGGTATATTCTGTTTTTGGCTAGAATTGTGCCTGAAAAAGGACTGCATTATTTAATTGAGGCATTTAAAAAATTAGACACAGATAAAAAGTTAGTGATTGCAGGGGGCACCAGCCACAGCGATGAGTATGTGAAGAAGATTAAGGCAATGTCTGAAACAGATAAGAGGATTATAATGACTGATTTCATCCATGGACAATGCTTGGAAGAACTGTATTCTAACGCTTATTTGTATGTACTCCCAAGTGATGTGGAAGGGATGGCGCTTACCCTGCTCGAGGCGATGAGCTATGGAAATTGCTGTCTGGTCAGCGATATAAAAGAAAATACGGAGGTTACAGAAGGCTGTGCAGTGACATTCCAAAAGGGCAGCGTAAAGCAGCTTGGCATAAAATTGGATGAATTGCTTAAGGATTCCGGGAAGGTGCAAAGCTTTAAGGAGAGAAGCCAGGATTTTATCTGTCAAAAGTATAATTGGGATCAAGTAGTGAAGGAAACCTTAAGCTTGTATGAACAAAAATAGGAAAAATGCGGATACTAAGGAAATAGGAAGATTAAATAAATGGAGCAGGCTCATGAAGGTTTTGATGGTTAACAAATTTCTATATCCAAATGGAGGATCGGAAACTTATATTTTTCAAATTGGAAAACAGCTGGAAAAAATGGGGCATAAGGTGCAGTATTTTGGTATGGAAGATGACAGGCGGATTGTAGGAAATGAGGTTAATAGCTATACTTCCAATATAAATTTCCATACCGGAAAAATCAGCAGATTGTTATATCCTTTTAAGATTATTTATTCGGTGGAAGCAAGAAAAAAAATCAGGCTGGTACTGAACGATTTCGCGCCGGATGTGGTGCATTTAAATAATTTTAACTTTCAGCTGACACCTTCTATTATTTATGAGATAGAGAAATATCGCAGGCAAAGCGGGAAAAAGGTGCGGCTGGTTTTTACGGCCCATGATTTTCAATTGCTCTGCCCCAATCATATGCTGAGGATCCCGTTTTCTAATCAAAATTGCGAGAAATGTTTAGAAGGAAATTTGAGACAGTGCACCAAAAATAAATGTATTCATAATTCTCTGGTAAAAAGTCTGCTGGGGGAGTGGGAGGGAAAACTGTACCGTAAATTGAAGACATACCGATATCTGGATACGATTATTTGTCCATCCTATTTTATGGAAAAGAAATTTCTTACGAATTCTCTGTATAAAGGGAAAACGATGGTAATGCATAATTTTGTGGATGCATCAAGGGCGGAGATACCAGATAAGAAGGGTTATGTGCTTTATTTCGGCCGTTATTCGGAAGAAAAAGGAATCCGTACTTTGGTAAGTGTATGCAAGAGACTGCCGGAGATTCCGTTTGTGTTTGCAGGGAGTGGTCCATTAGAAAATGAAATGAATCAGGTAGATAATATCAAAAATGCAGGATTTTTAAAAGGCGCAGCACTACGCAAGGTAATAGAAGAAGCAGATTTTAGTGTTTATCCGTCAGAATGGTATGAGAATTGTCCTTTTTCAGTGATGGAATCAATTGCTTACGGGACTCCTGTGCTGGGGGCGGATATTGGAGGAATACCAGAGCTGATACGCGTGGGAGAAACCGGAGAGCTTTTTAAAAGCGGTGATGGGGATGATTTATATCGGAAAATGAAAAAAATGTGGGATAATAAAAAAATTTCACAAGACTATTCGGAGAAATGTAGAGAGAAAAATTTTGATACCGTACAGGAATACTGTGAAAAATTGATTTGGCTATATCAAAAGAATTAGATTGAATTAATGATGAAACAAATTTGTTTTATGAATGGCCAAGATACAGGAGAAAAGGGATGAGGGTAGTGCACATGGATTCCGGTTTAGGGAATCAAATGTTAGATTATGCAGAGTATTTGGCAATTTGTTCACAAAACCAAGATGAGGAATGTTATTTAGAAAATCTTATTTATGAGATTCCACATAAGGACGGAATGTTTTCTATGTGGAATGGTTATGAATTGAAAAGAATATTTGGCATTGAACCACCTAATATAAAGCAATTATTTGATGCAAAGGCTTGGAAAAGAATACTTCAGAGAGTTGAAGATAGTCAGTTCTGGAAAGAGAACTGGAACTATGCGCCTCATATCATTAAGGCGTTGGAAGAAGAAGGAGTGTATCTTACTAATTATGGAAAAAAGATAGAAGCGCCTTCTAAGAAGCCTATGACTTTAAAAAGAAAAATCAGACTGTTCATGACACGTTTTTTTCAGACAAGAATTGGTTATCATATAAAAAGACATATGCGGAAATTGTTGGCAGGTCGTTTGATAAGCAAAGCCAATGAAAATTACCATATTTTTAGAAAATATCCCTCCAATGCATATACAGGACATTCTTTTGCTTTTAAATATAAAGGATTTGGAATAGAGTGTATTGATCCTATGGTGCGCGAGGCTTTTTCTTTTCCTGCAATTGAGGACGAAAAGAACAAGGAAATGATGAAATTGATTCGAGGATGTAATGCAGTGTCTATTCATGCGAGAAGGAGCGATCTTCTATTTGTGAACGGATATTGTTATAAATTTGGTTTTTTTAAACGTTCCGTTCGATATATAAAAAAACATGTGGATAATCCGGTCTTTATTTTCTTTACAGATGAAAAAAGCGTGGGATGGTGTGAGGAAAATGAAAAGATTTTTGGATTGAATTTTAAGAAGGATAAAGTATATTTTGTGGATTGGAATAGAGGGGAAGATAGTTTTCGGGATATGCAGCTTATGGCGGAGTGTAAGCATAATATCTTTACGGAGAGCACATTCGGCTTTTGGGGGGCGTATTTAAACAGCAACCCCAATAAGATAACCTGCGCACCTGACCCGATGATATTAGCGACCCATTCCTTTTAAGATAGTAAAGAAAAGATGAGAGCAGATGGTTACAGTGTTTCACACATGGACCAGAGATGTACATTAATAAAAAGTTGGAATTTGTAATAATAGATGATATAATGAGCGTTAGCAAGAATGAGCTTACTTATTTGGAGAGCGGCGAATGGCGTACATGAATCTCCGATTCATGACATGTTAAGTTGGCAAAAATTTTTATAAAAACGAGAAGAGGTTAGAAGGCATGGCGAAAAGAACTCTTTATGGAACTGTAATCGTCACATATAGGTGTAATGCCAGGTGTAATATGTGCGATTGCTTTAAGGATCCTTCAAAACCCAGTGAAGAAATTACGCTTGAAGATATTAAAAAGCTGCCTGAAATGGCGTTTACAAATATTACGGGCGGGGAGCCCTTTGTGAGGCAGGATATTCCCCAGATTGTGGAGGAGCTATATAAAAAATCAGACAGAATTGTAATTTCTACAAATGGATATTTTACAGACAGGATTATTGCCTTATGTAAACAATTTCCCAAGGTAGGGATTAGGATCAGTATAGAAGGACTGCAGGAGACGAATGATAAGATCAGAGGAATTCCGGACGGATATAATAGAGGGTATGATACGCTGAGGACTCTGGTTGAGATGGGGCATCCTGATGTGGGGTTTGGAATGACGGTTCAGGATATGAATTGTGAGGATTTAGTGCCGCTTTATCATATTGCCAATGATATGGGCATGGAATTTGCAACGGCTGCGCTTCATAATTCTTTTTATTTTAGAAAGACAGATAACAAAATTGATGATAAATTAAAGGTTGCACGTAATTTTGAAAAGCTGATCAATGAGCTTTTGCGTAGCAACTCACCTAAAAAATGGTTCAGGGCTTACTTTAACCATGGGTTGATCAATTATATTTATGGAAATAAACGACTTCTTCCCTGTGATATGTCACGAAATGCCTTTTTCATAGACCCGTTCTGTGATGTGATTCCCTGCAATGGCATGGCTCAAAAGGCAGTGATGGGAAATCTAAGGGAGCAAAGCTGGGGCGAATTGTGGAATTCTGACAAGGCGCAGAAGGTCAGGGAATGTACAAAGAAATGCGACCGAAATTGTTGGATGATTGGAAGCGCATCCCCTGCCATGCATAAGTATATCTGGGTACCCGGCTGGTGGGTTGTAAAGCATAAGTTCTTCAAGCGCGGCAAATACAGTTTAAAAGAAAACAAATTTATTGAATTACAAAATAAAAACTAAAAATTGTATGTTAGGATATGGTATAAGGGAAAATGAAGTTTGGTAAGAACATCATACAAATTTCATATAATCTATTGCCTGCATTGATTTTAGGGATATGCAGTATATGCTTATTGATAAGAAGTTTTTACAGCTTTAGCTGGTCAGATGAGAGCTTTTACCTGACGGTTGTACATCGGTTTTGGCTGGGTGAAAGGATTCTTGTAGATGAGTGGTTTTTTGCGCAGGTGTGGGGACCTTTGCGGCTCCCGTTGTACGCTTTATATCGTCTGGTAACAGGAGGCAATGAGGGAGTATACTTATATTTTAGATTATTATATTGGGGAATATCTACATTTACCGCGTGGTGTACCTACAATACGCTTCAAAAACAAAATTCCCGCACTGCGAGTTTATTATGCGCTTTAGTTTATTTTTTATATTCCAGGGCGAATATAGGCGGTATGTCATATTATAATATGACATTAACTTGGGTTTTACTTGGAATATTGCTCTTTTATGAACAGGTTTGTGAGAAAAAGGCAAGAAAAAGAAAACTGTATGTGACAGGGATTTTGCTGGCATTCGCAGTGGGAAATACACCCTATTTAGCATTGCTTTATGTAATACTAGGTATATATCTCTTGGTCAGGAACAGATACCGTTTTTTGAGATATGAGATTATGTCGGTAATAGCCGGAACAGCTACTGTGGCAGTTGCCTATGTAGGATACATTCTATATAAAAGTCCATTAAATGAAATTATATTAAGTATACCCCATATTCTAAATGAACCGGAAATGCAACATGCAAAGCATATTAACTTAATTACAGTGGTGCCGATTATACTCATAAGAATTATATGGAGATATAAATGGACTATTTGGATTTCAGGGTTGCTTATGATATATATCCGGCATAAAAAAAGGAGATGTCTTTTATTTACCAGGAAGGAAATTAATTTTCTGCTGGGAATTGATTTAGTAGTTTTTGCTTGTAATTTTTTTCTTTCCCGAAATATGCTGGGCTGTATCAATATAGCAGGTGTATTATTTGCAATGCCAATCATAAGTATTTTTCAGAGATGGAAAGATCTGAATAAGAATGTGGTAAGAGTGTTTGGAACGGCAGGGATTAGCCTGACGCTGGCTTTTTCACTTTCTTCTGATACCGGATTGGATGCAATGGCGATAGGGTTCGTGGTTATCAACATGGGCGCGATTTTGCTTGTATTCCATCTGGACGAATTACAAAAGAAAAAGATTGTATCGGGAATCGTATTGTCAGTCTATTGTGTGATGATTTTTCAAACAGCATTCCTGAGGTTTTTCAGTGTTTATAGAGATGCCCCTTTTAGCCAGCTGGACACACAGATTACATCAGGCGTAGGTAAATATCTTTTCACTACGCAAGAACATGCCAAACAGTACAACAATGTAAAAACAGCTATAGACACGTATGTACGTGAAAATGATCAAGTGCTGTATTCTCAAAATTGTTTTTGGGGGTATCTATGTACCGATAATGCTTACGGAACACCTTCCTCCTGGCGAATGCCATTTAATAGTCCCAGGCTGAAGGAATATTATGAGGTGAGACCTGAAAAAATACCTACATGTATTTTTGTATTAAACCCAGCATATGGAAATTTCGAATCTGATCTGATACAGGGAGAGGAAAGAGCAGAATTGCCTAATGCAAATAAAATAGAAGGTTATCTGGCTGACTATATTGCTCAGAATGATTATGAAAAGATTGAGCTGGAATGCGCAACAATATTCAGGAGAAAATAATGAGGGAAGATAGTGGTTTTAGATTTGAGTTAAAACAACAAATTCAAAAAATTCCATTTATCAATGAACCATATACTAAGTGGAAATGGCGCGAAAGAAAAGTTTCATATGGAAAAGAAAATCCGGATAAAATATTTTTCATAATTCGACGCGCTTCCTGTAAGGTGGGGCTATTTTCTCATGTAATGACTAATATGGGACTGGTAGACTATGCGGTAAGAAAAGGTTATATTCCTGTGATAGATATGCAAAATACAGGAAATACATATTTAGAACCGGCACAAGTGGGTAAGATAAATGCATGGGAATTTTATTTTAAGCAGCCTATGGGATATGGGCTTATGGACATAGCAAACAGCAAAAATATTATATTAAGTGACGGTATGATTACCCGAAAAAATGATTATCCTGATATTCATTTGGTAGATGAAAGGGAAAAGCTATTACGCTGGAGAGAAGTCTTTCGGAATTATTTTGCAATTGAGGATAGTTTATTAGCTGAATTTCAGATTGAGAGAAAAAAGTTATTTGAAAATAAGAGAGTTTTGGGGGTTCTAGCGAGAGGAACAGATTACGTTAATTTAAGGCCCCATAATCATCCGGTGCAGCCAACGGCCATGCAGGTGGCTGAAAAGGTGAGAAAAGTGATGGACAAATATTCGTGTACATATATTTTTCTCGCAACGGAAGATAAAGCAATATATGATGTTATGAAAACTCAATTTGGCGACAAGCTATTGACTGTAGAGACTACAAGATATATTACGTCCGGTAAAGAGAATATTAACGACATGCATAGTGATAGAAATGAGGACAAATATCTTAAAGGCAAAGAATATTTGGTGTCAGTATGGTTGCTTTCTAAATGTAATTGTCTGGTTGCCGGCAATGTAGGTGGGACACATGGCGCGTTACTTATGAGTCCAGGGTATGAGTATAGTTATATATTTGATTTAGGTTTGTACCCGTAGCTGCAAAGGAGCGAAATGGGAGTTAGTGTGTATTTTGTAAGTGTAGCTTGTGACATGCGAGGAGTATAACGATGAAACGAATGAAAGGATTTATAGGACAGGTAAATTATATATTTTCCAAAGAACAGAAGATTAGATTTTTCTTTCTGTTGGTGGCAATCGTGATAACTACTTTTTTGGAACTGCTTAGCGTTACCGCAGTTATGCCGCTAGTCAACGTGATGATGGACCCTCAAATAATAATGAGAACAGATTATCTATGGTGGGCTTATTGTACATTTGGTTTCCAGAATACGAATCAGTTCCTTGCCTTTCTTGGGGGAATATTAATTGTGGTTTATATATTAAAAAATATATGTGTTTCTGTTATGTATCAATTACAGTATAAATTTACCTTCAGTAATCAGAAAAAATTAGCGTCAAAAATGATGGGATGCTATATGAAGCAGCCTTACTATTTCCATTTATCTCACAGTAGCGCTGAGCTGATTAGAAGTATTAATACGGATGTGGCTATGATGTTTCAAGGGGTTTTATCTATCTTGCAATTGATCGCGGAGGTATTAGTCTGTATTGTATTGGGAGTCTTTTTAATTGTTAAGGATAAAAGTATTACCATCGGCGTGTGTCTGTTTATGATAATCTTTTTGGTGTTCTTTGCAAAGAAATTTAAAAGATATCTGGCACGGATAGGCGAGGAGGACCGGATGTACAGCGCTGGTATTGTAAAATGGCTGCAACAGTCTTTTGGTGGTATGAAGGAGACGAAAATTCTTGGTCGGGAGGGCTTTTTCCTGAACAGATTCAATTCGGAATATCAAAATTGGGCGGAGAGAGAACAAATTTATCGTTATCTGCAGGTGGCTCCAAGACCAATCATGGAAGCTGTCTGTATCACAGCGTTGATGACAGTGGTGATTGTTAAACTATTAAACGGTACGAATAGTTCTTATTTTATAACAACAATTTCTGTTTTTGCGATTGCAGCTTTCCGGTTATTGCCTTCCTTTAACAGGATTGCTAATTATATGAGTGTGATTATGTTTAATATGCCGGCATTTGAGGCAGTGTATGGCGATTTAAAAGAAATTGAAAAAGTGAAGGAGCATGAAACAGGGAAGAATACTGCTTTAGAGGCTCTGCCCCTTCAGAATGAGATTAAAGTAGATGATCTGTCTTTTAAATATCCGACAGGTACAGATTATGTACTGGAACATATTAATCTGACAATAGGAAAGAAGCAGTCGGTTGCATTCATTGGACCCTCAGGAGCAGGAAAAACAACGCTGGCAGACTTGATTTTGGGTGCTTTAACACCTACATCAGGAACAATACGAATAGATGAAACAGATGCTTTCCGGCATTTATCCGCATGGCAGAGAAATGTAGGATATATTCCGCAGAATATTTATTTGCTTGATGATACAATCAGAAATAATATTTTATATGGAGCAGTGGGAGAAGCGGATAATGATGCAAAATTATGGAAGGCGATTGAAAAAGCACAGCTCAAAGAATTTATAGAAAGCCTGGGTGATGGATTAGACACCGAAGTAGGAGAAAGCGGTGTCAGATTATCAGGCGGGCAGAGGCAGAGAATCGGAATTGCAAGGGCACTGTATAATGACCCTGAAGTGTTGGTGCTGGATGAAGCAACGTCAGCGTTGGATAACGATACGGAAGCAGCTGTAATGGAGGCTATTGAAACGCTGACCGGAAGCAAGACAATCATTATCATCGCCCACAGACTATCTACTATAAAAAATTGTGATATGGTTTATGAAATCAATCATAAAGAAGCGAAAATACAGCATTTAAGGAGTAATGAACATGAATCTGATGGAGATTGATGATAAGGAATGGCGGCGGTATGAAAAAAAATGGGATTGGAGAGATTTTTACTTTCATAAAGTATTAAGAAGACATATATTTGAGAAATATTTCCACTGTGATATTGTAATGCCTTATTATGCTCATAGATGGGTAATGGGGAAAGAGAAGACAAATCGCTGGATTGCGGATAAAATAAAATCCGGAATTCCATTTATGGTGGCTCGATTTGGAAATACGGAGCTGCAGACAGTAATCAGAATTTTAGAAAGGAATTTGGAGAACAGAGGCGCTGAGACAGATGCCGAATTTCGTAAATGGTTTGGCAGACTGAGGGAATGGAGCGGTTTTTTCCCAAATGATGAAAAGCTGGCAGGAGATTTTGCCAAACTGCTATTGGAGACATGCCAACAGACAGATTTATTGGCTATGTGGCATTGCCATATGGAAGATTATGTTATTGATAAATATATGGGGGATGTGGAACTAACTTACTTAACCCGGCTTGAACCATGGCGGGCTAAAAGGCCATGGTCTGCGGCACTCAAAGGGAAAAAAGTGCTGGTTATTCACCCTTTTGAGGATTCCATCCATAAGCAGTATAAAAAAAGAGAACGGTTATTTAAGAATAAAAATGTATTGCCCGAATTTGAATTAAAAACATTAAAAGCGGTACAAACCATAGCCGGAGAGCAGGATAACCGCTTTTCTTCCTGGTTTGAAGCGCTGGATTATATGTATCAGGAAGCATTAAAAATTAATTTTGATATTGCGATTATAGGCTGCGGCGCTTATGGTATGCCGTTAGCCGCCAAATTAAAAATGGCTGGCAAACAGGCAATCCATATGGGGGGAGCTACCCAATTGCTTTTTGGTATTAAAGGAAAACGCTGGGTGGACAGCCCCACGGTAAAATTGGATTTTAATGAGGCATGGGATTATCCAATGGATCATGAGATGCCTTCAAATTTCAAAACAGTCGAAGGAGGGTGCTATTGGAAATAGTAATGCCCAGATGTTTTATCAGGGAACTGTTGTTGTATCGCAGTTTTTACACAATTTCAAATTTTTACGCCTGTTTTTGAGCATTTCCTGACGGATTTGCTCATAGTTGGTAGAATTCCATATATCAATTATTTTGTCTTGGGAGATGTCCCCCAAAGTATATTTTCCTAAAGCATCGTTGCAGCATAAGCTGACTTTGCCCGTTGGCCGGATAACCATCATTCTGAAGGGGAGAAGACATAATTCGTTAATTCCTTCAGTACCTTTCTTATTAGGTGCCTGTCCGCCTCTGGAGGTCCGCACCTGGTCCTGAGGCCGGACAACAAAATTGACTTTGTCCTGAAGATCTTTATGCTTCTGCAGATAGGCGAATATTTCTTTTAAATTGGGAAGAACTTCTAAATCATCATTATAATTATCTATGACCATGTAATCCAGATAATTTACGATTTCCTTAAAATCATTTAATTTCATCAGGGTTCCGTTTGTGAATATACTTAACCTTGCAGATGGAAGATTATTTCTGGCATATTTATAAAAATCTATTATCCGATCGTCCAGGAATGGTTCATTATTTGAAAAAATGGATAATGTTCCGCTATAATTCATATCCTTTAGTTCTGCTATTATTTTATAAAACAACTCTGTGGACATTTTGGCATATTCCCTTTGAGGCTCATTAGCGTTTACAGGACAGAAAGAACACTTGCCATTGCATCTGTTCACTGTTTCTATTTCAATTTCCCTGATTTTTAAAGAGCCTTCCTGCTCTAATTTGTTTATATAAGAAATATTTCTTTTGTCCTCAAAATATATTCGGCACCACTTTTTTAAACGGTTTATCATTTTATGCCTCCTTAATATACTCTTGGTATACCGCTATGCAGTTTGCTTACATTGAATTTAGGCTTGTATTATGCCAATCATCCACGTATAATGAATTAGTATACCTAAAATAAGAATAGAACGCAATATAGTTTTTTGTGCTCAATTATCTAAATACAGTGTTAGAATGGTTTTAGAGAATGTGGAGAAGTTATGGAAAATCAGGAAAATAGCAAAGGGCGCAGGGATGGAGTTTGTAAAAAAATATATAAAAGTTATTATATTAGTTGTCATATTTTTTATGTTATTAGCTTTGGCATCAATCATTCTTTGGCGTAAAGTACCGGAATATGGAACTTTTATAGCAAATAGAAGTGAGGAACAGATCATTCCCGACATGTGGGAGGGCACTACAGTTGAGCAGGAGTTTGTCTGTTCTTACGACTGGGAGTTTATAACATTGGATTTTTCAGATCATGATCTGTATCTTAATGGTAAGACGGCTTTTCAGATAACACAGCAATGGGATGGAACAATTGTTTTTTCCGGAGAAATTGAAAACAGAAATATTAAATATGCCGTACCTGTAAAGTTATATGCAGAGGGCGGAGGAAAAGCAGATAAATGTTATGTAGTGACTATATCAACGCTTGAAGCGCCGGATAGCAGGAGCCTGGGACTATATGGCTATGTTCCGGATGCAGGAGAACCGGCCTGTAGGATTAATAATGAAGTAGTGGAATATGCCGTCAGCATTGGGACGCACATGTCTACGCCATGTTATAAAATACATTTTATGCTGGTTGTGGGTCTTCTGGCATTCATGTTCCTCTCTTGCGTTTTTTTTACTATGTTGAGAAAAGGCAGTGTGGAGACAATATTTCTTTGCATTGCGGTTCCGATGGGTATTATTTTTCTTTCTTTTTTAAACGTAAATATTGTACATGATGGAGGAACACATCTTACGAATGTTTATAAATATTCTAATAAGCTAATAGGAAAAGCAGGCCAGGACAGTTTGGAGTATGTATATTTGTCAACGGATGAGATGGAATTGCGTAAAGAAACAGACAATTTTTATATTCTTATGAGAAAGCTGGGCGATGGGAACGAGAAAGATGCAAAGTGGCAGCCGTATTTGGAAAACCGTCCCACCGCAAGCGATAGTATATTGGAATATTTTCCAGGGGTTCTGGGTATTACACTGGGGAGAATTTTGCATTTAAATGCTATGGGAAGTGTATTATTGGCCAAGCTGTTTTGCCTTTCTTTCTATATTATCGTTTGCTGTCTGGCTATCCGTGTCACCCCATTCCTAAAAGAGGGATTTGCAGTGGCGGCACTGATTCCTATGAATCTTTATCAGGCGGCCGGAATCACATATGATGCGGTAATTACGCCCATTGTTTATTTTGTGTTGGCCATTGTTTTAAAAGGGAAAGAAAGCAAAATCGGGAAAAAAGAATGGGCGGGACTTCTGCTGTCGAGTATGATTCTTGGAAGCTGTAAAGGGGGCATATATATTCCCATACTGCTCTTGATGGTATTCATGCATAGTGAATTAAACGGAGGGAAAAGATTTAAAATCGGAGCATGTCTGACCTGCTGGCTGTTAGCGGGAGCTACTATGCTGTTTCATTTTAAAAGAGAAATCAGCTCCTTTTTTTACCGTACGGAAGCAAAAACCCAGATATTGTTTGCTTCCGGAGCCGCCGAAAATATGTCATGGGTAACAGACGGTCAGATTCCGAAATTTAGTTTACGATATTTGCTTACAAATCCCTTTGGTTTTGTTCAAATGCTTGTCAGAACAATCATGAAAAGAGCAGATTATTATTTAGGCAGTATGATAGGAAATAGAATGGCATGGACCGAAGATGAAACCAGCTGGGTAATTATAATTTTTTTTCTGATGATTTTAGTACTTGCAACAGCTTGGAATACAAGGGAACAAGTAAAGGAAATAAAGCCCGGTGAGAGGGTTTTAACGGGCTTACTGCTGATGGGGGAATTTGTTGGGTTTCATGCGATTATGCTGGTAGAAACACAGGCCAATCAGAACGTAATATTCGGAGTACAGGGGAGATATTTTTTGCCGCTGCTTCCCCTGCTGATGTTTACGCTTTTTAGCAAAAACAGGATGAAAACGGATTTGGAAGCTGGCAGGGAATTCAGATTGTTGTCCTTGGCGGAGACAATGTATATTTTCAGCTTTATGACGATTGTTTATAACCGATTATAAACAATGGTAATTCAAGGAACTGAAAAGCGGTAATAGACGAAAGTAAATTATGAGGAAAATGAATGATACCACAAAAAATACATTATTGCTGGTTTGGAAATAATAAAAAGCCTAAACTTATACAAAAGTGCATTGCCTCATGGAAAAGATACCTTCCCGGCTGGGAGATTATTGAGTGGAATGAGTCCAATTATGATGTTAGGAAGAATGGCTATATAGCAGAGGCATATCGGATGAAGAAGTGGGCCTTTGTAGTGGATTTTGCCAGATTTGATATTTTAAACCGGTATGGCGGCATTTTTTTAGATACGGATGTAGAACTGCTGAAACCAATTCCGGAGAAACTGCTGGAATATGAAGCATTTACAGGTTTTGAAAGCGAGGGGAAAATAGCACCCGGATTGATTTATGCTTCGGTGGCAGGTCACAAAATGCTTAAACAGTTGATTGAGGAGTATGAAAAAAAGGAATTTGGACAGAAAATAGATGGCCGCATGGAAAATATTGTTGATATTGTTACCGGAGTCCTTGAAAGACAAGGACTGCAGAGAAATAATGCTTTTCAAATTATAAATGGGGTGGCAGTTTTCCCCAGTGAATTTTTTTGCTGTTTTGACCATGAAACGCAATCTTTTGCAATTACGTCCGATACAATATCTATCCATCATTATTTTGCGAGCTGGTCTCCCTGGTATCGGCGATTCTATTTCAAGTGTATTAAAATAGCGGCAAAGGTATTGGGAAAAGAACGGTATCTTAGATGGAAAAGAAGGATTAAAAACAGATTATGAAGATTTTAATTGTGCGGACCTTCCCGGATAAGTTAGATTTGGAGAGTTATAACGTGCAGGAGATTGGCTTGGCAAAAGCGCTTGTGGTACGGGGAAATCAATGTGACATTGTTCTTTACAATGGCAGGGAAGGCGATAAGAAAGAAAAGTATGCTTTTCAAAAGGACGGGAAAGAATATGCTTTTTGGATTTATTGGATGAAGGGGATTGCCTTGCTGAAAAATGGTTTTATGCCATCAACTAAGCAAATCCTCAATCAATATGATGTGATACAGGTACACGAGTATGACCAGATCATGAGCTGGCAGCTTTATACCGGAAGAAAGAAGCCGGTAGTAATTTATCATGGCCCATACTATCATCCCTATGCGCGTGGATACAATTTACGATGTAGAATTTTTGACGGATTGTTTCTCCATAGGAGAAAGTATCAGGATGTATGGGCGGTTACCAAAAGCAGGATGGCGGAAGAATTTCTACAGAGAAAGGGATTTAAAAGAACATTGCCATTGGGTGTGGGTATCAATCCGGATAATTTTCCCTCTTATGAATTTCAAAAGAGCAACAGGCCGCAGATTTTGTATGTAGGGAAAATAGAAGACAGGAGAAATGTATACTTTTTAGTGGAAGTATATAAACGGCTGCGGGGCAGGATAAAAGGGTTACAGTTAGTTTTAATAGGAAATGGGGAAGAAAAATATAAAACATCTTTTTTAAACTTTATTAAGAATGAACTTGAAAGAGGAGATATTGTTTATCAGGAAAAAATATCGCAAAGAGAGCTGCCTAAGGTTTATAGAGCAGCAGAGGTATTTATATTTACAAGTAATTATGAGATATTTGGTATGGTGCTTCTTGAAGCTATGTATTTTGAACTTCCCATTGTCAGCAGTATGAATGGTGGTGCAAGTATGCTGATTGAAAATGGGGAAAACGGGTATATCGTGGAAAAATTTGTGACGGAAGAATGGGAAAAAAAGATAGAAAGTATATTGACGGATAAAAAAAAGCGGAAACTTATGGGCGAAAAAGGCAGGACAAAAGTCCTTGAGAATTTTACATGGAATTGTCTTGCGGAAAAATTTGAAGGTGTTTACAGGCAGGCAATAGATGATTTTGGAAGGGATAAGGATGGAGGATAATAAAGTACAGGTTTCCTTAGAGGAACTGCTGTATTATATATTATTTGCTGTTATTTTGTTCACAAAAGGCGTTGGACTGGATGAAGGTTCACTTTTATTTCGCGGCTGCCTCATGCTGGGAGTTTTGCTGCTGGCATGCAAATTTCTTGTGGGACAGTATAGTATGGCAGAAATTATTATAGCGGGGGTATTGGGGATATGGGGCGCCTTTACATTTAAAGTGACAGGTTCTCTTGGTATGTTTATTTATGTGGTTCTGGCGATTGGAATGAAAAATGTGTCCGTGAAAAGGATTTTTGTTGTGGGAACTACCGTATGGAGTATATGTATGTTCTACTCTGTGACCGCTGCCGTTTTCTGGGGAAGAACAGGGGTAAGGCGGGTAGATGAAAAATTTGGCATGGGGCCGGTTCTTAGGGAAAGCTTAGGGTATACGCATCCTAATGTACTGCATATCACATATGTTTTGTTAATGGTTTTTGCTTTATATTTGTGTATCAATCATAAAAAGAAAATATTTTATACAGTATGTTTATTGCTGTTAGGTAATCTATATGTATTTATGTATTCTTTTAGCTCAACCGGGGTGCTGACATCGGCTGTTTTATTCATATTATTTTTTTATTTTTATAAGAGAAGAAAATTTAGTTTATGGGAAACGGGGATTATCCAGGGATTACCGATTGTATGCGTCATTATTTCGATAGTCTTTCCTATGGCATTGGGGAATGGCATACTATTTGAAATCGTAAATAAGATATTTAATAGCCGCCTATGGGCAATCAAAGTTTTTTTTGCTTTATATGACATTTCCCTATTTGGAGGCGGTAACGAGGGGATTGATTTTTCACTTGATAATTCATATGTATATGCCATTAACGAATACGGTGTTATTCCATTTATTATGCTGACAGCAGCATATGTTTTATTGCTGAGATATTGCATCAAAAAAAATCTGCGAATGGAGCTTGCCGTTATCTGTACCTTTCTGTTTGCCGGAATTTCAGAACCGTTTTTATTTAATGCATCTATTAAAAACATTACATTCATATTCTTAGGGGAATTTCTGTATAGAGTGATTGAAAATGAAAAGTGTGTGTTTAAACTTCTTTCAAGGTATAATAAATGTTTTTTGTTTTCGTGTGATTTTGGGATTAAGTTAAAGAAACGATTAAGTAGCACAAGATGGAAGATGGTTGCCGGTGTGGCTTTAACAGCGGGAATTTTATCTTTTTTGCTTTTGTTTCCCAAGGATGTGATTGGAATAAATCAGGTTTATGTTGATGAGAAATTATGCGATGCGGCCAGGGATACTGTGCGGTTGACCGAATTCCCTGCTGTGGATGGAACTATGTATATAGAAAACGCATCGAAAGATATAAATTATTATTATTTTACACATGAGAACAGTCAGCTGATTGAGCTTATGGACCTGCGGTTTAAGATTAGTTTAAGCGTATATATAGCAGTTGCAGTCGGGATATTATACATGTGTGGAAGGAAGACTTTCAATCAAAAATTTCGGACAGAAAAATAAATATCTAAAGGAAGGTTTCGTTATGCAAGGTAAGAAATATACAGAAGAACTGATAAGGGTGGGAATTAATTTTTCGCTGCTTTTGGTTTTTTGGGGCGGGATGCTTCGAAAAAATTTTAATTCCGATACCATTTATCATATGCTTTCCGGAGATGCAGATATTTTTTCCCGAATAGAGGTGGGACGTTATGTGGTTGCTTTTTTTGATTATATTCTGTTAAAGCTGGGGGTCAGAGTAACAGATAATCTGAGTATCAGTATGCTTGTGGCCTTTTTCATGTTCTTAGGGGCTATGATAGTGATTCAAAAGACATTCAGCAGATGGGAGCCTGAGGAGCTTGCAGGGAAAATAGGCTATAATTTTGTTTTGGTATTGGTTTTCTTTAATGTGCTTTTTGCGGAAGTTCTGATGTTTGGCGAATACAGCATTTACTTTGGACTGGGGTATTTACTGGCAGCAGCAGGTGTAAAAAGATATGCGGACAGGAAATATGCCTCTATGCTTCTGCTGTTTGCAATGGCTGTGTGTACCTATCAGTTTACAATGATCTATGCGGCAATACTTGTAACTGTGTATGGGTGTCTGGAGCATGATGAAAAGTTATCCATGGAAGCGGTTAAAAGAGAACTAATCGGAATAGTCGCTGCTATGGGAATGGGAGCGGCCAATTATATCAGTATCAAGATTTTGGAGAAGGCAGGAATTGTCAGGGCTTTTGGCAAGCATGCGGGTACAGGAAATATAGGTAAGAAGGCGTTGGCAATGACAGAGAGTTTTATTGAGCTTCACAAAAACAGTCTGGGTATACTACCTAATTTGTGGATTCCATTTCTTTTTACGCTTGGAGTGACGGTGTTGCTTATATATAGCTGCGTGAAAAGACAAGTGGTTAAAAAGCTTCTTTTTATAGTGATTGCCTTTGTGGGGAGTTTATTGCTGCTCTATGTGATACCGGTATTGCAGGAAACCTTTTCGTTTCCGCCGAGAATGGCATTTTGCTTTTATCTGGTGCAGGGCCTGCTGGCGGTTACCGCATATGTAGTGTGTTTGGATAAGGTGAGATGGCTGCTCTCACTGGGTTGTATTGGGTATATGCTGGTACAATTGCTATTTTGTGATTTTGTGGTAACGAACCGATTCGTCAGCAACACGCTGGATGAGGTGTACGTGAGCATGATGTACCAGAAGGTGCTGAAATATGAGAAGGAGACAGGAACTGAGGTAACCAAAATATGTGTTGTGAAAGACGCATATGCCCCTGACCATTATGAGGAAGTAAACTATGGGGCACATCAAATTAACGAGAGAGTATTAGGAACCACAACCATTTCATTCATAGAGCATGTAACCGGACGGCATTTTAAAAAAGTAAAGTGCGATGAAGAAATATACGATCAATATTTTAAGGATAAGGATTGGAATTATCTTGATTTGTCAGAGCAGTTGATTTTTCAAGGAGATACTGTATATTGGTGCATATTTTAAGGGAATATTGATTCAATTTGGAGCTGCAGGATAAGTTTGGAAGTAAACTCCCAAACTCTTTATCAGTGGCAGTATCGCAAACAAAGCTTGCGATATGCAGGGGTATAAAAATGGCAAAAAAGTTGACTTATTTTTATTTGATACCAATGGGAATTGTGCTGTTTATGGACAGTTTGTTCAGTCTGCTGAAAACCACATATTTCGAACTGTATCTGGTCAATGAGGTGCCGTCCTATAAAAGAGATCATCCACTTCTACTCCTTGCTGTTTTGCTCATAATGGGAGCAGTATCGCGCCAGATCAACAGGTATCTTTCGTATCACAAAAGTGCAGGAAAAAAATTAGCTTTCATTTCCTGCCTTTGGTCCGGAATGGTCAGTTCGTTTTTTGTATTGCTTTTCCGGTGCGGTGTGGTTTGCGACAGTGCATTTTTAAGTGAATACGCGACAGAGTTTATGGAAGGAAACTATGAGGCCCTTGCAGGAGGGTCTTACCTTGGTTATTATCCTTTTCAGCTTGGCATGGTTGCATTCCTGGAATTGGTTTACAGGCTGTTTGGTGCGGAAAATTATCTGGCTTTTCAGTTTATCAATGTGACAGCTATCCTGCTGATTATCCATTATCTACATAAAATCACCTGGGAATTGTTCGAGGATGAGAGGGTAAGGATATGGGAGGAAATTATTTCCATGGGAATGCTGCCCCTGTTTCTTTATGCTACGTTTGTATATGGGGATGTGGTTGGGATTGCCTGTGGGACAGGAGCGGTTTATTACGGTATCCGGTATATTAGAAGTGACAGGTGGAATTATTTACTGCCGGCAGGTATACTGCTTATGCTGGGAACAATTGTTAAATCCAATACAACCATATTTCTTCTGGCAATTGTGATTGCACTGTTTTTAAAAATACTGGAAAATAGAAAGTGGAGTATGATACTGTGGATCATAGGAATCGTTGTCTTGTCCCAGGTGGGTGTTTGGACGATAAATAGTGTTTATATACAGAGAGCAGGAATTGATAAGCTTGGGGAGGGAGCGCCTAAGGCAGCCTGGATTGCAATGGGGCTGCAGGAGGCGAAAGAAATAGATAATGGCTGCGGCTGGTATAATGGATACAATATGAATGTATACGCAGATAACGGCTTTGATACGGAGGCGGCAGCAAAAGAGAGCATGGAAAGTATCCGGGAATCGTTAAAAAGATTTGTACATAATCCACAGCATGCGGTATACTATTTCTATAAAAAATTTGTATCCCAGTGGAATGACCCAACTTTTCAGTCAATGATTGTAAATGAATGGTATAGCAGATATTCAGTTCGATCTGAGCTGGCGGATTTTTTCATTTATGGAACAGGACGGAAATTGTTGTCACATCTAATGAATGCTTACCATTTGATTGTCCTCCTATGCAGCACAGCAGGGTGCATATATGTGATAAAAAATTGGCGTCTGGAAAGAGCCTATCTGCTTTTAAACGTTTTTGGCGGGTTTTTGTTCCATATGATATGGGAGGCAAAGGGCAGATATATATTGGGATATTTTACGCTTTTACTTCCGATTGCGGCGGCAGGGCTGGTGTATATTTTTCAGGCAGCCTGTGATTTATCTGAACAGAGGGGAAAGTGGAAAAGGAAAGACGCATGGATAGATTAAAAACCATAAAATTTTGGTGGATTACGGTTTGTCTGGTGTTGTTGTTCAGCGTGGCGCCTGTTTTTGGGATAGGCCTTTATAGCCACAGCAGTGCAGATGATTATTCTTATGGCACGCAGACAAGGGCAGTATGGGTGGATACGCATAATGTAATAGAGGTGCTTAAGGAAGCGGGACGGAAGGTACGGACCATTTATCTGGAATGGCAGGGCAGCTATGCGGCGGTGGCCTTGTTTGCGCTTCAGCCTGCAGTTTTTGGGGAGCAGTTTTATCCGCTCACCACTTTTATCATTTTAGGGTTATTTCTCTTTTCCGTATTTTATTTTTTTAGAAAAGTCGTAAAGAGGGTGTTTCATGGGGATGGGCGGATTGCAGATCTTGTTTCAGGCGTGGCGCTGTTATTGTCCATACAGATGCTGCCATCGCCAGTGGAGGGCTTTTTCTGGTGGAATGGCGCCAGTTATTATGTGATTTTTTATTCGCTGATGTTGATACAATTGGCCAATTTGTCCGCTATCATTTGGGAGGACAAGTGTAATTTGAAGCAGTTGACAGGCCTTCTGGCTTTGGCAGTGTTTATTTCAGGAGGAAATTACATTTCAGCGCTGCTTACGGCGGAACTTACGGCCTTCCTTTTGATTTACGCTCTTTATAAAAGAAAGAAGGTATCTAGGAAGGCAGCCCTGGTGATGCTTGTAACGATAGTCCTTTTCCTTGTAAATTGCCTGGCACCGGGGAATGCGGTGCGGCAGTCATCCTTTGAGGCCTGGCCGCCGGTCAGGGCAGTGCTGTATTCTTTCCATGAGGCTTATCACTATATGGTGGAGTGGACAAGCCCTCTTGTAATAGCCGGAATGTTGTTCTTATTCCCTTTTTTGTGCCGCATTCCAGTTAAAAGCAAGTTAAGAGATATATGGTCTTTGGGCGCTGTTTTGGGATTAGAGTTTTCGGTCTTTGCATCCTCTTTTACGCCTACTTTATATGCCTATGGCGGGGCTGGAGCAGGACGCATACAGAATATCAGATATTTTTTGTGGATTCTTATCTGTATAGCAGGGGAATTTACTGTGATCTGTACCGTTAGAGGTATAGCGGGGTCTTGCGAGAATGAAAATCAAATAACAGCATATCTGAAAAATACATATTTAAAAGATATGTATTCTAAATATGCAGTTTCTTATTTTATAATGGTGGTGTTGATGGCAGCTTTCTTTGCCGGGAATTCGATTTTAGCGGACGATACCCAGGATATGGTCTGTGTATCTGCCGCCAAGTCGCTTTTGTCAGGGGAAGCCAGACAATATGACAGGGAGGCAAAGGCGCGGTTGAAAAAGCTTTTGGGAGAGGAAAGTGTGGTCGTATTAGAGCCCTATTCCAGTGTCCCGGAGGTATTGCGCTCGCAGGATATTACGAAAGATTCTACAGATTGGGTCAATACAGCGGCAGCC
The DNA here is from genome assembly GCF_009917485.1 of Parablautia muri. Classification (GTDB taxonomy): domain Bacteria; phylum Bacillota; class Clostridia; order Lachnospirales; family Lachnospiraceae; genus Suilimivivens; species Suilimivivens muri. The sequence continues at coordinate 383,755 of NZ_QZDT01000001.1, forward strand.
CGTTTTTACAGAAAAGAAGAAGTGCGTGTAGGAGAATGAGGTTTAAGATAGCAGATATAAATAAACAGAAAAAAACGGAATACATTCTTATGGCAGCAGTATTTCTGGGATATCTGGCTCTTAACGGAATATTGCTTGTATGCCACGAGCCGTGGCGGGACGAGGCAAATGTATGGCTGATGGCCAGAGAATTATCACCGATGGGACTGCTAAAGGAAATAAAATACCAGGGACACCCATGCTTGTGGTATTTCTTATTGATGCCTTTTGCAAAGGCAGGACTGCCGTTTAGAACCATTGGTTTTGTCAGCTATGCCATAATGGCGGTGACCGCAGGATTGTTTTTGTACAAGGCGCCTTTTTATAAACCAATAAAGGCAATGGTGCTGTTCAGCCCTGCCTTTACTTACTATTATGCAGTGGTTGCCAGAAACTACTGCCTGATTGCGCTACTGTTAATTTTACTTGCAATATACTATCCCAAAAGAAATGATAGATGTATACGGTTTGGTCTGCTTTTGGGGCTGTTGGTGCAATCGGATGTGATAGCATTGGCGGAGGCAGGCGTTATATCGTGTTTTTGGCTGGGAGAAAACCTTAGGCAATGCAATAAACAAAAGACAATGACGCCATTATGGAATATTTTAAAAGGAATTTGGATACCGCTGGTCAGCTTCCTGTTATTGATTATACAGTTCTATCATGTCTCCGACAGTCCGGTGTTTGAGGTAAGCAGATTTGGAAAGATGGAGCTGCTTAGGGAGATGAAAAACTTCTCTTACCAGATTTTGGAACGGCTGTCAGGAAGGGGTCAGACCTTTTGTTTCATTTTCATTCTTTTGTCCATGGGGCTTATGCTTTTTATTTCTTTCCGTCTGAGGAATATCCAGGCTGTGGCGGTGATGATGTCGGCTTATTTATTTCAGGCGGCTTTCAGCGTGATGGTATACCAGCTTCATATATGGCATTTCCTGTCGCTTTGCTTTGTGTTTATATGGACATTATGGCTTATGTATGAGCAGAGGGGAGAAAAGCAGGAAAAGGCAGAGATAACAGGGGCTGCACTGTGCGGACTTCAGGTATTGTTGCTTGTGCTATCTGTATGTATGTTTATCAGATGGAACGCCAAGGAGGAAAGCTCCGGTTTAGCCAATGTCCTTTACGGAAGCTATTCGGACGGAGGTGGTGCTGCGGGATATATCAGAGAAAATATAACGCCGGATGAGCTGATTGTCAGTGTGGATGTAGCCAGAGCATCTACCGTGGCAGCATATTTGCCGGAATATAATTTTTACTATGCGGGAAATGGTCAGAGGGAAAGCTATGCGGATTGGAGCGAGGAACAGAGCAAGAATATCACATTTGAGGAGCTGGAGACATGGGTTCAAAATAATTTTCCGGATAAAAAGAAATTTTATCTTTTAGAATCTCAAAACTCCTGTTTAGGGGATTTGGAGGGGGAGCTGGGGAAATACCAGATCTTATATAAGACTGCGGAGAAGACAGCCATGAGGGAAGAATATACTATTTTTCAGATTGACATGCCATAATATATTTTCTATAATTGTTATGTTGTTTACTTATAGAAGCATTTGCAAATAGGATGATGGAATTTTTGATAGATATACGGAGAAAAATAAGATATGTCAATTAGTTCAAAAAGGGAAAAGGCAGTGAATATTGCAATACAGGCCGGGATTGTGGTATTCCTGCTTTTCTTTTTTATCAGATTGTGCCCGCTGGTGGTGTTTGACTGTGATGACTGGCTGTGCCTTGGCGCCTACCGTCTTCCGATACCCCGCTGGAAGGAATGGGAGCCTACAAGAATTATGCCGGGAACCTTAATGCCTGTTGCAGGCTGGATGGCCGCCCATATAATATATCCGATTTGTGGCGATTATGTATATTCTGTTACAATTATCTCATCATGTATCATTACGTTCCTTATAGTGGTAATGTGTATTTGCTTTCAAAAAGTCTTAATTGTCCGGGCTCAGATGCCAGCTTGCACGGCTTTAATGTGTGAAATTTTGTTCCTTGTATCATTTTTTGCTATTTTCAGGAACAGAGGAACAAGTCAATGTATGTTTACTGCGGCTGACTTATGTTGCATTTATTATTATACTATGTCGGGAGTCCTTAATGCTATAGTTGTCTTGTTGCTTCTGCAATGGAAAGATGTGACAGAAAAATTTCTGTCATGGAATCTGATTCGGAAAACAGGCTTCTGCATTTTGGTATATTTTGCGCTATTTTCAAATTTGTTTCATTCGGCGATAACAGCAATTTACGCGGGGGCTGCTTTGCTTTTTGCTCTATATCACTGTAAGGACAGCTTTAAAGAATTTGTCAGAAAGAATATGGCTTATCTTTTTATTTTAGCTGGCTGGGGAATTGTTCTGGTGCTTGAGATAACCAGTGGACGAGCGGAGGTTGTAGGAGGAGAAAGCGGTCTTAACCTTGCACTGTCAGTGCAACAATTGATTGCAATTCTTTTAGGGCTTTCTAAACGCTTTGTGGTGGTTATTTTATTGTTAGCTGTCGGAATTGCGCTCCTGCTGGGCAAAAGACGGCTTGAGGGACAGGGTGAATTTGCAGACATATTTGCAATGCTGCTATGTAACGGGATTTTGCTTACAATATTTCTTTTACTTTTAAATTCTAAGACAGCCTATATGAGCAGAATCGATGCATCCTGGGGCATATGGTTCTATCTGATTGCAGCAACGGTTGTGATGGCGGCGTATATAGCGAAATCGCTTCCGCTTATGACAAAGTTATTACCGATTGCAATTCCGATCTGTGTGATTGCAACCGCGCTTCCGGACGGGAAGTTTCTTATGAGTACGCGGGAGCACACAGACTATCAAACCTGTATACAGCTGAATAAATATGTAATAAATCATATTATGGAGGCAAGCCAGGAAGGAAAAGAGGAAATTGTAATTAGGATACCTGATCATTCTGAAGATTTGAGGAGCCTTACTTATAATGAAGCTTTAGGAATTACGGTTGCGGATTGCTTGTATATACAGGGAATTATTGAAAGAAAACCGGATGTCAAGACAGTTCTTGACAAGGAAATGAGTGATTCGGATGTGGTTTGGCCGGAGTAGTAGTCTTGGAAAATGGCGGCTTTTCGTTGCACATTTTATATGATTTTGGTATAGTAAAAATAGCCTGATTTAAGACTGCAGATAGGCAATATAGTATGATGTTATAAGGAATTGGTTGTAATGGATGAAGTGTTTGATTATAATACCGGCTTATAATGAGGCTGACAATATTGAAAAGGTAGTGGATAATATTATAAAAAACTATCCACAATATGACTACGTGGTAGTGAATGACGGCTCTACGGATGCGACCCGTAAAGTTTGTAAGACAAGAGGGTATAATCTGCTTGAACTGCCTGTGAATGTAGGGCTGGCGGGAGCCGTTAAGAGCGGGATAAAATATGCCAATTATTATCAATATGAATATGCAGTACAGATTGATGGGGATGGACAACATGATCCCGCTTATATTGCCGATATGCTGGAGGAAATGAAAAGGAATGACGCTGATATCGTCATTGGCTCAAGATTTGTAGACGAAAAAAAGCCCTTTAGCTCAAGAATGTTTGGCAGTAATTTAATCAGTCTGGCGATTTGGATCACAACAGGTAAGAAGATCCGGGATGTCACCAGCGGTATGCGTTTATTTAATAAAAAAATGATCAAAAAATTTGGCTATCAGATGAATTACGGACCGGAGCCGGATACCCTGGCATTTTTACTGAATTGTGGCGTGAAGATATGTGAAGTCCAGGTAAGCATGCAGGAGAGGACAGCCGGCACCAGTTACTTGACGATGGGACGTTCCATCAGTTACATGATGCATGTGCTTTATGGGATATTGGTTTTTCAATGGTTTAGAAAGAGGGAACGATAAATGTCAATCATGCTTCGAACAGCGCTGTTAATTGTGGCGGCCTTTAGTATCGTTTGGATTATAGCAAGGATACGAAGGTCTAAGGTCAGACTGGAGGATACACTATTCTGGGTTGGAACAGGGGGGATATTGGCTGTGCTTGGACTGTTTCCTCAGGTATCCTATCGAATGGCAGATGCTTTAGGAATTATTTCTCCGGCTAACTTTGTATTTTTAATCATGATTTGCTTATTGTTTGAAAAGGTGTTAACACTTTCTATTATACATTCCCAGCTGGAGGACAAGTATGTAACAATGGCGGCGGAGATGGCGCTGCGCTGTAAAGACTTGGAAGAACAGGTGGAAGAGTTGAAAAAGGCGCAGGAAGACAAAAATTAAGATAAAGGCTGTGTATGTGCCAGACAATGCTTATGCAGAGCCTGGCGTTAGGTGAAGGACTTGGAAACAGGGAAAAAAATATGTTTTGTGATATTACATTATAATGCCATAGAAGCTACCAGAAAATGTATTAAATCCATCATGGGTTTGGAGGGAGCAAAGAACATATACATTGTCGTTGTGGATAATGCTTCCCCTAATCAAACAGGCAGAATTTTGTGGGAAGATTATCGCGAGAATGAAAATATGGCTGTCATAATAAAAGAAAGTAATGACGGGTTTTCGGTGGGAAATAATGAAGGATGTGACTATGCAAGAAGAAGGTGGGATCCGGATTTTTTAGTAGTTACGAATAATGATATAGAATTTGTTCAAAAGGATTTTGCCATAAGGATTCAAAAAGAGTATGCAGAAAATACTTTTGCAGTCATGGGACCGGATATATACAATCCTGTCAGGAAGATACATCAAAGTCCAATTGCGGATAAACCGCCGGATAAAAAAAGAGTGAACCGTACTATTTTTTTGAATGGAATGATGCTGGGCGTTTATCCAATTATATATCCTTTTATGAAGGCATATTTCAGGCGTCAGGAACATGGTACCAGTGCGCAGGGATATCAGGAATATAAAGAAAATGTGTGTTTGATGGGGGCATGTCTTATTTATTCAAGAGAGTATATGGATATGCGGGATAAAATATTCGACCCGGAAACAGTTTTTTACTATGAGGAAAATATCCAATCATTATGGTGTATACACCACAAAAAAAAGACAATTTATCAACCGAAGCTTACAGTAATGCATTTTGAAGGAGAAGCAACCAAAACGGTAAGCGGGCAGGAAAAGGACAGGATCAGATTTCGTATGAAAAATATATTGAAAGCAGCGAAAGTGTATAAACGGTTTTTGGCGGAGATAGAGCATGAAAAAGAAATTGGTGCAGATTAATACTGTTTGCAATACCAGTACAGGGCAGATCATGCACGATATCCAGGTAGCTGCTGAGAATAGGGGATATGGAACGATTTCCTTTGTGGGAAGGCGCAAGGTGTATACGGATGTAAAATGTGAGAAATTCGGAAATGCAGTTTCATTTTGGATGCATGTTATTTTAAACACTTTATTTGACCGGCAAGGATTTGGCTCCTATTTTGTTACGAAGAGGTTATTAAAGAGGCTTAGAGAAGAAAAGCCGGATATAATTCACCTGCACAATCTTCATGGATATTATTTGAATCTCCCGTTGCTATTTCAGTACCTTAAGGACGAATTTCAAGGGGAAGTATATTGGACATTTCATGATTGCTGGCCGTTTACAGGTCATTGCCCGTATTTTGTGGCAGCGGCATGCGAAAAGTGGAGGAGAGGATGTTGCCACTGCCCTCAGAAAAACTTATATCCCATAAGTTACTTTTGGGATGGGTCAAAGCGAAATTATAATCAAAAGAAGAAAATGTTTACGGCCATTAGGCATTTGACTATTTTGGCACCGTCAGAATGGATGGCTGGGCTGATCAGAGCTTCTTTTTTTCATGATAAAAGAATAGAAGTAGTTCATAATGGAATTGACTTAAAGGTGTTCAGACCTTGCCGGGAAGAATCGGAAATGAATCAAATCTTGGAGAAGCATAATATTTCTGCTGATAAAAAGATTTTGCTTGGAGTTGCCAGTGTGTGGGATAAACGGAAGGGGCTGGATACCTTAGAGGAATTAGCAAAACATATATCGGATGCATATGTCATTGTGGTTGTAGGGGTAAATAAAAAGCAGTTAAAGAAATTACCGGAAAAAATGAGGGGAATAGAAAGAACCGAAAATAAAGAGGAACTTAGGATTCTTTATTCGGCGGCAGAAATTTTTTTGAATCCTTCTTTGGAGGAGTCCTTTTCTCTGGTAACGGTGGAGGCTATGGCATGTGGAACGCCGGCTATCGTGCTTGGGACAAGTGCAGTGAGAGAACTGGTGAATGAGAGATGTGGAATAGTACTGGAAAAGAACGAAATAGGGGAGTATTTGAAGGCGATTAAAAAGATTGAAGATATGGATTTAGATGTGGAAATGGTGGCCGAAGAGGCTGGGAAATATAGTAAGGATAGGATGGTTGGGGAGGTTTTGAGGGTGTATGGAAGTAGAACTGATAAATAATTTTTGGTTTTGTGAAGTTAGATGATATGGTAATTTGACTAAAAAGTCGAATAATGATATTGTAAATAGGTATATATGGATGGGTAGGAAAGTGTATGGATAAAAGGTTTCCAAAAGTATCAGGATAAATTTAATAATATTGATACCTAGAAGTTATAGGAGAGAAAATAAAAGTAATTTTAATAGTGTATTTATATGAACAATAATATGAGTGATGTTTAGGATTTAACAAAGGCATAATTTGCGGGTGATAGAAGATTATGTGCAATTCCACAGGAGAAGGTTTGATAGTTAAAGCAAGTGCTTTTGAGCATATTGGTTGCTTTTTTAATATCTAAAATTATATGAATGTAAGAATAACTAAATAATATCTTATTTTTGTGTATCTTGTAGAAGTATGCCAATATTGGAATGTAAAAAACAGATTTTTAGATTGCGGAATGATATACAAATAAAGTTTATCATTGCTTATTATGATAGATTTAAGGAAAATGAACAGGGATAGATAGTAGATTTGATAAAGCTTTTAAAGGAGAAAAAGAATGCGGATGATACATTGGGTGTTAAAGAAAATTTATAAAGCAATGTTCTTTGCGCCAATTAAACCAATAGCAGAGAAAATAGACAGTTTCTTAGAAAAACATGGAGGTGCATTATATCGTGTTACAATAGGGAGAGAGAAAAATCTTATACATTATGGTAACTCAGGTAAATGGAAGTATGATGAAACATTTGAGAATATGCGCTGGACATATGAAAGTGAATTGAAAACAGAGTATAATCCTTTAGTCTCTGTTATTGTACCAAATTATAATCACGAACCATACTTAAGAGAAAGGCTGGACAGTATATATAATCAAACATATAAGAACTTTGAAGTATTATTACTTGATGATTGTTCTAATGATGGTAGCAGAGATATATTGGAAGAATATGCAAGGATTCATAAAGAAAATACAACTACAATATTTAATGAAAATAATGTTGGAAAAGTGTTTAAACAATGGAATAAAGGTTTACAAGCAGCAAATGGGGAGTTGATTTGGATTGCAGAGAGTGATGATTATTGTGAAGGTAATTTTCTAGAAGAAATGGTTAAAATGTTCCGCTATGAATCATTAATGCTTGCTTTTGCAAGAAGTGAGTTTGTTCAAGATGGTAAGAAAATATGGTCTACTGAGGGATATATGGCAGATACTCCATTTTTTAAATGGAATAAACCATTTATTATGACCGCAGCCCAGATGGTAAGGAATGGTTTTGCATATAAAAATATGATTCCTAATGTAAGTAGTGTGGTATTTCGTAGTATTGAAAAATTCCCAGAAGAAATAGAAAATATCTGTGAAGATTTGTTGCTTTGTGGAGATTGGCTATTTTATTTAAGTATTATGAAGGGAGGGACAGTTGCTTATACAAATGAGACAACAAATTACTACCGCATCCATGAAAAGAGTACGTCTCTAAAGATTCAGAAAACATTTCGTTATTATGAGGAATGGGAAATTGTTGGAAAGTATATAGCTCGTAATTATATAGTAAAAGAAGAAACCTTTGAAAATGTTTTAATATGCTTAAGGAAGCATTATCAAGCAGTGCAGGAAACAGATGATGATGATATTGTTGAACAATATTATCATGTAGAAAGTATTAACTTGGAAAAAGAAAAGAGGAATCCTAATATATTAATGGGATGTTATGCCTTAATTTCTGGGGGTGGAGAAACTTATCCACTATATTTAGCTAACGAAATGAAGCATCAAGGACTAAGTGTCACATTACTCAATTTTAATATGGAAAGGAGCGATAACAATATAAGAAAAATTTTACATGGTGAGGTTCCTCTTGTAACAATAAAATCTATGGATTATTTTAATCGAATTGTTAACTTGCTGGGAGGAGATATAGTACATTCTCATCATGCTTCGGTAGATGTTGCCGTTTCAAGATGGATTGCGAGTAATGAGATTGGATGTAAACAATTGGTATCATTGCATGGAATGTATGAAGCTCTTGAAGAAAAAAATAGACAGGATGTTTTGGCGGTAGTTACTAAAACATGTAGTTGCTTTGCGTATACAGCAGATAAAAATTTAGAATCATTTATCCAAAATAATTATTATTTTCCGAATAAAGATAAGTTTGTTAAAATTGATAACGGACTTCCTGAATTGGAAATAACGGGTAATCGAATTAAACGTGAAATGTTAGGAATAGAAGAAAACGCTTTTGTATTATGTTTGGTAAGCCGCGGAATTCCAGAAAAGGGATGGGCAGAAGGGATCAGGGCAGTAGAATCGGCTCGAAAAAGATGTATTAGACCAATACATTTGATTATAATTGGTGATGGAGAAATAAGAAATAAACTTGAAAGAGAAACATCTTCTAATATTCATTTTATGGGAGTTCAACAAAATATTAGGGATTATTTTTGTATTTCAGATATAGGATTTTTACCATCAAGATTTCCAGGTGAAAGTTATCCGCTAGTGGTGGCGGATAGTTTAATATGTGGAAAACCTGTCTTGGCAACAGATATAGCTGAAATACATAATCAGTTAATGGACGAAAGTGGAGAATTAGCAGGAAAATTAATTTCTGTGCAAAATTGGGTAATTAATGAAACTGAGATGGTGGAGGACATTGTTGAACTTGCAGAAAATCAGGAAATATATAATATTTTACAATCTAGGACAGTTTCTGCAAGTAAAAAATTTAACATTACAAATGTAGTACACAAATATTTAAGATTGTATCAAAATTGTAAAATAAGCTAAATATATATTGACTAGATGGTTATGAGGAAAAAGAAAATGTTAAATAAATTAATTGGATTTTTGATAGATATTTGGCGGGAAAGAAAAACAATATTAGATTTGGCAAAAAATGATTTCAGAGCAAAATATACAAATTCAATTTTAGGTATTGTGTGGGCTTTTGTTGTGCCGTTCTCTACAATTCTTATTATGTGGTTTGTATTTGAATTTGGCTTTAGATCTGTGCCTGTAGATGATGTCCCTTTTATCTTATTTTATATTCCAGCGTTTTTGGCGTGGAATTATTTTTCGGATGTGTTCTCATCTGCTAGTGGATGTTTGTGGGAGTATAGCTATATGATTAAAAAAATGTGTTTTCGAGTTAGCGTTCTTCCAATTGTAAAATTGATTTCAGCAGGATTTGTTCATATGTTTTTTATTTTTGTAATTTTTGTTATGTTTGGCCTTTATGGATATAAAGTTAGCATTTATAATTTTCAAGTACTTTATTATTTTTTATCAATGGATATTTTGTTAATGGGTTTAACTTGGCTATGCTCAGCGTTAGCAGTATTCTCTAAAGATATCAGTAATGTGATTTCTGTCATATTGCAGGTGGGGTTTTGGGCAACACCAATCGTATGGGTGCCCAATAATTTGCCAGAAAAGGTAAATATTATTTTAAAGTGTAATCCTATGTATTATATATGTAATGGTTATAGAGAAAGTTTTATTTATCACAAATGGTTTTGGGAAAATAAAGCGGAATGCTTTTATTTCTGGGGAATTACAGTAGTTGTATTTGTTATTGGGGCTAATATGTTCAGAAGATTAAGACCACAGTTTGCAGATGTAATGTGAGTTGGGAGAGAAAATGAACGATATTATGATAGATGTAAAGGAAGTTACCAAGATATATAAAATATATAATAGAACGCGGGATAGGATCTTGGATGCTGCTTTTCCGTTTTTGCATATAAAGCATACAGATTTTTATGCGCTTTCTCATGTTTCCTTCCAAGTGCACAAGGGAGAGATCGTAGGCATTATTGGCAAGAATGGAAGTGGGAAGTCAACCATTTTGAAAATTATAACTGGCGTGCTGATTCCTTCAGGAGGAAGCGTGATAGTGAATGGTCGTATTTCTTCTATCCTTGAATTGGGAACAGGTTTTAATATGGACTATACCGGTATAGAGAATATATATTTGAATGGAATAATTTTGGGGATTTCAAGAGAGGAAATGAAAAAAAGAATTCCTCAAATACTAGAGTTTGCGGATATTGGTGATTTTGTTTATCAGCCGGTTAAAAATTATTCTAGCGGTATGTTTGTGCGTTTGGCTTTCGCTGTGGCAATTAATGTAGATCCTGATATTTTGATTGTAGATGAGGCTTTGGCAGTAGGGGATACTGCCTTTCAGGCAAAATGTATGGCTAAAATGGAACAATTGATGAAAAGTGGAACTACGATTTTATTTGTTACACATGATATGAATACGGTTCGTACATTGTGCAAAAGATGTGTATATCTTGAAAATGGAAGGATATTATCAGAAGGGCCGGCTGCAGAATTGGCAGATTTATATTTGCATAAAACAAGAGTCAGTATGAATCAGGAGCATCTTGAGATTATGGAACGACAGAAAGAGATTCAGAAGGAGAGAAAAGGAAAAAATATAGATTATAATAATGAATTCGCACGGAAGGTGGATATTTTCAGAGAGGGAACAGGTGAAGTGAGATTTATAGCTTGTAAAGTGTTTAATGAAAATGGTAAAGAAGAGTATTATATAAAGTACAATGAGAAAGTAACTATTGAAATGCAAATAGAATTCTTTGAAGATATAGAGGTCGGATTGGGATATCATATACGTGATAATAAAAATATGGAACTATTAGGTTCAACTTTAGCATTAGAAAAAATAGGAAAGGGGGTAATAAAGGGGAAAAGAGGAGAAAGATTTCGTATTAAGTTTAGAACATTGTTACCTATACTTGAAGGGGTATATAATATTATGCTTGTCATGTCTGTTCCAGTTATAGCAAATAAAACGGTATTATTTGTGGATTTGGTAAATAATGCTGCCATTTTTGAAGTTGGCGAAAATATAGAAACGAAATTATGGAATAAAGTACACTTAGATAATGAGGTGACGGTTGAAAGGATAAATTAATGTTTTATATAAAAAAAAATAAACGAAAATGTGCAGTATGTCATAACTACCCAGATAAATATGATCCATTAAATTTATATTATGCTCAACAGGAAAAGAAATATGGAGCTGAGCACACTAAAGCGGAATTTTTAAATCGAAAAGAGTATACATGTCCATTTTGCTATGCAACAGATCGTGATCGTTTATGTGTTGCTTTTTTTCGCAAAATATTTGAAAATAAACAGGATAAAGAAGTTAGTTTGCTTGATATAGCACCATCTGCTCCAGTAGAAGATTATTTCAAGAATAATCAACCAGAAGTTATAGTAAAGACAGCAGATATGCTTATGGATGGAGTTGATTATAAAATTGATATTCAGAATATGAAAGAAATTGAAGATGAAAGCTTTGATATGTGGATATGCTTTCATGTATTAGAGCATGTGAAGGATGATAGGAAGGCATTATCAGAGTTATATCGAATACTAAAAAAAGATGGTATGGGAATGCTTCTTGTGCCAATAGACCTTAAAACAAAAAAAATTGATGAAGATCCAAATTGCCCAGAGGAAGAACGATGGAGAAGATTTGGGCAAGGAGATCATGTCAGACGGTATAGTAAACAAGGATTTTTAGATAGAATAAAGGAATCTGGTTTTAGAGTTATAGAAGTTGGTAAAAGTATTATGGGTAAAGAAGTGTTTGAAGAGAATGCGATACCTAAAAGTGCAATTTTATATGTTGTTACGAAAGGGAAGTCGAGATTTGTAGATAAAATAGGATAAGAGTGTATTGGAAATGAAAAATATAAAAGTTTCAGTTATTTTGACATCATATAATCATAGTCCTTTTTTAAAAAAAAGTATTGATAGTGTATTATCACAGTCTTTTCAGGATTATGAGCTTATTATAATAGATGACTGCTCTAGTGATAATTCGTGTGATATTATTGAGTCTTACCATGACGAGAGGATTCAGTTTATTAAACATGAATACAATCGAGGAGGCGGAATAAAAGAAGGAGTTGAGAATTATGCAAAAGGAGAATATATTGCAATATTGCACTCAGATGACTTCTGGAAAGACGAAGATAAGTTGGCAAAGCAAGTTACTTATTTGGATAAACATCAAGAGTGTGCTGCGGTTTTTACTTGGGTTCAGGTCGTAAATGATGACGGCAGTCCTTATGATAAAAAAGAAAGTTTTTATTATAATATTTTTGAGCAATCTAATCGTAGTCGGTTTGAGTGGTTAAGGTTTTTTTTCTTTAATGGAAATTGCTTATGTCATCCAAGTATACTTGTGAGGAAAAATATATATGAAGAAAATGGAGCCATGGAATTTGTATATCCATATAGACAAATTCCAGATTTGATAAGATGGATTAGGCTGTGTTTAAGACATGATATATATATTATTCCTGAGAAATTAACATGTTTTAGAGTTCATGAAAATGAAGCAATAAATACAAGTGGGTTTTCAATTGAAAATGCACAGCGGAATTGTGTGGAGCTATTTTGCTACAACAGACATTTTTTGGAGATAGAGGACGAGGAAGCTTTTATAAAAGTATTTCCGGAATGGTCAGAATATTCGGTGAAAGGGTATTTTAATATTAAATATGCTTTATCTAGAATGTGCCTGCTTTCAACTACAGTAATGTATACCAAATTATTTGGTTTGGCTTTATTGAATGAACTTTTGGTTGATATAAGGGTACGGGATGATTTGCAAAAGTATTATGGTTTTAGTAGATATGATTATCATCAATTAGCAGGTAAATATGATATATTTAACAAATTTTCTTCAGGGATTAAGCAGTTTAGTACATTATATTATAGTGAATCGAATGAATTTACGCTGAAGAATGGAATCCGAGAAGAATATAAATTGTTGGACTCCTATGCATTTAGCTATCATTACTCTGTCATGCTAGATAATATAAGTAGTAATATGTTATATTTTCGTTTTGATCCATCGGAAGAAGTACTTGTCAAATGCAGTATAAACGAATTTAAAGTAAATGGGAAGGAGCTATTATTTCGACCAATCGAATGTATAGAATCCTTTGAGGGAATGGATATTTTTGGAACAACGGATCCAATGTATATAGCAGAAATGTCTGTTAACACCGAGAATGCTACTAATGAATATGACATTGTACTTTCAGGCGAAGTAAAGGCATTGACAAATGAAGAGATTGCGTCTTTATTGTTAAATTATCAGTCTAATAAATTTGAATATTTTAAGTTAACAGGAAAATATGATAAAAAGGATAGGCTGCCTGTAAACCTTATGCAGTTTTGCTCATTATTTTATAGCACAACGAAAGAGTTTGCATCAGAAAAAAGCATTAGAAAAGAATATATGCTTTTGGAGACTCATTCATTTTGTTATGAGTACTCTATTATATTCAATGGTGTTAACTGCAAAAAAATTTATCTTCGTTTTGATCCTTGTGAGGGTATTTTTGTTAAATGTAAAATAAAAGAATTTAAGGTTAATGGGGAAGAAGTAATATATAAACCACTTGAAAGTATAAAAACAGTTGATGGAATAGATATATTTAAAACAATAGATCCGATATATATTGTTGAAATACCTATAAAGAAAAAAATATTGCAATTAAAATTGGATATTATTATTTCAGGAAGTATTCAACTTTTGTCGCATGAAGAAATTGCTTCTTGCATATGTGGCAATAAAAAAAGTTTTAGAATATAGTGGAGATAAATTTATGGATGAACAGATATTAGTTACGAAAACGTCTTTACCTCCGTATGAAGATTATATAAAAAAGATAAGACCCTTATGGGATTCTCATTGGATTACTAATATGGGAATGAACCATAAACTTTTGGAGGAAAAATTATGTGCTTATTTGCAGGCACCATATCTTTCGCTAACAGTAAATGGTCATATGGCCTTGGAACTTGCAATTCAGGCGATGGATTTTCCAGAAGGAAGTGAGGTGATTACAACACCGTTTACATTTATCTCTACAACTCATGCAATTGTACGAAATAGGTTGACTCCAGTTTTTTGCGATATAAAATTAGATGATTATACTATAGATGAAACAAAAATAGAAGAACTAATTACAAAGAAAACGGTAGCAATTTTACCAGTTCATGTGTATGGAAATCTGTGTAATGTAGAAGCAATAGCGCGTATTGCAAGTAAATATAATCTAAAAGTAATATATGATTCTGCGCACGCTTTTGGCGAAACATTGAACGGAAAAGGAATAGCTCATTATGGAGATGTTTCCATTTTTAGTTTTCATGCAACAAAAGTATTTAATACAATAGAAGGAGGGGCTGTTGCATTACATAGTAAAGAAATGCTTGAAAGGTTGTATAATCTTAAAAATTTTGGGATTCGTGGAGAAGAATTGATAGTTAGCGTAGGGGCTAATGCTAAAATGAATGAATTTTCTGCTATTATGGGATTATGTAATTTAGAGTATATATCAGAAAATATTGAATTAAGACGTCAAAAAGTTCAAATTTATGCCGAAGAATTGGCAAATATGGATAGTATAGTTGTACAAAAATACAACCAAGAAGGTGTTACGTATAATTACGGATATTTTCCTATTCGATTTTTAAAGAAGGATATCCGAGATTTGGTTTATAATAAACTAAGAGAGCAAAATATTTATTCTAGAAAATATTTTTTCCCTTTAACTTCTGATGCAAATTGCTTTGAAGGAAAATATAATAATTTGCAATTGACTAATGCAAAAACAGCAGCAAATAATGTCCTTGTATTACCTTTATATCCCGAATTAAATAATTCGATAATTATTAAGATTTGTAAGTTGATTAAAGAATTTTCTATTCTTTAGTTAAATAATTTGGAACGGAGTATGTTATGAAAAAAAAGTGTTTACTAATTGGAGGAGCAGGGTTTATTGGAAAAAGGCTTGCTGCCGGGCTCGGTAATAGCGGATATAATATTACTATATGTGATCGGTTAAATAAGAAGGATATTCCTTTAGATATTGCGGATTATAATTATTTTTACATTGATTATTTTAATGAGAATTTTTCAGATGAAATTATAAAGAATCAGGATTTGATAATTTTGCTTATAAGTAGTATTGGCCCAAGTAGTTCTATAGAGGCATCAGAGAAATGCTATGAAAAAGATATCGTGAGAATGATAGATTTGCTTGAGCAGATGCGCAAATGCAATGTGAGTCGTATGGTGTTTATATCTTCAGGAGGAACTGTTTATGGAAACCAAAAAACGGAAGTTTTGTCGGAAAACATGATAACATCACCTATTAATCATTACGGTATCATGAAATTGACACAGGAAAAAATTCTTTTGATGTATAATGAATTATATGGTATGAAAAATGTAATTTTTAGATTATCCAATCCGTATGGAAAAGGGCAGCGAGCTTCTTCTGGAGTTGGCGTAATTACTACATTTTTGGAAAATATTATTTTTGGGAAAAAAGTTGTTATTTATGGTGATGGAGAGATAATAAGAGACTATATTTTTATAGATGATGCCGTAGAAATGATTCGATTATTTCTTGATAAAGAGGATAGGGAGTATTATGATGTGCCAGTTTTTAATATTGGAACTGGTATTGGAACAAGTATTATGCAGGTAGTAAGAGCTATAGAAGAGATTACAGGAAAAGTAGCCGATATTGAGTATAAAGATATAAGAAATGTGGATGTAAAAAAGAATGTACTTGATATATCTAAGATATTACTTGCAATAGGAAATTATCGATGCCTTTCGTTATTGGAAGGAATAAAAAAATATTATGAAATGAAAAAGAAGGAAGATTTTTATGAGTGATTTTTTACAGAAATTATATAGTAATAGATTTAGTAATAAAGAGATCGAAAAAAAGAATAGGCTTTGGAAATGTGTATGTTCTTATTTTGAAAAATTTTTACCCTCTGTTGATGTTGCAGAGAGGGGAGTGATGGTGGATGTGGCTGCTGGCTATTGTGATTTTATTAACAATATTCAATGTGATTGGCATAAGGTAGCTATTGATGTGAATCCAGATGTTCAGGTGCATGCGGGCAAAGAGGTTAGAGTTATTGTAGATGACATTAAAAGTTTGCCGAAGTATTTTGAAAGGGAATCGGTAGATATTTTTTTTATGAGCAATTTTTTGGAACATATTAGTAAGTCTGATATAAGTATGCTATTTAAAATGGAAAAGGAACTTTTAAAACCCAATGGTGAAATATGGATTTTGACGCCGAATATTAAATATGTCAAAGGGCAGTACTGGGACTTTTTTGATCATATAACGCCAATTACAGAAAAGGCTTTAATTGAAGAAGCGTGTACTCATGGCTTTAGGGTAAAAAAATGTATCAAAAAATTCTTACCGTTTACAACAAAAAGTAAATTACCACAAGCAGGATGGATTGTAAAGTTATATCTTCGATTAATGCCATTAAGTGGCTTTTTTTGGGGAAAACAAAGTTTTTTGATTTTCAAAAAACGAATATCTGAGGGAGAGAAAAAGATTGAAAATTAAAGAAAGACTTAAAAAGAATATAGCGTTGATAGTTGTAGGATTAATCATTGTTTGGTCTTTTTTTATACGACTGACGGATATTATGGTAATACCGATTGCAAATGAACAGCATGCTTTTAGACAGAGTGAGACCGCCATTGTTATTCAAAATTATTTTCATGAAGGATGGAGTTTGTTTCAATATCAAATACCTGTTTGGGGAAAACCATGGACTACCTGTATTTTTGAGTGTCCCATTTATCAAACAGTTGTATACGTGGCTATGAAACTGCTTCATCAAACAGACATTAATTTATGGGGAAGAATTTACAGTATTGTCTTTTTTTACTTATCTGCATGGGTATTAAAGAAGGTAATGGATTTATTTGTAGATAAAAATACTTCTTTATGGATATGTGTCGTATATGTATTATTGCCTTATAACATATATTGGAGCAGGGCGATTCTGATCGACTATATGTCCGTATTATTTGGTTTACTTTATATTTGGGGATTATATGGATGGTTAAAAGAAAAAAAGAATAGTCAATTTATTTTTGGGCTTTTGTTTGGTAGCTTGGGCTACCTTTTAAAGGCTAGTACGATGTTTCCGATAATCTTTTTTCTGGCGTTTTGGATTTTGTATATGCTATTTAGCGAAATAAAGTCGCAAAATCATAAATTATGTATTTTAGCCATTAAAAAATATGTTTTAAATAATTGGAAAAGGTTGTTATTTTTGGGGATTATATGTATTATCCCTGCCCTTATAGGAGCTATATGGATGAAGTATACAGATGTAATAAGGGCAAAATCTATATATACAAATTGGTTAAGTGATTTATCAGGTTGGAATTATGGAACATGGAAACAAAAATTAAATTATGACAACTGGAGAGTAATACTGGAAAGAATATGTGATTTTTTTGGAGGATTTTATATCTTTGCATTACTACTAATCACTTATATTATTAACTGTAACAAGAAAAATATGTTAATGATAATCAGTTGTGCAGGTGCCTGTTTGTTAACGGTATTTACATTATTTAACCTGTTTTACATTCATACTTATTATCTGATATCATTATCACCTTTTATTTGCATATGTTTTGGAGTGATGATATCTGAAATTTATAAAATGCTGAAAGTGGAGAAAAGAATTGGAAATATACTTATAGGAGCACTTGGGGTTTTGTTAATGCATGCTCAAACGACTACGAATGAGGATTATATTCATTGGACATTATATCAAGAAAATACAACAAATGCAAATGTGGGTATTTATATTAATCAAATTACAGAAAGGGATGAGAGGATTCTGATCGAGGGAGAAGACTGGGATCCAACAACATTATATTATGCCGATAGAAAAGGATTCATGCTTCGGAATTTATCAGATAAGGGGGTATTGCGAGAGGATAATTATACTACTCTTGTAGTTCATCATTTGGAATATCTGGCATCTATTATTGAATCGGACGATAATTTAATACAATATCCTAGGTATAATAATGTGTATATATATAAACTTTATGGCCAGGAGGAATACGATAAGATAGAAAGTAAGTGTTTTGAGTATAGTCTTAAGGTAGATAATTATGCGGACAATGTTTATAATATTGATGGTAAGTATATTCAATATATAGAAATTGTTTACGATAGTGTAGATGCTGGCAAGGAAATTCCTATTAGTATAAACGCTGAAGACGGATGGGTACACACGGATAAAATTTATTTACCAGAAAATAGGGATTCTATTTACTATTATATCTATGAGAAGTGTAAAAATCCGGCGTCCATTAGTTTTGGAGAAACGATACAGTTAGAGATGGCAGGTAATTAAAGTAAATAATACTCTAAGATTATATTCAAGGATGAGAAAGGATGGATGAATGAAAGTAGGAATAATTGGATTAGGATATGTTGGACTGACATTAGTAGTAGTTGCGGCCTCAAAAGGGATAGATGTCTATGGGGTGGAAGTAAATGCACATATTAAAGATTGTTTGAAAAATGATAAAGCACATTTTTATGAGGAAGGATTGGACAACCTAATTAAGCGGACGAATAATAAAACACTGCATATCGTTGATGAATTCCCGCTTGATGTTAAATATGATGCATTTATTGTTACCGTTGGCACGCCTTTGAAGGGGGGGCTTAAAGTTCCTAATTTCGAGTATATCAAATCAGCTATGTTGTCAATAAGAAATGTATATGATGGCTCTGAATTGATTATTTTGAGAAGTACGGTTTCTGTTGGAACGACCCGTAATGTTATTTTGCCATTCTTAATGAATATGTGTGGTAAAGAGGAAAATGAGTTATTAGTATCTATGTGCCCGGAAAGAACGTTAGAGGGAAAAGCAGTTTATGAGCTGACACATTTACCACAGGTTATCAGTGGCAATAATGCGGAATCCGTTGAGGTGGCGCAAAAAATATTTAGAAAGATAACCCCGTGTATAATTGAGGCAGAAAGTTTAGAGGAAGCAGAACTGATTAAGTTATATTGCAATACATATAGAGATATGACATTTGCAATTGGGAATGCTTTTTGCATGGCGGCACAGAAATTTAATGTAGATGGCAGCAAAGTGATAGAGCACGCAAATTATGGCTATGCAAGAAGTAATATAGCCAAACCTGGATTTGTAGCAGGGCCATGCTTGGAAAAGGATGCTTATATTTTAATTAATAATATGCCAGAATGCAGTAGTAAGGAGTTTATACTTGCGGCAAGGCAGTTTAATGAATCATTGGAAGATATGGTTGTACAATGGGTGCAAAATAAGATTGGCGCGCCAGATGATAATAAAGTTATTGCATTAAGCGGTATGGCATTTAAAGGGCAGCCAGAGACATCAGATTTAAGAGGGTCAAGTTCAGTGTATATTGCTGAAAAATTAAAGGCAGCAGGTTATAAAATGAATCTGCATGATTTTTGTGCACTTCCAGAGGAAATGGAAGCTTTAAAGTTAGGAACTTATTTTCATGATTTATATGATGCTTGTTCAAAGGCAAGTCTCTTGCTGGTACTAAACAACCATAAAAAATATGCTTCCGTTATGAGTAATGCGTCTTTATTATATTCAAAAAACGGATTTGAAATATTGGATTCATGGGGAGCATGTACAGAATTATATTATAGCAATGATGTGAAAATATCTACATTAGGAAATATGTTTAATTAATAAAAATTTAGGAGGATAAGAAAATGAAGATTTTAGTAACTGGTTCAGCGGGGTTTGTAGCAGGATATTTAATTGATGATTTGCTGAAGCATGGACATGAGGTAGTAGGAATTGATAATTTTAGTAAGTATGGCCCTATTCAGAAAAGTTATGATACAAATCCTAAATATCATTTTGTTGAAGGCGACTGTAAGGATGTCGAGCTTATGAAAGAGTTGATAGCGGATTGCGATCAGGTGATTGCAATTGCTGCTATGATTGGAGGAATTACGTATTTTCATACGTATGCATACGATTTGCTGGCAGAAAATGAGAGGATTATTTCTTCAACGTTCGATGCTGCAATTTGGGCGCATGAGAACAGGCATTTGCAGAAGATAAATGTACTGTCTTCATCTATGGTTTATGAATGTGTTAGCCGTTATCCTAGTCAGGAAGGCGATGAGTTGCAATGTCCGCCTCCATTATCGACTTATGGTTTTCAGAAACTGGCATGTGAATATTTTGCAAAAGGTGCATGGGAGCAATATAAGTTGCCTTATACAATTATAAGACCGTTTAATTGTGTTGGAACGGGTGAACAACGTGCTAAGAATGAAAAAGTAATTATGTCGGGAAATATAAATCTGGCTATGAGCCATGTAGTACCGGATCTTGTACAAAAAGTGTATAAGGGACAGGATCCTTTGCATATTTTGGGCTCTGGAAACCAGATCCGACATTATACTTATGGTGGAGATCTTGCGATGGGTATTCGTATGTGTGTGGAAAAAGAAGAGGCTATTAATGAAGATTTTAATTTATCCGTAGCGACTTCCACGACAGTTAAAGAATTAGCAGAATTGATCTGGAAAAAAATAAATGGAGATAAACCGCTGACTTTTGTATCAGATCCGGCGTTTGAATATGATGTACAAAAGCGTGTTCCATCTGTACAGAAGGCGAAAGAAAAATTAGGATTTGAAGCCAAAACGGATTTAAATACAACACTTGATGAAGTGATTCCTTGGATTTGCAACCAAATTGATATGGGTAATATTTAGGAAGATTAATTTAAGAGGTTAAAGTATGTTGGATATCATTGTTCCTGTGTATAATGAAGACAAGGGGATTTTGAAGCTGTTTGATGAGATACAGAATGAGATCAAGGCATTTAAAAGGGTATTGATAGTATATGATTTTGAAGAAGATACAACCTTACCGATTATTTTGGCGGAAAAAGCTAACTATTCGTTTGAAATTATTTTAGTAAAAAATAATATTGGACGAGGTGCTTTGAATGCAATTAAAGTAGGTATGCGGACAGCTGTAAATGAGATGGTATTGGTAATGATGGCAGATTCGTCAGATAAATTGGACGTTGTTGATTCTATGTGTAGCAAAATGGAGGAAGGATACGATTTAGTATGTGGCTCACGCTATATGAAAGACGGAAGGCAAACAGGCGGCCCCTTTTTAAAGGGGCTTTTTTCAAGAACAGCGGGTATATCGTTGCATATTCTTACCGCAATTCCTACTCATGATGTGACGAACAGCTTTAAATTGTATCGTAAGAGCATGCTGGATAAAATATTAATAGAGAGCAATGGTGGATTTGAAATTGGGTTAGAGATTGCTGTTAAAGCATATATTATGGGGTATAAGATAACAGAAGTACCATCACAATGGTTTGACCGAGAAGAAGGTGAATCCAATTTTCATATGTGGAAATGGTTACCACATTATTTGCATTGGTACTTCTTTTGCATTAGAAAAACTTGGTTTAAAAAAGGATTAAGATAAAAAATGACGTACGGTAAAAATAAACTAAAGGATAGCAATATATGTTAAAATGAAAACGTAAGTTGGAACATATTTAAATTACCTACTCTTTTCCGGAGAGTAGAATTGGTTTGTACTAAGTTCAAAGGGTAGAGGCATAAATTTGCAGGAAGTTAAGGAATCCCTAGTTCACTACGCTGTCCTGAACGTTGTATTATCGGTATTACTTGGCACAAATATCTTGGTAATGGTTAGATACCAGAATACAGCATTTATATAATAAGCTTTAGCATAGAGTTAGAGTGGCATCTTAGGTTATGACTACAAAGTGATTAAATGAGAAATAGAAAAAAGGAATAAGTTTAGAAGCTTTTACTTATTTAAAAATTATTATACAAGAAACATTCAATATTTTTTTCATCTTTTTTTTATGGATTTTTCTTCCAATAATCTTTGTTGGCTATTTTTTTATTCCGAGGAAATTTTGAAATATATTTTTACATTTGAGTAGTCTGATATTTTATGCGTGGTGGAACCAAGATATATTTGTCTTATGCTCTGCCTGAAAAGTGGAAGTAATACAGTTACTAAAGCCATTCGAGGAGAAGGAGATATTAAATGTTCCTAATGGCGAAACTGGAGAAATTTATATACATATTTTTGCAGATGAGTCGGGAAATGAGCTTTTGGAGAAATCTTCAATTAAATCTTAATTAATATTTGGAGTGTATTAGGAAAATGCTAGGTAGATATAAGGAAATAATTAAAAAAATAAGGGATAGACGCAAAATTTTCTGTTTCTGTCTGTTGTTTTTCTTTTTAATAAGTGCTATATATTTGTATAATACTTTTCCTAAAATTGAATTTAATCTGTCAAGTACTAACCCGAATGATATTTTGCAAGTATACTATATACAGGGGAAAATGGATTATTTTGATGGTGAGCATGTGGTATGGGATGTACTTGGCCAAGATACACATAAGTATAGTTTTCATATTGCAGATAGTCATTTGCTAAGAATTGATTTTGGAAATGATAAGGGGAAATTTCAAATTAGCAATATTGCAGTTAAGGGATTGTTTACAACTCAAAAAATTTCTCCCCAGGATTTTGCATTATGTTCTTTTTCAGAAGATTTGAAAGTAGTAGAAATTGAAGAAGAACGAATATTAATTGAAAGCACAGGGAATGATCCATATGTTATTTTAAACAATACTGTCCCAATAATATATAAACTGGATTTATGCAAAATAGGTGTCCTGTTAGTTTTATTTGTTTTATTAGTATTGTTATCTATTATAATAACTGTATATTATGGGAATTTGATAAAAGAGAGCTTATTGTTTCTATTATTAATCGGCATAGTGTATATATACATTAATTTTTCTACAAAGCTGGAAATGGTAGTTCAGAATACAATGACGAATGATGTTGTGCAGGTGTATTGTGATGATGGAAATGAGGGATTTAGTGGAAAGCGCATGGTTCAGGAATTGGCTGGTTCAGATGCTAGGAAATATAATTTTTCTGTTCCATATAGTAATATATTGCGTATTGATTTCGACACTAGTGCAGAAAAACTTCAAATAAGTGATGTGGTAGTAAAAAATTTATTTATGGTCAAAAATATTCCGCTTCAATATATGGCATCTTGTGCTCATTCAGAGGATATTGGAGATATGAGTATCCAAGGGGATGTCTTAACTATAGAAATTACAGGAATTTCACCATATATAGTTATGATAAACTTGGATACACTTAATGGGAAATTTAATTTATATAGTTTGGGTCTTCTCTTTCTTGTGTCAATTATAATTGTAATTGTACTTACTTTTATTACCCGATTTTATGAAAAAATTAATGATTTGCCAAAACTACGAAAGAAATATGCAATTATTATTTCGGGGATTCTTTTTTTATCATGTAGGATTGTTTTTTTGCTGACCCACAAAGGTTTTTTTTCTAATGATGAGTTTCATCATATATCAACATTAAATGCCGATTATGTAACATCATATGAATGGGGATTATATATTAATCATTTAGCTTATATTTTAAACAATATCTTTGGACTGAGAGACTTGGCAGTTAAATTAGTTCCTTTTTTGGCGGGGAGTGTTAGTTTTCTGTGTTGTTTATATTTGCTATATAATATTTATGACAACCCGTACTGGATTATAACGATTAGCAGTATTATAACTTTTATGCCGAATGTAATTTTCAATCATTTTTATATTAGAATGTACGTTTTTCTTGAGGCAGTTATAATGATAGATTCTGCATTATTTTATAGTGCGCAAAAGAAGAAAGGAACAAAATGGGAGAGAATAAGTCTCTTGCTTATAGGAATTATAACCTTCCTTTATGTTTGGAATACGAAAGATGTTACGGTAGTTGCTCTGCTTATGCTGCTAATAATAGCTGGATTGTATTATTTCTATATAAATTACGGGAAAACCGGTTTGAAAAGATTTCCGCCAAGAAAGATAGGACTATTTTGTGGCTTAATTTGCATTGTTATATTAGAGATAATAATAGCAGAACAGCCATTGATTAGAACATTAATTGAAATTATGCAGCAAGGCGGACATATAGAAAGCTTTATTGAAAGTTATCCGGTTTTTTTGGAGTTTGTTTTTTATAAAATATTTTATATATCATTTCCTTTTATTGTTTCGCTAATTTATGCTTGGAAAAGAAAAATAGACAATGTAAAAGTTTTGTTTTTCATTGCAGGTTTACCACTATTAGGATATGCAGTGTTTTTTCACAATACTCGTTATTTGCGTACATATGTTGCATTTTTACCTATTATGTGCATATCGGCGTATTTGATATTTGATAAAATCAGATTATTTAGAATACAGAATTATGTGATTTTTGTTATTGCTGTTTTATTAACGTTTAACATACAGAATAACTTTTGGCAGTTTCCATGTGTACCCAATGAAGTACCATCGTCAGATTTAGGAGGGGCAGCTGTACTTACAAAAGATCTTGAAGAACAAGGATATGAGATTGTGACGATGATGACATTAGAAAAGCAGTCGGCATATTTTGACTGGCTGGATGTAGAGACAAATTTAAATATTGTGGATTTAAGGAAGAAGGTATGGGCGGAATCAAATACAGAAGAAGACTATAATGAGGTATTGTCCATGGATGAAGAATTGAATGATAAGGTCATGGTTATAATTACTAATGAAATTGAGAAAATTTTTGAATCCGATATAAAAAGGGTAATAATAGCGGATGAATATGGGAGCAGTATATTTCGTAGTATATATAAGAAGGAGTGGGGAGATAAATGTGAGATTAAAAGATTTGTTGGAAATACGAAAGTAATTATTGTTAATTAGCAGTATTCGATAATTCTTGTGTTAGTAAGATGAAATAGGAGTAAGTCATCTGAGGGTGTAAATAATTATGTGTCTTTGGATTTTTTCCTTAGCAGATTTTTACCAACTATAATTAGCCGGAAACCTAGCATTTATAAGGGCTTGTGGGCTCTGCCCACACCCGGCCTCTGGAATAAGGTGGAAGGGTAAAGACACAAAATTAAAAACACTACCAGTCATCTTTATGGAAAAGGCGACTTATTCCTGTTACCCATACTATGAATAAAAATCATGGAATTGTTAATAGCCATTCAATATTAACTTTTAATACTCTTGCAAAAATCATCAGCTCATAATCGGTTACAAAACGTGTGCCTATTTCTATTCTGCTTATGCTGTCACGTTCTAATATGATTCCTTCTGTTTGCATTTTCGCAGCCAGCTCTGATTGAGACATTTTTTTATGTATTCTGGCTTCTCTTATTTTATACCCACATAAATTTTTTTTTCCATCATAATTATATATTTTCACATATTCAACCTTCTCTTTTGCAATAATATCAAAATAAACGCGCGGACAAAAATAGGGCAGGCTTACTTTGTATTTTTATTCAAATTGAAAAGAACATATTTTTTTGTTTTTGACAATGCGACAGCAAATAACGCAATCAAGTGACAGGATAATTTTTTGCCAGATTTATGATACAAAATTAATCAAAAAGTGTTCTTTTTTACTAGTGTTTCTGTTCATGCGTTTATTCTGCAATAATATAAATTTTTCTTGACCATATCATATAAATTGCTGTAAAATGTGTTAAAGATCAGCATGGTGGAGAAGAATGTAAAACAAATTAAGGTAATAAAGGAGCAAAAGAAAATGATTAGTTTATCCGTTGTAGTGCCGGTCTATAATGAAGATGGGAATGTAGTAGAACTTCACAAGGAAATAAAAGAAGTTTGTAATAAAGCAAACTTCGATTTTGAAATTATATTTATTAACGATGGATCTTCCGACAAGACCGATGAAGTATGCCGTACATTAAAACCTCTTAAATACATTCAATTTCGTAGGAATTTTGGACAAACTGCTGCAATGGATGCGGGCATTAAAATAGCTACAAAAGAGTTTGTTGTAACCTTGGATGGGGATAGGCAAAATGATCCGCATGATATACCCAGAATGATAGAGTATTTATTAGAGAATAATTTGGACGTAGTATCAGGATGGCGTAAGAATCGAAAAGATACTTTGATGAAACGTTTTATTTCCAGAGGAGCTAATTTATTCAGGTATATTTTAGTACATGATGGCATACATGACAGCGGCTGTTCTTTGAAAGTATATCGCAGAGAATGTTTTAAAGGGGTTAATTTATATGGTGAACAGCATCGCTTTATACCTGCTATTTTGCAGATGAAAGGCTTTAAAGTCGGTGAAGTAGTTGTAAATCATAGGGCAAGAACAGTCGGTGTGACAAAATATAATTGGAAACGTACAGTTAAAGGTTTTGTAGATATGATATCAGTATGGTTTTGGAATAAGTATGCTGCAAGACCTTTACATATGCTTGGCGGATTTGGAATGTTTTTCTTAGCATTAGGTGGTGTATGTGGCATCTGGTCGGTGGTGTTTTGGATTGAGGGAAGAAAAATGTCTGACAATATTTTTCCACCACTTATGACAATTTTTTTTATTGTTATTGGGTTACTTTTATTTGTGTTCGGGCTTATGAGCGAAATTCTGATGAAGACATACTATGGAGTTCATGTAGATACGTCATACAGTATTAAGGAAATTTGTTACCAGATAGATGATAGATAATGATTCTGAAACAATTTGGGAGAGAGAAAAACATGAATATTATGGAAATCGGTATGCTGATATTTGCATTTGCAATATTAGTGATTTATTATTGGAAGGCTCAATATGGAAAATATGCCTTACCATGGTTGCTTCTTTCAGTACCAATGCTGTATTTTTCAATCAATATGGTGACAGAATGTATGACGGCTGATGAATGGATGCATATGAGTGCCATTATTGATATAGAGAATATGAAAAATATAGAGGGCTTTGCATTGGCAATGCAATATCAATATCGTACATCACAAATGGTGTTTGGAACTTTTTTTAGAATACTTCCCCCTAATATTAAGAATATAATATCTATATATACATTACTAAGGATTTATAAGTTGGTACATTGGTATTTCTTTTTTGGAATTGTACTCCTCATTTCTTCAATTTGGAGAAATAAAATATTGGGTAAGAATATTCATAACATTAAATTCCGATTTGTGGATAATGCTATTTTATATAGCTTATTAGCACTTCCAGTTAGCTGTTTATTATTGAAGGTTTGTAATTATGATACAGCATATATTTATTTTGCTATATTAGGATTTAGTTTAATCATTGTCGCTGAAAAAACAGATGATTTGAAATATGCCTATTTGGGAACAGTGGCTGCAGTTTTTGGCTGTATGGATAAATTTCCAGGAGTGTTGTATTGGTGTATCTGTGTAATGTTTTTTATTTATATTGGAATACGTAAGGTTGAACTTTGGTATAAGAAATTGGCCAGCGCAATTAAGTATTGCTTGTTGGCAACTGGGACAGCAGTCGGAGTTAGTTGGTTAAGCTTGGTTTATCTTGATTTTTTGGAAAATGGTCTTTGTGCTAAAATTAATATTGGTAGTGTTTTGTTTCCATTTACTTATGTGCTGAGATTTGTTTCTTCAGATAATGTAATTGATTCTTCAAATGAAATGTCTTACTGTAAGGGAGCGGTAAGCTATTTGTTTGTTATAATGATATTAATGTTGATATGTGCATTTATCATACAGTTATATGACTGGATGAATATAAAATTTAAGGGATGCTTATCTAAGTTGTTGGTGTATATTAATACCTTTTTATTGTGTTTGAGCGTGGGGGGGGGTATTATAGGGGCATATTACATTCCACAGTATCAGATGCCATACAGGGAGATACCAGCAGGATATTACAATTCTACAGATCACTTTGGAGCCGCAATTTATCATTTTGGAGCAACTAATGCAATCGAACATTTTATATATAAGTTATTTTATGCCTATGGAACAATATTGTGTAATTATCCTACTGTAATTCTATTTCTACTTATATTTTGTATATATGTTTTAGTGAAAAGAATAGATATTAGTAAAAGTAGCTTTATACAAATAATGATGTTTATTAGCCTTATACAGCCAATCTTATTTTCTATAGCAGGACAGCCAGCTGGTGAAAGATATTATGGTGTGACTATTATAATGCAAGTTTTGATATGTTGCTACTATGTTTATATAGCGAAAACTAAAATTCAAGCAAATCTTAAATATAGAATTGTTTTTAGCGTTTTAGGCTTTTTATATATAGGAGAAATGTTGATATTCAGTCCTAATGTTAAGATTTTTCAACCAATTTGGGTAGTACGTTCAACAAATTATAAACAGAATATAAGACAAGGGGCATGGTATGCGGGAGAGGCGATGACATGGGGGGAGGATATTGCAATAGCTGGGAATTTAATTAAGGATATTGTGGACAAACAGGGATTGAATGACTATGGACAGATAGCTATCTATGGTAATTATGGACATATATGGCTAAATAATCCTGGATTTAATATTGGCATCATTGGAAAGGGATCAGGAGCAGAAAATTATAAATGGGATGATACAGAGTATATGGTATTAAGTAAGTTTAGATTATATCGATATGATGTGCCAGAGTTTATCTATGAAGTAGAGCCAGTAGCAACAATTAAGTATAATGGAGAAATATCGACATGGATATATAAAGGGAGCCAATTAGAAAAATATAATGGATATTTTGATTCATAATATCAGTATTAAGAAATATTGTAAGGAAGAAAAATGAAAGTTTTAATGTTAAATTATGAGTATCCTCCATTAGGAGGGGGTGGAGCCGCAGTCTGTAGAGATATGTCAGAGTTAATGATTAAAGATGGTGATAAAGTATCAGTAGTGACTATGGCGTTTAAAGGTTTGGCAAGAAAAGAAAATTATAATGGTGTGGAAATACATCGTGTAGCTTGCTGGCGTAGCAAAAAAAGGGTGTGTCATCCGTGGGAACAATTAACGTATTGTATATCAGCATTTCATTATATTATAAAAAAGATGGATATTAAACAATATGATATAGTGCACTGCCACTTTATTATTCCTACCGGATTATTAGCATTATGGCTCCGAAAAAAGTATGGTATTAAATTCTTGGTTACTGCACATGGAAGCGATGTCTTAGGACATAATAATGCAAGATTTAAATATTTGTATGGAATAGTAAAACCTATGTGGAAATCCATATTAAAAAATGCTACTATGGTCACGGCGCCTAGCTATTATTTGGCTAATAAAATTTGTAAAGCATATTCAAATGTAGACTGTCAGGTAGTACCTAATGGAATTTTTAATAATTTATTTGGGGTTGGTTCCCGAAAGAAAAGTATTATTGTTGCAGCAAGACTGCAAGAAAGTAAGGGGATACAGGATTTAATAGAGGCGTGCTCTAAAATTGATATGTCAGAATGGGAAGTTAATATTCTTGGCGAGGGTCCATATAGAGACGAATTGGAGATATTAATAAATAAATATAATTTGCAGGAGATAATTTATTTAAGAGGTTATATTAGCGGTGAAGAGTATGTGCGTTACTTAAGTGAGGCCAGTATTTATTTTACGGGAAGTTGGTTCGAAGCAATGCCTGTTTCCGTATTGGAAGCAATGGCATCTCAGAATTTAATTATAGCATCGAATATTGAGCCTCACAGAGAGTTGTTGCCAGAAGATTGTATATACTGCTCGGAGGAAGAATTGATCGAGAAATTGAAAATGAATATGAAAAGAACAGAGTTTGTAAAACAATATGATATTGAAAAATATGAGTGGAACAATATTATTCAAAAGTATAAACAGATTTATAAACAGTTGGTTTGAGCTATTAATTTGGAGGAAGAACTTGGGTAAAAATGACTTTGAGAGGAAGTTATATGTAACGATTGATACGGAAATGGATGCAGATATTCATTGGAAGAAAACGAAGCCAGCTAAGTTTTCTTCAGTTATAGAAGGAATTCCTTTAATCCTACGTCCTATATGGGATAAATATGAAATTAAGCCAATCTATTTTGTATCGCCAGAGGTCGTAGAAAATGATGAATGCTGTCAAATATTAAGAAAAGAAATAGAGAAAGGTGCAATTATTGGTGCGCATCTTCATCCAGAATATATTGAGCCATGTAAAGAAGATCCGGATAAGGTACAAGAAGAAAAATTTCCATGTATAGCATATTCTCAAGAGGTTGAGAAGGCTAAAATAAACAATTTAGCTAATTTGATTAAAAATCGATTAGGGGTGCAACCAGAATGGTATCGTGCTGCCAGATTTGGTGCAGATAGGGATACAATAGAAATTTTGCAGGAATTAGGGTTTAAGTATGATAGCTCATTTACTCCTTATATTGACTGGACGGATAAGGGTGGACCTAATCATAAATTAGCACCATTAAATAGTTATTATATAGAATTTCCAAATATATATAAAGATAGCGGCATGGCGGGAGGGATAAAAGAATATCCGATAACTATTATGGGCAAGCGGCTAGGAATTTTTGGAGAATTATTACCCGATAAATGGTTGTTCTATCAATGGATAAGGCCATCGCATATGTCATACATTGAACAAAGGCACATGATTAAGATATTAAAAAAAACAGGTATTAGAGATATTGTGATGATGTTTCATTCAATGGAAGTTATGATAGGTAAAAGTCCTTATGTAAGAACTAGGTGGATGCAGAAATATTATATCTGGCGATTAAGAAAAACTATAGAGTATGCTAAGAAACAAGGATATTGAAAGGGGTAGGGTTATGAATTACAGAGATAAAATATACGAAGGGTATGATAAGGACTTACAGAAAAGGATGAGTCTGTCAACGGTAGAAAAAGAAAGGAAAATGATTTCTAAATATGTAAAGCGAAATTATCTAAGATATATTCCTAAGGACAAAAACATAACAATATTGGATTTGGGATGTGGGATGGGACATTACCTGGCTGTATTACAGGATATGGGTTATTCTAATGTGAAAGGTGTAGATATAAGCGAGGGAAATGTTCGATTTTGTAAGGCGGATGGTTTGGATGTTGTGTGTCAAGATGCGGAAGAATATTTGAATACACATAAAAATCAATATGATGTAATAATTTTCAATGATGTAATTGAGCATTTCAAAAAGGAAGAAGTAATGCCTTTGCTCGTGTTGATAAAGGAATCTCTTAAGGATGGGGGAATAGTCATAACAAAGACTGATAATGAGGCCAATCCATTTTGTGGAATAAGTGGAAGGTATATGGATTTTACACATGAATTGGGCTTTGTTTCTTTATCGTTACAACAAATATATGAAGCTGCAGAATTTAAAAATGTGGAAGTTATAGGAGCAGATATTTATGTATGGGGGGGGGTAGTTAGCTATCTTGTAAAAATAATTTCAAAGATAGTTTATTTTGTACATTACCTGTTGTGCTGTATGGCTGGTAGATGGTCAATAAGAATTTTTGAAAAATGTATTATATGTAAAGCAGAGAAATAGTAGTAATTATTATGATGTATTCAAAAACAGGCATGTAACAAAATAAGCAGATAAAAGTCCATGAAACACGTTGATGCAGAAATATTATATTTGGTTGCGAAGAAAATATAGAGTATGCAAAGAAAAGGAGTTAGGAGAAAGTGAGTAATTGGAAAGAAAGAGTTTATGCTTTATATATGTCTAATGGTTTTGCAGATACACATAATATGAAGAAAGATTTTGAATTGCATAGTAGATATTTTAAGAAGAATTATTTGAAGTACATGCCAAAAGATAAGAGCAAACGCATCTTAGATTTGGGATGTGGAATGGGGCAGTTTCTCTATTTCTGTCATAAATATGGGTATAAAGATTGTACAGGTGTAGATGTTTCCAAGGAAAATATTGAATTTATTAAAAGAAAGAATGAGAACGCTCAGGTATATAATTTATCTATAATAGATTTTTTGGACGATAAAGAAGATTACTATGATGTTATTGTCCTTAATGATGTGATAGAACATTTAACGAAGGAAGAGGCATTTGATGTATTAGATGCTGTAATACAGGCGATGAGGAAAGACGGTGTTTTCTTATTAAAAACTCCGAATATGGTAAATCCATTTGTTTCTACTGCCGGACGATATATAGATATTACGCATGAAGTTGGTTTTACAGAAATAAGCATGAAACAAATGCTTAGAGCTACAGGATTTAAAAATATAGTTATAGTTGGAACAGATATTTATGTCTTAAATCCTTTAATTTCCATTGTTACTAAGATGTTATCTAAGATTATTAATTTGGTTTTGTATATATTATCGATGTTATATGGTAGGACTAGTCTTAAAATATTTGAAAAAGATATATTGGCGGTTGCGTATAAAGAAAAAGGATAAAAATGAGGTGTTTGATGGTGAGCATATTAGTTTGCCTGAACAGATAGATAAGACATGCTTATTAAATATATTGTAGTATGTTTTTTGTCCAGAGTTTTTTATAAGTCAATATATGTAAAATTTAATGGGGTATATTGACCCTTCAGATCCCTAGTATAGGTTAGTCTTCTGAACTAATATTCGGGAAATATTATATAGGACATTTCTGATAAATATGCATCTTGACAATTGTATGACAAACAGAGCACCTCAAAAAATGTTTATGGAAGTCAAAAATCAGGACTAGCTTGATTTAACTAGATGGAATAGGATTCTGGTCAGTTTCTTTGCAGCATGGATAATGGTTGTACGCCTTGTCCTTTGGCGCTTGTCACGGGCAAAATGGGTTCCAAAAAGCTATCCCAAGTAGACTATTTGGCGGCAATAAATAAGGCATAGCGAAGGTATTTGGAGCCCCATTTCACTATTTTGACATGAGTGAAAGGTCATCTGTCCCGATTGATAGACGGATGGATTCAATGTGACATAGGCAACCACCGGTTCTGCGGAACTGAAATTTGTAAAGCTGTCTATTTCAATGATAATGATTGTTGCTATGTGGTAGGAAATACCGGGGACCGTCATGAGTGGACTGGAGAGGGTGTCCACGAACGGAACAATCTAAGCTTTTGCTTGCTTTATTTGATTTCGATCATTTCAAAGAGTGAAATGGGTTTGCGGTGGTTTCAGAGGATTTACCTCACCGTAAGTGTTGATAGAAGCACAGGAAAGCAGGTGAGACAGATGATAGTATGCAATTGCTTTGCAGTGGGAAGTTCTTTCATTAGGGCATAGACGGAAACCGTATGCAGTAAGGAAACAAGTTTTCTGACTCGGGGGACAGAATCTACAAAGTCTTGATTAAGAAGATTTCAGCTGGCACAATCCTGAATAAGAGAAAATCGGTATTCGGTCTTCGGCTTTAGCTCACGGACATGGTAGAAAATCTAGTGATTATCACTGTGTTGACCAGTAGCTACCAGCTCTATTTTTGTATCTGAGAAATGGTTGCTAGTATGGAAAAGCGTTTAAAAAGAGAAATACCATCCGAATTGGTGATAAGGTCAAATATAATCTCATGCTAAATAAAACGTCATGCGTTATACAACTAATTAGACAAATAGCTGATTATAGACTTTCTGAAAACGTTAAACGGTAGGAAAACTAGTATAGCGTATTGAAAGTTCTTGTGTAAATAATGTGTATCTGCTATAGTGGTTTTATCAACAGGTATGGAGGACAAAACTATGGGCAGAAACAAAAAATACGGAAACATCATATTGAAAGATGACGACCGCGAGGTTCTGGAAAAAATTGCTCGATCCCAGACTGCGGAATACTGTAAGGTACAACGCGCAAAAATTATCCTTTATAGCGCAGATGGAATGTCCAACACTGAGATAGCGAAGACAATCGGTGTCCACCCTAACACAGTAGCTAATTTCGTCAACAAATATATAGCCGCAGGGCTTGAGTATACAATGAATGATGCTGCCCGGTCTGGTAAACCAAACTCCATAACAGATGAGGAAAAGATCTGGATCACCAACATTGCATGCACAAAGCCGAAGGATCTGGGCAGGGCACAGGAACTGTGGACATACCGCACGCTGCAGCAGTACATTCAGTCCTGCTGCGTAGAAGCGGGATACCCCAAATTGAAGAATATTTCCCATGCTACTGTTCGATCCACTCTTGAAGGCAATGAAATAAAGCCCAATAAGATCAGCTATTACCTTGAACGGAAGGATCCCGAGTTTGAGACAAAAATGCATGACGTCCTCCTTGTATATAAGCAGGTAGAGATGTGCTTTGACAAAGAAGGGAATCTTGTCATCAACATGGAAGATCCCAAAACAGTGACTGTCTCCTATGATGAGAAACCTGGCATCCAGGCTCTTAAGAACATAGCACCGGACCTTCCGCCGACACAGACACACGGTACTGTCGGAAGGGATTATGAGTATAAACGTCTGGGGACATTGTCCTTACTTGCAGGAGTGGACCTGCTTACGGGAGAAATTATCCCCCTTGTAAGTGATACCCATAAAAGCTCGGATTTCATTTCATGGCTCCGTAAGCTTGATGCGAAGTATCCGGAACATGATACAATACGGCTTGTCCTGGATAACCATTCCGCCCATACATCCAAAGAGACTCAAAAATATCTTGCAACAAGACCGGGGAGGTTTGAATTTGTATTCACACCCAGGCATGGTTCATGGTTGAACCTGATTGAAAGTTTCTTTGGAAAGATGGGGAAGCAATGTCTGAAGGGCATCCGTGTCGATTCCAAAGAGGAACTGGAAGAACGGATATATCAGTATATTGCCGAAATCAACGAACATCCGGTAGTGTATCATTGGACATACAAAATGGATGAGCTTGAGATATGATTTTCCACATAAACTTTGAATACGCTATACTAGAACTAATCTACAGCATCTGTGAAAATTATAGCTTACAGTCTTTGGAGAGGAACTATATACACTACTATTATATAATACGAGGAAAATAAATTAAGTAATTTTATTTTAATCTAAACTTATCCTTATTTTGGAGCCGTTTTGGTGATAAAAGTAACTATTGGAGATATGTATATGTTTCGATATAAAAATTTAGCCTTTTTAAAAATATTTGATATATGGTTTGAGGAAGAATTGTTTTATACGGCAGACAGCAGTATAAAATGTCTTCATGAAAATAAAAAAATAGATAAAAACATGTATGATTTTAAAATTACTGCAAAAACATTTTTATTAGATATATCAAAGGAAATTGAAGATATTTTTGCATGTTTTGATTATAAATCTTGTAAATATGCTATTAATAGGGCAAATAGGGATGGTATTCGTGTATGGAAAGTAGAGGATAGTGACGATAAGAAGAAATACTTTGATTTTCAAAATTTATTTTGTGAAGAAAAGGGAATTCCTAAATTAGATGCGGATGAGTTGAATAATATAGAGATATTTTGTGCGGAAACAGATGAAAAGGAGTTTCTTGGAGGGTGCGCATTTATAATTTCTGGAGATAAGAAAACAGTTAGATATAAGTATGGTGCAACATTGCATAAATATAACGCGAATGAAGCAATAATTTGGTATGCTATTCAAAATTATCATGCAAGGGGATTTGAAATGTTTGATTTTGGGGGAGTTATGCCTACGGAAGATAAAACAAGCTATTATTATCATCATTACAAATTTAAGAAAAAATTCGGTGGAGATTTGATAGATAGTTATATATATTTTAAATTGAAAGGTGTGTTGAAAGTTCTTTATTGCCCGTTCGAAATTATTTTAAAATATTGTTTTAAACAAGATATTAATAATTTAGTGATTTGGTTAAATAAGCATAGATGTATGAAATAGATAACCTATTTGTTCGTATATATTTGGGGTATATATAGTGAAAAAGTACTTAAAATTAATTATTAAAATATTTTTTATTTTAGTCATTATTTTTATATTATTAAGGAAGGTTAATACAGAAGAAATACTTTCTTACCTACTTAATGCAGATAAGAAAATGCTTTTATTAGCATTTGTTATGGTATGTTTTATGTGCGGGCTTTTGGCGTTTAAATGGAAAGTTTTATTAAAAAATATAAAATTTGTACGACTTTTGGAAGGTGTTTTGATAGGACATATAATTACGTATTCACTGGGAGGACAAATAGTCGGTGAAGGAGGGAAAATTGTTTTATTAAAAAAAACTGAGAAAAATATGGGAATGATTACAGCTTCTATTTTAGTTGATAAAATAACTGGTTTTTTAGGGGGTTTTATTGTAGGACTAATAGGAATGATATTTTCGAGAATACCCCTTTCAAATAAATATAAACTATATTATTGCTTTATAATAGGAGGATGCATTTGTCTTATCATAGGGCTGTTTAATCAAAAGTCGATAAACTTTTGGGGATGGTTTTTAGATGGAATAAAAAGAAAAAAGGGGATATTAAGAAAAATTGGAGAAATGCTTGAAAATGTTCTAAATGGAATTAAGCGATATGTGAATGATAAAAAGGCGATTTTGGTTAGTATTTTGTGGGGTATTATACTGCAAATTGTTTCTGTAGCTGTTTCTTTTTCCGTTTGTTACTCATTAGATATAATAATTCCTTTTCAGGATCTTTGTTGGATTATGTCATTAGTTTCTGTAATGGCTTTAGTCCCATTGTCCGTAATGGGATTAGGGGTCAGCCAAATGTCAACAATAAGTTTGCTGATGTTGTTGGGTGTTTCAAAAGAATTAGCGATAGGATATTCATTAGTACTGTATATTATAATGATAAGCGTAGCTGTTTTGTCAATAGTTTTGTTACCATTATTTCATTTTATTAGTGAGGTTTAAAGTTATGTATTTTCATTCTTTTAAGGAATTTTTATATGGATTGCTAAAAATATTTAAAGAAAAAAGATTTTTTTATTCAGTGAAGTATTTGTGGTGGATTGTTTTGGATAGAATACGAGGAGTGGATTTTGTAAAAAATGAAGGTTATGAAAAAATAGGAACAAGTCAGGAGCGCTCAAGTGTTTACCAAGCAACGAGAGATAATACTTATTTATATAAAATTATGAAAGGAATACCTATTAAGGATACAGATGCTATTTTAGACCTAGGATGTGGGAAAGGATATATGTTAAAAATTTTTAGTAAGTATGCTTTTTTTAAAGTGGGGGGGGTTGAATTATCTGAAAGATTATGTGAAATTGCAAATAAAAATATTAGAAAGGAAAAACTTGGCAAATGTATAGTCTATCATGCTGATGCTGCAGAATTTCTTGAATATGATGAATATACCCATATATATATGTTTAATCCCTTTCCTGCAATAGTAATGGAAAAAGTAATGGAAAATATTAAAAAGAGTATTTTGAGAGTGCCTAGAAATATGACAATTATATATAAGGGAGCTTTTTGTCATGATATTATTGTGGGCAATGGTGTATTTGAACTAACTGATATAGTAGAAGGAAAAACATTATCATATTATGTTTACAAGTCAATATTATAATATGGGGCATAACCCTCTTGGCACTATAAATATATGCTTAGTAGCTTTGTGTATGATAAATATGACATAATCTCGAATTGATAATTTACTTATATTTTTGAAATAGTAACCTCAAATTAGAGGCTGTAAATAATCTTGACTGAGCAAGCACTTCTGGTAGGGGAATACCCGTACAGAATGATCGGAGGAAGGCCATCTTCACCGCTCCAGAACAGCCACATGGATGACTGTGTCTGCCCGGCGGCCGTCTTCCTTAAGTACCTGGACTCTGGTCTCATCCGCCATTGCGAAGCTACGCTTGAGTAGCTGCCGATGGAAGATCATACATTGGCTGAAAATAATGCTCAGCACAATAGACGATCCAGTTGGTAAGTGTGGTCTGGCTGAGTTGTGCGCCATACTGTTTCCAGTCCTTTTCCTGACGATAGAGGGGAAACCGGCCTGCATACTTCTGATACATGGTCCATGCCACAGTTGATGGGGTTGCCGGTCTTTTTTCCAGCAGTGTTTCCGGAACCCGGGATTTTACGATCACAGGTTTTTCGGTATCACCAAGTCCTTCTTTACAGGACGGACAGCCATAGATTCTGGCTGTAGTATTCAATGACTTTACATTTGGCAGGAATGAATTCCAGCTCGCGGCGGACATATTCTTCTTCAATGAGGACCACCTGTGTACCGCAGGCGCTGCAGATCTGTTCATCTTCTGGAAGATGGATCACTACTTTTTTAACCGGAAGGCCTTTGAAAAGCTCCGCATGGGTTGCCTTTTTCTTACAGGTATGTCCCCGGATTACTGTTTCTTCCTCCAACAGGGATGGACCATGTTCCACCCCGACCTCATTAAAAAGATTTTGTTGGCCGGGGATGCCATCGGATCTCCTTTCGCTGGAAGAACCGAAAAGCTTTTTGATCAAGTAATCCAGCTGTTCCTGAAAGGTCTTTTCACGGCTGGCCTTGTCATTAATGACAAGACGGAGAGATTTGATCAGCTTAGTCTGTTCGGATACCATTGTTTTCAGTTGTGATACTGTATCTTTCAGCTCTCTTAGCTGAAGGTCTTTTGCACTGGAAACCATTGTCCCCTCCTTGGAGCTGATACCTTTATTATACCAGAGTTCAGGGTATTTCCAAAGGAAAAGTGTAACCAGAGTTTACGATTATTTACAATGTACGACCAAGCTATTTCAAACATTCTTTTTTGTCCTCAGGACCCTTGCGGGATTACCCACTACTATACTATTAGGGGGAACATCTTCTATTACAACAGCGCCTGCTCCGATTAGAGAAAAATCACCAATAGTAATTTTTTCTCTAATGGTTGCATTACTACCTACATGAACAGCTTTACCTACATGAACATTTGCACCAACTACTGCATTTGTTGCAATATGTGCAAATCTGTCAAGAAAACTGTCATGTCCAACATAAGAATTTGCTAACAACATGCAATTGTCAGAGATTACTGCATCTACGCCGACTTGAGATAAAGCCGTTAATAGTACTCCATTTCCAATGGAACAAAATCCTTTAGGGTAAACAGCGGTCGGATGAATTGCAGAATAATATCTATTTGTCGGAATATTCAAACTTTCAATTTTTTTATAAACTTCTTCTTCGTGTTGCATACCTACATATGCAATAAAAAAAAATGTGTCTTCATCTTTTAAGTAGCGATTGATATCATCTGTTGTTCCTATAACTGGAACCCTTGTAAATTTCCCGACTTTATAGCCTATTGGGAGAATATCATTTAGAAAACCCAAGGTCTCTATTGTTAAATCTTGTGTGGCAATAGCAGCTACGGACATTCCAATTCCACTTCCGCCTAGTATTATAAGCTTTTTCATTTTCTTCTTATCTCCATATGTCTGCAAAGCATGTATTTTATAGATCCAATTGTTTTTTTAGCTTGTTTATATGCATGTTTTCATATACTTTACCATCAATCACCTGAACTGCTTCTCCTGTTTTTTCAAAACGATTTATAATTTCTATAATATCCTCATGGTTATTTTTACCAAGGTTAAATATTTTATTGATGTATTCTATATGCTTTGGTGTTATTGCCAACTTTCCATCAAATCCCATTCGTGCAGCCATTTTAAATTCTTCAATAGCTGTATTCTCGTCATCTAGACAAAAGCAGGGAGTGTCTAAAACATATTTACCATATGCTTTTGCATATGTAACTAAACGGCTTTTTTGATACATAAGTAATTCTGGTCTATTATCCATATTTGTAATAGAAGTGTAATCTTCTGCACCGAAAGCCATTATATTTATCCATTTACAGTTTGCAATTTTTTTTATGTTGACAATTCCAATAGGAGTTTCGATTATGGCAATTACTGTTCGTTCTTTCCAAATATGGGCGAAAGCGTCATAAAAATCTATGTTATCAAACTTTGGTAACATAAAACCTACATTAGAAAATCTTACGAGTCTTTTTACTTCATTGTCATATGATTCTTTATTTAATCTGACAAAAAATTGTGAATTATTAGAATATTCATCTAAAAAGATTTCTGTCTGATTTAGTGCTTTTTCCTTATTTTCAATTTCAATAGAATCTTCTAAGTCAATTATATATGCATCAGCCCCGAATGTCTTTATTTTTGAAAGCATATGTCTTTTGGCTGGTACAAACAAAAAGCTTCGCAGCATAATGCCCTACCTATTTCTTTAAATTAATTAATTTATTTTGTTCTAATACAGACTGGGCTCTTTTCCTCATAGGTGGTCCGACCATTACCCCATCCAACATTACAACACCGGACTTTTTTTCTGAAGTAACTAAATTTACTGCTTCAATAACCTTTTTGGAGTATTCTATTTTTTTAGCATCAGGAGAGAATACCCTATTTGCTGGTTCGATTTGTCTTGGATTTAGAAGTAAGCATCCAGCAAAGCCATTTTTATAGGCTTCACATTCTTTTTTCTCAAATCCTTCTATATCCATTACATTTAGATATGGGGTATCAATTGGTAAAAGTCCAGCAGATCTGGCCGCGTTGACAATTATAGCGCGAGGAAAAATGAAAGCTGTTTCCTGATAAGTATATGTGCTGCCAAGGTCATTAAGATAATCCTCGCCTCCAAAGCATAAAGCAACAAGTCGTTTGCTTGATTGTGCTATTCGCTGAACATCCATCACGGCCTTTGTTGTTTCAATAAGTGGTGCTAATTTTATAGTTCCAACATCAATATTCTTTTTTAGCTCCATTACATTTAATAATTTATCTAAAAAAATAATATCCTCAGCATTCATAATCTTAGAAGGCATTAATCCGGTAATATCGGGTAATATCAACTGCATAATATCTTCTGAAAAATCTTTTGTTCCTATCTCATTAATTCTTATAAATATATTTTTTTGATGGAATGCTCCATTATTATGATATTGAATAATATTATCTCTCGAAGATTGACGCTTCTCAGGTGGAACGGCATCTTCCATATCAAGAATTAATGCATCAGCGTTACTGCATAGTGCTTTATCAATAAATTTTGAATTATAAGCTGGTAAAAACATGAAACTTCGTAATAACATATTGGTATTCATTCTTTCTCCCTCTTACTGCATTTGATTAGTACATGCCGCCTGAAAGAAATTACGTTGATTTTATTTTGATTATATCCTATCGTTTCAACATACAAAATTCCTCTGTCAGTACTTTTCCGTGATATACGCTTATCCAATATTTTTGTTTTAGCATACAAGGTGTCTCCTATAAATACTGGTGCAAGATGTTTAACATTCTCATAATCTAAGTTTGCAATAGCTTTTCCGCTAATATCTGTTACAGTCAGACCAACAATCAGACTAAACACTAATGTCCCTACTACTAGAAGCTGTCCATGTTGTTGCTTTTCAGCATAATTTATGTTAGTGTGTACCGGATGTGCATTCATTGTAAGAAGAGAAAATAAATTATTATCGCTCTCAAAAATGGTTTTAGAAAGAGCATGATATATTTCTTCCCCGACAATAAAATCTTCAAAAAAATTTCCCATAGAGTTTGTGTGCATACGTTTTCTCTTTTCTTATAACGGAATATTACCGTGTTTTTTGCTATATACTTTTATTTCCTTATTTTTTAAAGCATCAAAGGCTTGAATGATTTTTTCCCGGGTTTCTTCTGGTAGGATTACTTCATCAACCATCCCTAAAGAAGCAGCAAAGTAAGGATTTAAATATTTTTCCTTATAGCTATCAATCTTCTCTTGACGAAATTCAGTAGGATTTTCAGCTTGTTTTATTTGCTTGTTATACATAACATCTACAGCACCTTCGGCACCCATGACGGCAATTTCGCAAATAGGCCATGCATACACCATATCGGCGCCTGAAGCTTTACTATTCATGGCACAATATGCACCCCCATATGCTTTTCGCATAATTAAAGATATTTTGGGTATAGTCGCTTCTGAAAACGCATATAACATTTTACTGCCATGTCTTAAAATTCCTTTCTTTTCTTCAGCGGCTCCTGGATAAAATCCTGGAACATCAATCATTATAAGTAAAGGTATTTCAAAACTATCACAAAAACGAACAAATCGTGCACATTTATCTGACGCATCACAGTCAATTGCTCCTCCCAATACGCATGGCTGGTTTGCCACAATGCCAGTTGTTTTACCATCTAGTCGGCAAAAACCTATTACTATATTTCTGCCAAAATTACTTGAAATTTCAAAAAATGACTCTTCATCTACCAAGCAAGAAATTACTTGTCGAACGTCATAAGAGTGTCGCGCATTTTCAGTGACAATTTCTTCTATTTTTCTGCCTAATTCCTTATAATTATTGCGTATCGTAATTTTGAATGGCTTTTCTTTTATGCATGTATAATTAAGTAGTTTTTTTATTTCTTGAATACATTCTGCATCATTTTCACAAACAAAATTTGCCACACCACTATATTGGCTATGAACTTCTGAACCACCTAAATCTTCCATAGTTATAACTTCCCCAGTTAATTCTTTGATCACTCTTGGGCCTGTTATAAAAAATTGACTTGTATTTTTGACCATAAATATATAGTCACACATTGCAGGCGAATAACTAGATCCTCCAGCACAATTTCCCATAATAGCAGCTATTTGAGGAATATATCCGGAAGCTTGTGTATTTAAGTAAAATAACTTACTGTATGCAGACAATGAAATAATACCTTCCTCAATTTTTGCTCCTCCACTATCACATAAACATATAAAAGGGCTTTTAGTCTTTAGGGCTAATTCTAATGTCTGACATATTTTTTGCACATGGGCTTCACCACCAGCACCACCACTGATGGTACAATCCTGTGCTACTGCATATGCAGTTATTCCATTTATTTTTCCATAGCATGCAATAACTCCGTCACCTAAATATGTTTTTTTGTGTAAATCTTCTAGAGATGTTCTTGATTTTACCAACATATTGATTTCTGAATATACTTTGTTATCAAACAACATAGCCATTCTTTCCCTGGCTGTCAGTTTCCCTTTTTCATGTTCACGCGCTAGACGTTCTGTTCCGCCAGAAATATATAATTGTGCTTTCGTGTCTTCATATGTTTTCTTTACTTGACTATTCCATACCATCTTCATTTCACCAAGCCAATAATCTTGGTCCTTCCTCTAAAAATAATTTTATGAAATATCTATGTCGCTAAACTATTTCTTTAGCGAACAAATAGTGAAAATAATAAAATT
Source organism: Parablautia muri (assembly GCF_009917485.1). GTDB lineage: Bacteria > Bacillota > Clostridia > Lachnospirales > Lachnospiraceae > Suilimivivens > Suilimivivens muri. Next base: position 427,216 of record NZ_QZDT01000001.1, read on the forward strand.
AAAACAAATTTTTAAATTGACTACTATTTTGACCATTATTTCATTACTAATAATTCCATACACTGCCGCCTTTGTTCAATACTACTATGAACATATGTATTTAAAGTAATGTTAACAGAACTATGCCCGAGTATTTCCGACAGTGTTTTGCAATTAAATCCTTTTGAAATTCCAATAGATGCAAAGCTGTGCCTAAGAGAATGAAAATTGAGGTATCGTATTTCGCACTTTTTTAATATATTTTTATATTTTTTTTGTACAATGCGTGGTTCCATGCACTTTGTGGTTACTGTTAAAATATAATGCAGAGGATCACTGGAATATTGTTGCATCTTCCTACATAAAAAAGCAGGCAATGGCATTTCTCTAATTGAAGAAGGTGTTTTGGGAGATGCTATACTAACAATTGTTTTGGGTAAACTATTATCTGATGTATACGCCATATTCTTTATCCGGTACACTGTTCTTTTTATCATTAATTGACCGCTTTTAGAATCAAAATCTTCCCATCTTAACCCGCATAATTCACCAATTCGTATTCCTGTGTACATGCAAAGAAAAATACCAAAAGAAAAATTATCATTTTGAGTCAATAAATAATTATTCAAGCATGCCCATTCAGACAAACTAAAAATATCTGAAGGTGTTTTCCTTTGCTTCGGCAATTGAAATATAGGAATTGATGTAGTTAAGTAACCATATTGTTTAGCAAATTTTAATATATTTTTAAATATGGATAGAATAGTATTAATATAAGAAATGGAAAGTGCTTCATCCAATTTAAGTAATATGAATTTCTGTATGAGTTGTTCCGAAATCTGTGATATTGTAATTTTTCCCCAATACGGAAGAAGGTGATGATTATTATTGTTTCATAAAAGTAATAACTACTTTTTTGACAATAGAAAGAGATTTTACTTTCCATTTATCAAATATTTCTGAAAAATAACATGGTTTCATAGAATCATTTATTACATTGGAGGTATTTTCCATTGACTGTATGATTTTTTCTTTCTTTTTTTAACATCTGCATACTTTAAAGCATAAACGTATCCATAATGAATTTTTCCATTTTTATCTCTATTTTTTATATAATGTGCCTCCCATCTTCCATCTTTCAGTTTGTGTATATTTTCTCCTCTTTTAGACATAAACTGCTCCTTTCCTTAATTTGGCCCATATACTGACCACTCATAATATTCTGTTAAAGAATTTATTATTTTTTTTAATAAAGTAAATAGAATTTGGGAAAATATATAACAAAATAGTAAATACAAATTAAAAATATTGGTTGAAAAAGATAAGAAAATTGACAAGACGTGAAAAAGTTGTTAAAATATAAAAATTATATAAGAAATAATAATTATAAATCAATATGAAAAAGTTGTTTTTGTTCGCTAAAGAAATATTTAGCGACACAAACCTTACACCGAATTCTAATTTTTTAGATCTAAAAACATAATTATTTTTAATTAGATATTATTTTGTTATCAATGTGTCAATAAATAGGAGGAAGCGTGTAAATCGTGAAAATTTTAGTATTAGCTGGTGGATTTGACCAGATAGCTTTAATAAAGGAATTGCGGTCTAGAGGACATGAAGTTATTTTAGCGGATTATCTTGAAAATCCTCCAGCTAAAAAATATGTAAAGGAGCATTTTCAAGCTAGTACTCTTGACGAAGATTTAATGTATGATTTGGCAGTGCGCGAAAAAGTGGATTTGATAACAACAGCATGTACTGATCAGGCTTTATTAACAGCCGCAAGAGTATCAGAGAAATTACAACTTCCATCCTATTTAAGTTCTTGTATAGCACAAAATATCACAAATAAAGCATATATGAAAAAGAAATTTCGAGAATATGGTGTGCCTACTACAGATTGGATTTTATTAGAAGAAGATAAGCCTTTTCTAAAAAAAATAAAGGATAGTTTAAGATATCCATTTCTAGTAAAGCCTTGTGATGCTAACAGCTCAAAAGGAGTAGTAAAAGTTAATAATGATAAACAGCTTGAAGAGGCTGTGGATAATGCTTTCCTTTTAAGTAGAAGCAAGATGGTAATTGCTGAAAATTATATAGAAGGACAAGAAATTTCGATAGATGCTTGGAAAGATAATGAAGGAGTTAAAATTCTTTTAGTTAGTTCGACAAACAAAATGAAGACTGATATAGATAAATTTACTATTTATCAAAGTCAATATCCAATTATACTCTCTGATATTGTGAAGTATAAAATTCAAGATACAGCAGAAAAAATTTGTAAGGCATTTGAGTTAGAGAATACGCCATTACTTATACAGGCTATTGTAAAAGGAGATGATATAAGCATTATTGAGTGTAGTGCGCGTATGGGGGGCGGATCGAAATATAAATTTATAGAGAATATAACGGGTATAGATATTATGAAGCTATACGTTAATAGAGTGCTTGGAGATAAGGTTCAATGCGTGGCTCCTACCTATGTAAATAAGTCGGCAGAGATGAATTATGTTTATGCTCATAGTGGTATATTGAAAGAACTGATTGGGTTTGAAGAAAATGTGATTTCTGGGAATATTAGTGAATTGTTTCAGTATAAAACATTTGGAAGTGAAATACGTAAAAAAACAACTAGTGGTGACAGAGTGCTTGGTTTTTTAATAGAAGCAAATACTTCTGAAGAATTATCGAAAAAACGGCATAAAATATTAGAACAGGTGGATATATTAGATGCCAATGGAGACAGTATAATGTATAAAGAGTGCTTTTATTAAATGAAATATAAATTATATGAGGTTTTAATATGAGTACGATAAATTCGAAGGATAGCGATAGAGTGTTTGTATGTGGTGCGGGGCATCAAGGCCTTTCAATGGCAGCTCACCTTGCATTGAATGGTGTTAAAGTAACTTTATGGAATAGAACATTAAAAAATATACAGGAAGTAGTAGAAACACGCAAAATTTATTGTAGTGGCATTATAAATGATGTGGCGACAATAGAAAAGGCTTCTTCAAAAATAAGTGAAGTGATTTCTGATTTCGTAATGGTAGCTACGCCAAGTAGTGCTCATAGGGACATAGCAAAGGAATTAGCGCCATATGTTCATAGAGATATGGTGATTATATTAAATCCGGGAAGGACTTTTGGCGCAATAGATTTTGCTAATACACTCCGGCAACATGGAGTTAAAGAGATGCCCCAAATTGCTGAAACACAGACAATTGTGTATACATGTAGAAAAGATACTAATAATAGTGTAAATCTATATGCCATGAAAAATGATGTTCAAATTGCTTCTTTAAGGAAGGAAGAAATGAAGTATATAATGGCATCAATGCCTGCCTGTTTAAAACCTTATTTTAAAATAGTCAATTCTGTAGCGATAACCTCTTTTTCTAATGTAGGCATGGTATTGCACTGTGCACCAGTACTTATGAATATTGGTTGGATTGAAACACAGAAGGCTGATTTTAAATATTATTACGATGGAATTTCTAAAAGCGTGTCAGGTTTTTTAGAAAAAATAGATGGTGAGCGAATGAGAATATCCAAGGAAGTTGGTTTTGAAATAGAGTCAACGGCTGATTGGATGAAGAGAACATATAATGTTAAAGGTAATGATCTATTTGAATGCATTCAAAATAATGATAAATATCGAGAGATAGATGCACCTACATCTATTTGGTGTCGGTATATTTTCGAGGATATTCCTAATGGAATGGTGCCAATGGAAGATTTAGGGATGCAGGTAGGCATTTTAACGCCTAATATGACAATGATAATTAATTTGGCTAGTACGGTGTTGGAACGAAACTTTAGAGAAGAAGGGAGAAAAGTTTTATTAGAATCTGCCCGGGAATTTTTTTGAAGGACTATGAATATGACAGTTTTGAAGAATGAGACATTTGGTTTGATGAAAGCATTATTAGATGCTCATACAATGGGAATACATGCAGCAGCGGCGTTATTAAAAGAGTGTGGATATCGTGTTATTGTTGCACCAACGCAAATTGAGGAGGCCCTAGAGAAGATTTCTGCTGATAGTTCCCAAAGGCTTATATTGAAATGGTTAAAAGAAAATCAAATTAATCATATCGGTATTTCGTATCGTTTGGACGTGAATGATGCAATTAATATTGTCGGGAAATTGGTACATATATTGAAACAGAATGGTGATTACGAAAGTGCAGGAGCAACGATTAAAAGTGTTTATTTTGCGGGATTAGCTGCTGCCTGCAATGCGATAGATAAAGAATATAAGGGCCGAATTCGCACTTTTCGTGGGGGGGAATCAGCTGAAGAAACATTGCTGATCATGGGGATTCCATATGAAGAAATACCGCAAAAAATATTGTCTGGCTGCCAATATGACAAGGAGTTATTGACATTTGGAAAGACTATTATTGAGGAAAATTCTTATAAAGAGATGAAACCGCTCAATCGTAATAAATATTTGGAATATGGGACATTTAGAGATTCACTGTCTGCAAGGCTTGAACATAATTTTATGAATGGGTTTCAGCCATTGATTAGGGCACATTCAGGCCCATATTCTGCAGAACTGAAAAGAGAGCAGTGTTTAAAGGAGTATAAAGAGTGGTGCCGGATTTTAGCTGATACTGGATACCTAGATATTCTTTCTATTGGTACTTCACAACTTTCACAGTCTAATTTTGGTGAAAACTGGGAAGAAAAAGTCAATGGCGGTGGAGTTCCGATTAATTCAGAACAAGAGTTTAAGGATATTTGGGATATAGCCCGTCCTATGCTTGTGCGTACATATTCTGGAACAAAAAATGTAAAATTGATGGCCCAAATATATGAAAAGAATATCAATATTGCATGGCACGCACTTTCGTTATGGTGGTTCGATGAACTTGACGGAAGAGGATCTAATTCTTTATATAAGAACTTAAAAGAGCATATTAATACAATTCAGTATATTGCTACAACAAATAAACCTGTAGAAGCAAATGTTTCTCATCATTTTGCATTCCGGGGATGTGATGATATCACATATATTATTTCGGCATATCTTGCGGCTAAAATGATTAAAAAGTGTGGAATAAAGGTCTTTATTCTTCAAAATATGTTGAACACGCCTCGGAGCACATGGGGAATTCAGGATTTGGCAAAATCTAGAGCTCTTTTAAGCCTTGTAAAAGGGCTAGAAGATGATAAATTTAAAGTGGTGCTTCAGACTAGAGCCGGTTTGGACTTTTTTAAGCCGGATTTGGAAAGGGCAAAAGTGCAATTGGCTGCAGTTACAGCAATGATGGATGATATTGAGCCTAATAATATTTATAGTCCTGAGATAATCCATGTAGTTAGCTATAGCGAAGCTCTTTTTCTGGCTACACCAGATATATTAAATGACAGTATTAAGATAACAAGAACTTCATTAAATGAATATAGACGTTTAAAAAAAGAGGGAATGACACCAGAAACGATTACGGATGAAATTAATGAGCGGACAAACGTACTTAAGAATGCAACAATAAAAATTATTGAAGCAATGGAAAGGAGCATTCCTAATTTGTATTCTCCAGAGGGCTTATATATTGCTTTTGTTGCAGGATGGATGCCGGTACCAGAGCTATGGTCAGATTCGGATGAATTTGTACATGCAAAATGTTGGGAAACAAAGCAAGTAAATGGAGGTAGATGGTTAACAGACCATGAGTTAATATTAAGTATTGATTCAAGAATTAATAGATGTATTTCCTATATTCCGGATGCAGAGTATATTTTAAAAAATAAATATTAACAAGTAGAAAAATATAGGGTGTATTTGCTTCAACGCAGATGAGGAGAAAGTGAATGTATGAAAGCAATTGGAAGGGCGCAAATATTTCTTATTGGGATGAGAGAGCTAATATGGAATATACTTATAAAAAAGAGAAATTTTATACAATTACACCTATTCCATATTATTATGCAAGACGAAAAATTATTATAAGGAAAATAAAAAAAATTATTAAAAAAAATCACTTTAAATATATATGTGATTTCGGTTGCGGAGATGGTGAATATATTAAAAAGATATGGGAGAAAGAGTTATATATTCATGGAGTGGATGCCTCACCGTCAATGATAGATATAGCAAAAAAGTTGCAGTATGATAATGTTAGTTATGAGGTTTCTGAAAAAGGAATCACAGAAGATGCCAAATTTGATATGATTTATTCGTCTGCAGTATGGGCACATATTGACGATATGCATTGTCAGTATTTAATGCATAACATTTACGAACATTTATTTAATGGTGGTATATTTGTAATTTGTGAGCAAACTGCTCCATTTAGATATGGGGGGGGGGTATTTTTTGAGACGAACAAGTGAAGAATATTATCAATATTTAATGAATGCAGGGTTTAATGTATTAAATATAGAGATTATAGATTTTTGGTTACATCGGCTTTGGGTAGAAAAAAGACTTGTAAAATGGCTCTGTAAGAAAAAACGATATTCGGTTTATACACCTGAGCAGAGCCGTGTTGAATTAAATAGAAGTAGAGTATATCGGGTGATTAGTTCGATTTTTACAAAATTATCTATCCCAAGGGTGTTTCATGGCCAGAGTAAAGGAAAGAGAATCAAAAACCGATGGGGATATTGTTTTTGCGTTGGCCTAAAAGAATAGTTTTTAAAAGAGTAATGGTAGCAAAAGGTAGAAAAAGGGAAGAAGATTTTTTCTCTTTCGAGGCCACAGAAGTAATTGAGCATAAACTGGAGAGAGAGATGCCAGATTCTGCTCTGAATGCGGGGGAAATATTGTGTGGTGACTGCTGAAAAGTAAAATATCCGAAATTTATTTCTGGTCTGTATCGAAGTAGTGGAAGCAATCACCTATTCTACAGCTGTCCGTGGATAATGAAATGTCCCAGAAAGAAGTCCGGTAGCCTTATCTTTAATTACAGGGGATATGAAGGGGATGGAGCTTGTACGTCAGGAGGGAGAATTTTCAAGATATGATTTGAATATGTCCATCAAGGCAATGGCAAACTGAATTATCCTGTTTGCCATTGCCCTACAAGGAAGAATTTATGTAGTAAGTAAATATTGCGTATGACTATTCATTTGTATCCGAATTATCACATTCTTTTTGAAGTTGCAAATAATTATATACCATTTCTTCTGCCTTTCCACTAATTTTGTTGTATCGTGGAGCAGAAGAATATTTTCTAAGGAGGCAAATAATTTTTATTTTATCAAAGGGAGGAAGAAATGAATCGCTGATTAGTGACTCATTAAAGGAAAGGTAAGGTGTCTTCGCAACTGAAGATAAAAAGCCTTCAGCGTATGTCTCCTTTGCACCAAAATATTCAAAAAATCTTTCAGGCAGTTTTGTATCTCTAAGAAATTCTCGATATGCATTTTCTGACATTAATATTTCCGAATTATTGAGTTTTAGCTGCCCACAAAGATATTCTATATCACATTGACTTAATTGCTTCTTTGTTAACAAAAGCTTATGCATCGTTGGCAAGCGTTTCACACCGCTGGAAACAGTAAGGGCTGTTACCAATCTGCATTCCAAATTCTGATAAGCAAGAAAATCATAATGAAATAGAAGATAGCATTTTTCTCCAATCTCCTCCGAACAAACTTCACAATATATTGTTTGCATCGAGACAGAATAACAGATGGGACCAGTATAATGCTTTTCAATATCTTTGCCGTTTTCATCCTTCTCACCAGTTTTCATTTAAAATATGGGCTTTCTAAAAATAGTACAAAATAAGGACTGCGATTAACCGATTTCATGAAAGATAATCGGCACACCATTTTTGCTGATTATGATATCTTGGTTGAGGTTATCAAATATTTAGAGAACAATCAACTTCTCATTATTGTTAAAGACAAAGGAATTGGCATTACACTTGATGATGTAAAATATATTGCAGATATTGGCTCAAGTAAAGAAAATAACATTCGTCTGCGTAAGATTATGGAAAATATGCCTGATTGGTTAAGGCCCTCTGGTATTTTTGGAATAGGACTTCAATCAGTATTTCAATTAACTGATTGTATCAAATTTTATACGCGTCAGCCAAATCAGCCGGAAAGGCTTATTGTTCTGCATTCTTACGGTAAAAGCAGGGGTAAAATTAATGTGCATGATATCCCAGAGAATGAAGATGGAATGTTTTATGACAACACAATCCAAGGCACAAATGTAGAGATCGCTATTGACCCATACAAAATGATAACCCCTAAGGCTTCGGATGGCTATGAACGAAATTTTATCTATTATGATACGCAATTCGATGTTGGAAACGAAATTGATATAGCATATGCAGAAATCTGCCAAGTGTGTAAAGAATTGATTAAAAGTGTTAAATGCGACTACTTTAACATCTTTTACCAGGAAATTACTCGGGATGAAGTAGGTTGCGATAGTAAGAGAGATAAACGCAATCTTCGCCGAAGCTTCTTTATTCCGTTTAATGATTATAGGGATAAACATATGCTGTCATTTACAAATTCTGTAGATTCTATACTACCGTTTTTGGCTTATAAGGGAGAAGAAAACTATTGCTTTTTAGATAACACCGCTCACTACTGGGATGAAACAGCCTGCCGTTACTATCGCCTGAAAATACGTCCGTGTGAAATCCGAACCAAGGATATGAGTAAGCAAGTCTTTCTGCCAGAGACCACCCAGAACCTATACCATATCAGTTATAAGTTTAATGAGATTTCAAACACTGAGACAATTTATCATCCCAGAAACCGTATGCAAAATGTCCACGCGGGCTTTTTAGAGTGGCGTATCCTGATCTTGGATGGCGATCCGATGCGATATATGAACATTGATCGTGATCGACTTAAAGAAGGTGCAATTTCTGAACAAGAACTATTAGATATCCGTGGCCCTATCCTGCAAAAATGGTGCGAATACTTTTGTAGTCAGGATGCCAGAAATCTTGGAAATAATAGATTTGAAAAAACGCCAGGTATCCTGCTGTCTCTGATTCTGTTGTTTTACCAAAATGTGTCGGTAGAACAATTTCAGAAGTTTATCGCTCCTTATCAGTCATTTTTGGATAACATGAACCTGGTTGTTGGAACAGAACAAATACCTGCTGTATGTTTTTGGAATCCCGAAAAACTATTCCAAGTCGAATTGGTGCCTGATAATATCTGGCTTGCAGACATAAATATTCCGGATGTTGAGGTACAGATGATAACGCCTGAAACGCTTTGCCATTTTCCATGCCGATTGGTGAAGATTGTATCAATTTATGTCTCTGCTGATGGGAAAAAAATATATAGGTTTCGCTTTGAACCAGAATACTCACCAAGTACAATACAAATGAGTAATACGGCCAAAATCCTTGACTATATAGGTGCTTTTGATCTTTATCAAGATAGAAAGGAACATATTGACTATGCAACGGTTCAGAAAAAGGTATTTAAGCCTGAACAAGCATTTCCTCATCTTGTAATCCCATGCTATCCACATACATTTAGCCAAGGAGGAAACTTTGTCTCACATTTAGATGCCTGCATACGTTGGTATATACTTTCTCCATTTGATATGGATGCTGCAAGGATTCTTAAGCGCAGTCTTAGCCAAGCCCAAAGTATGTGCCAAGAGTTCATAAAAGTTGTCATAAAAAGCAATCAATTTGAAAAATGTGTAAATTATATTCTAAAAATGAGATATCAGAATGTTACGAATCAAAAGCAAGTGAAGCAACAGATATTGAATGAATATGAGGCATTCATAGCACAATATTATAATACCATTTATGAGAACAGATACTTTTTGACAGAATATTTCAAGAACAGAAAATAATATGTGTGAATATGTTTTGCTGCTGGGGTGTTTTAAATTATCGAACGAGATTTTTCTACTAACGGAATAGGTGACGGACACTTGAGTCTTGGGGAGTAAAACAAAGCCAAACTTTTATCAATACGGAGGTTGCTACGGCGGTAACAAATAATTGAGCTCTGATGATAGAAGCGATATAACAATGTGTATAGTAGCGGCAGAAAGGTGACATTAAGATACAACTCTGCCGCTATTATATTTCAAATGTATGCTGTAGCACTTACACTATTTTTGTAGGCTGAACCATGGGGACAACACATGTAGCTGAAAAACTTTACACATAATACCTGTGGGAATTATTACCGTTTCAAAGATCACTTGACCTAACCAATAAGAATGAAAGAAATTGATAAAATTCGTATTGTAATAACCCATAGTGCCATACCAATAAACAATAGTTCCTGCCAATATATTCTATAATATGATAAAATTAAATATATTAATAAATACGCAAGAATCGGTGCTAACGAATTTTGCTGTTTCTGATATTTTATATATGGAGTGAAAAACAAAATTTTGTTTGGATGCCACGGCAGCACGGGGAAAACTGGGCTTTAATGATGCTTGCAGGGTAAAATGGGGAATCCTCCTCTTTTTTTGTTCAGTGGATTATTGTCATGTTGATTTTAATTCCGGAGCATAAAAGGAGAAGATTCCTTATATTTTAATTCAGTATTTTTCAAGGCGCTGTAAGTTGAGTGAAAAGGAAGGGAAATTATGGTGAGATGGTTGCATATATCTGACTTGCATTTTGGTTGTGGACAAGCTTTGTCAAATACAATGAGAAAGAAATTGTGTCAGTTTTTAAGAGATAATCCATTAGATGTAGATTATTTGTTTAGTAACCGCCAAATAATAATGCGGTCAGATATAAAAATCACCCCACCCCTTTGCGGGTTGGAGTAATTCACTATAATTCACATACGATTTTTGATAGATTGGAGTTTTTCGCTCCAAGGTGCAAGCTCTGCGAGCTGATTGTCTGTCATCTCTTTCGTTGGCCGATGCTCCAGAAGAAATTTCAGATATCCGTAAAGGTTCAGGTCATGTGCTTTTGCTATCTCAACCATGGTATATGCTACAGCACTGGCATTGGCTCCGGAAATAGAATCACTGAACAGCCAGTTCTTCCGTCCAACTGTAAATGGACGGATCGTATTCTCACTGAGGTTATTCGTAAAGCTGCAGCGTCCATCTTCAAGATAGGTCTCCGCTGTTTCCCGCCGGTTAAGCACATAATTACCGCTTTATCCATACGGGTATTTCGGACTGGCTTCTGCTGTTCAAGCCACGACCAGAAAGCCTCCGGAACAGGTTTTTCCTTCTTGAGACGCAGCTGCTTCCTTTTTTCATAATCACCAGGATATTTTTTGTTGATGGAATCCTCTATGGCGAACAGCCGGTTACCGTACTGGACTCCCTGCACTGCAGGCTGGCTGTAATCATACTGTTTCCCTTTGGGAACGGCAACGATAAAGTATCGGCGGATATGTGCCCAGCAGGAACACCGTTTGATATTCGGCAGGCTGTTATAGCCCTGATAACCATCAGTTTCCAGATACCCATGGTACCCTTTCAGGAACTCCTTTGCATGGCTGCCGCTTCTGGCAGGTTAATAGCCATACAGGATAATGGCTGGAAGATCATCTTCACCACTGCGGAACAGCCACATGAAAGACTACACCTGTGCCTGGCGGTCTTCTTCTTTCAGTACCTGGACCCTGGTCTCATCTGCCATTGCGAAGCTGCGCTTCAGCAGTTCCCGGCGGACATACTCTTCGCCGATCAGAACCATCTGCGTACCGCAGACTGGACAGACCTGATCTTCTTCCGGAAGGGGGATGACTATTTTTTCCACTCTCAGTCCCTTATAAAGCTCCTCATGGGTTGCTTTCTTCTTACGGGTATGCTCCCGGACCACGGCCGCTTCTTCGAACCGGGAAAGTTCCAGTTCTGCTTCCGCTTCATCAAAAAGATTCTGTTGTCCGGGAATGTCATCAGTTCTTCTTTCGCTGGAGGAACCGAAAAGCTTTTTGGTCAGATAGTCCACCTGTTCCTGAAGATCTTTTTCATGGCTGGATTTTTCATCAATAACAAGACGGAGAGATTTGATCAGCTCCGTCTGTTCAGAGACTATTGTTTTCAGCCCGGATATGGTGTCCTTCAGCTCTCGCAGCTGGATATCTTTTGCACTGGAAGCCATCGTTCTCTCCTTGGATTTACTCCCTTTATTATACCAGAAACCGGGATATTCCTAAAGGAAAACAAGGGCTGAAAAATGCTGAATATATAAGGAAGTCCGCCCATTTTTCAGTGCAGGATTTTTAACAAAATCTAAAGATGTTTCACTCCGTTTTGAGTGCTTTGGGCTGGTCGATATCAATCCCTGACATCAGCCAGTCAAACTCACGCCAGGAAAGATTCCGGACTTCCGACTGTTTCCTGGGCCATTGATAACCTCCTGGGACGGACAGCCTTTTATAAATGAGGACGAAGCCATCCGGTTCATGGAATAGGGCTTTGATTCTGTCCCGTCTCCTTCCGCAGAACAGGAAAAGCGCGCTGGAGGCTGGATCCATCTTCAGCTGGTCTTCAATAACAGCGCAGAGACCATCAATCGATTTGCGCATGTCCGTATAGCCGCAGACAATGTAGATTTTTTCAAGACCAGAGATATCGCCTAACATGAAGTCTCCCGGATGAGACGAAGCGTCCTGGCGAGCAGGACAGGATCGGCATCATTACAGATGCGGACAGTAACGTCTTTCATGGCCACCTCAATCGTATGTGAATTGTCAAGGTACATTTGCCGCATCTGTGATGCTGTATGCTGCTCCGGACATTGTTCCGGAACAATGTCAACAGGAACCACATCCTGTTTTGGGTGTGGGTCTTCAAGATGACCATAGTTTGGTACCGGGATCTGATCTGATGCCGCTTTTCGACAACGGCTGGCCCAGGTATAAAAGGTGCTTGCTGCAATGCCGTTTTCACGGCACCAGTCAGCATCTGTCATGCCGCTCTGATGGCATTCATTGATAAGCCTGATCTGTTCCGCCATCGGAACACGGGCTTTGCGGGCAGCTGCCATAGCCTATCCTCCGTAATTGTAGTGAAATAGTCTAAATATCTTTCTTCTACAATTATAGAGGGAACCAGCGGATTAGAAAATCCGCAGGAATATTTGGCGCTTACCTCCTACCAGAGCAGGCGAAAATGCAGCAATTCCTGAAAGGAATTGAACCTGGTTTCTATCTGATGGCAGATGGCTATCAAGGATACAATAAAGTGAAAGAAACCCCATCGTTGCTGTTGCTGGGCTCATATCCGCAGATACCTTTGGGAAGCCATTCCAAAGGGACACGAAAAGGATTACAGCAATCCTGCAGTACAGGGAGTTCTCTATTGCAATAAACTGTTCGAATACGAACGCACCTACAAAGAAAAAGGTCTTAGTTTCAAACAGATTTATAACCGCCGCCTCAAAGATCAGAAACCGGTCATTGAGGGCTTCTTGGCGTGGATAAAACAGGTAAATCCCGGAAGTAACGGCAAATTGAAGAAAGCAATCACCTACATCAGAAACCGTGAAGATTTCCTGATGACCTATCTGGAAGATGGCCGTTGCAGTTTGAGTAACAACCTAAGCGAGAATAGCATCCGCCCCGTAACCATAGGTAGAAAGAATTGGCTGTTCTCCGATACACCGGATGGCGCATCCGCCAATGCCTTATATTTAACCATTGTTGAAATGGCAAAGGCATACGGCTTGAATTTATATGAATATCTGAAATATCTGCTGGAGCATCGTCCCAACAAGGATATGGCAGATGATGAGTTAGCCAAGCTGGCTCCCTGGAGTGAAAAAGTCCAGGCAAAATGTAGCAAAAAGAACGAGCAAAATGTTAGCGTACAGGAATCCTGGTGATAGGGTTCCTAGACTTTTGGGATACACCCCGAAATTAAACGCTTACAATGCAACTATAGATTATATATATGTTTATTACAATCATATCCGCCACATTCATCAAATAGATATATGACGCCATTTGAAAAGAGAATGCAGACATGATCTATGTCAAAACTTTTCCTTGTAAATGTTACAAAAAAGCTTGACCATCTCAATCATCTGGCTCCAGGGCAGATATCGAAGCAGAGAACCATAAAGTAGCTGAGTGAAAAAATAGAACAGGCGGAGAGGTAATCAGGAATGGATCAGAAGTTCACGTTTAACTTGTACTTTTTCTTGACATAGTACCAAACATTCGTTAGTAAAAATGAACAAATACAAAAGAACAAATCACGGTTATTATACCAGCTACAGCTATCGAAAGGCTACTCATTGCACCTTCAACTTCTCCCATTTCTATTGCTTTTGTTGTTCCCATTGCATGAGATGCGGAACCAATAGCAATGCCCTTAGCAATCGGATCTGTGATTTTAAATATTTTGCATACTTTTTCGGACACCATATGTCCTGTGATGCCCGTCATAATGACAATAGGTACTGTTAAACTGGAAATTCCTCCCATTTCCTCTGAAACACCCATAGCAATTGCAGCAGTAATAGATTTGGGTAATAAAGTAACGTACATAGTATGTGAAAACCCAAACATAATTGAGAAAACCAAAATACTTCCCATACTTGCAAGGACACCGGAGATAATCCCCCAACAAACTGCTTGAATATTTTTTTTCAAAACATTGATTTGTTCATATAAAGGGACAGCAAGGCAGACTGTTGCAGGAGACAATAGATAATACAAATAATCTGATTTGTTATAATAATCTTCGTAATCTATTTTGAAAATTATCAAAAATAAAATCGAGAAAATTGTAGAAAACAAAAGTGGATTAAAAAAAATAAAATGTTTTTTCCGTTGTATATAATCACATAAGATATAGGACCCTACACTTATAAGGAGTCCCCAACAAACTGTTTCTGTAAACATATCCATATCTATCCCCCGGTACATTGCACGCTACTAGCCATGCTGCTTTCTTGACCTGCGAATTTGTGCCCGGAGCACAAATTTGCGATTGATAAAATCAGCCGCCAGGCTGATTTTTCAATCTATTTTTTTTTCTTATTATCGTCTGTGTTACCAGGCCTGAAACTGTCATGACAATTATGGTAGTGACAACCGTAATAATAATGATCTGCCACCAAATCTCTTGGAGTTCATGTAATTTTGTGATGATCCCGACTGCAGAGGGTATAAAAAGTATAGGCATTATATCCAATAAAAATTTAGCAGTATCATCAATTTGCTCAATCTTTATGAAACCAGTAACGAGTAATATAAAAAGAAGTACCATTCCGTATATGCTTCCTGAAATTGGAAATGGCAAGTAAAATTTAATAAGTTCGCCAATAAAAGATATGGCAAGTATGATCAAAAATTGTTTAATATATTTCATAGAGCATTTCTCCCCTTGTTCGCAATACAAAATTATTTTTTAATAGTAATGTTTAAAATATTTTTAATAAACAGATAATCAAAACTATTCCAATAATTAATGGCAAATAAAACAGAATTTCGCTAAAAGAAAATAAACATTTTATAAAATAAATTTTTTCCATTTCACATTTACTAAGAGCGATATTATTAATATCCATACTGAAATCAATTTCGCTCTCTTTTCTTTTAGAAACGATTTTATATAAAATTCTATATTTGCTTTCTATGTATAGATAAAATGAATCCAACAACCAAAAGGTTATGGTGGGAAGTCCGGCGATTAGAATAAATCTTTTTTCTGAATCATTCACAGACAAAGCACAAATAGCAACAAGTAGAGTCATAGTCCAGCTTTTTAAGGAAAAGCTATTTTTTTCCATTCGTTCAATAATTCTAACAATCATTTCTAAATGCTTAAGCTTCTTTTCCATCTATTAGCCCTTTTACTGTTTCTTTTGATTATCCGCATATAACTGTTTTGCTTCTGCATATTCGCGTTCATCTAACTTAATGTTTTTCATTTTTTCAATAAAATTATCATTACCTTCCAGCAAAGAAA
The DNA here is from genome assembly GCF_009917485.1 of Parablautia muri. Classification (GTDB taxonomy): domain Bacteria; phylum Bacillota; class Clostridia; order Lachnospirales; family Lachnospiraceae; genus Suilimivivens; species Suilimivivens muri. The sequence continues at coordinate 443,066 of NZ_QZDT01000001.1, forward strand.
TACCGGAAGCCATAATCGTTTTGTCATGGAACTCATTTATATGCCATGTAAGAAAGGCATCTTTAAACATTTGAATAATATATTCCTTTCTTTTATCATTGGCATTACTTCCATATAATGAATGAGTTGGAATCGTCTCATTCACAACAAAACTGCCATAATTTTTACATTTTTCGTCTAAGTCACCATCCTGTACTGGAATCCCTAATAACGTTCTTGAAGGATCCCCTTTAGAGAAATCACGATGATGTAATCTGTCAAAAATGTCAGATAATTTTTGACAGATACTGCTTCCCTGAATTTTTAGTGTGGATTTAAGCCGCTCTACCTCTTTAACCGACTGCCCTTCTTCTTTTCTGCTGTTTGCCTGATAGAAATGAATGAAAGCAATTTTGTCATCAATTATTACTAATTCAAAGTGAATACTAAAATCATGTTTTCTGACAAAGACCTTTGCACCATTTCCTCCAAAAAATAAGATATTATATATATCCTGCCACTTTGCGGGATGATTGTTACAGATAATACGATAAAATTTATCATTTAAGTTTGGGTCTTTTGATGCATCATACAATGATTCCATAAATTTTTTCTTTTCTTCTATAGAATCATCTTTTACAATAGACTCATTTGCAAATCTGGTTGTTCGTAAAGAAATTTTTGCATGTCTAACGGCTTCCCCAAGGTTACGAAAAGCAGCTTTTTCACCATCAATATATTCCGCAGTATTAGATAGTAATTTTTTTATTCCTTTTACTTCATCCAAGACATTTTTTAACTCAATTTTTCCAGTGATTGTTTTATCAATATTTCTCAGGCAAGTCTTATACTGATGGTGGACCAGAGTAAGAAATTTAATGACGATAGATGTTTCTGCGCTTCTGTTTTCTAAATAGAAATGTTGATAGGCATTTATTTCTTTAGAGTTTTTGTGGCAGTCTTCAACATAATTAACGATTACGTGTGGAATATCTATTATGTTTATAATATTTATATCAAAGGGCACGCTTTCTTTCGGATGTGATGAAATGACTACATAAGGTTTTTCGGAATAGAAAATAGCGCCTAATTCAAACATAACATTAGGATTATAGATTGGCTCTGTCAGAGAATCTAAAAGTACTATGTAGCCTTCGTAGCGGTCTCCGTTTAATGCCTTATGTAAACTTTGATGAAGATCATGAACCGATTGTTTATAATGCGGTTCAATTACATATTCTTCTACAAAAGGAGAATTAACCGTAAGTAAATCAAATATTGTTTCTGTATATTTTCTGTTTAGGGAAATTTCTTTGTCTGTAACTGCTATCATAAAAATTTTTTTAACCATTTTAATCCCCCGTTCTTGTTGGTATCCTACAAATTTTAAGCGTAAAAAAATTTGCTGTGTGAAGAAATTTTCGATTCAATTTTGCATGGATTGTATATTTAAGAGAATATTATATTTGACAAAAAATGACGTTAATACCTTTTTAATGACTATAAAATACTTTAATATCCTAAATATTGTAATTATTTTAGTAGAATGTGGAAAATAATGCCATGAATTATTGTTCCTGACACAAGGTTTTTAAGTATTGGGTTAAAATGTAGGGAATGAGTATAGTCACATGGTCAGAAGGCTTAAAGCATAGTATATTTATTTGAGCTTTCCTATATCAAATACATCGCGTAATTCTTGAATATTTCAGGGGAAATAGGTAGAATATGTGTTGCAATACGCATAACGATTCAGTCGGGTCCGCACATTTACTGCACAGACCGTGATACAAGAGTACAAAATCTCATCTCCGAAGGCGATTTTAATTGGATTTTGTGTGTAACAGATACTATGTAATCCCCCGACTTGTAGTTTCATGGATTTTCCTGTATACTAATAAGTTAGAAAACATTAAGGGTAATAGGAATTATTGCATACAAATGGAGGTCATCAAATGAATTGTAGCACAGTTTGCGTAGGGATGGATGTACACAAAGAAAGTTTTTTACGCTGCTGTTACACAAGATGAGGAAGAAGATCCTGAATACTGCCAGAAAGTCGATGGACAATACAGTAAAATGCTTAACTAACGGGAAGTCATGTGTTTCCATTACGGAAACAATGCCGTATTTATTTGCGGTTATGAGACTAACTGTCTGGGCTTCACGTCCTACCACCAGTTCATCAGTCACAATATGAAGTGTGTCATTCCGGCCCCGGCAACGATGCCCAAACCAGCAGGCAGGAAAAAGTACGCAGGCTGTCGTATTTCATATGGGGTGATGGCAGGAAACATTGCATAAAGGCAGATATAACATTGTCCTTTAAATATCAAGGCCAGGCCATCGGTGACGGTGTTTGCGGCCTTTTCATTTAAAGCCCGAAACTACAGAAACTTAATAAGTATTTGTAAGTAGCAAAGCGCTGCCCGCAGATGCAGCACGAAACAACCGGAGGCATATGAGATGAAATAAAAGAAAGGGGTTAGGGTTTATTATGAAACATTTTTTCTTTTCTTATGATGAAAGTTTCAAGCTGGATAAGTTATTGATAGAATATGTGAGTCAGGAGTCTGCTCCTAAGGATGATAAAGCGTTAAAAGTATATTATGATATGACAGATATTATTTCTGACAAGCGATTTGAACAAAATGATGATGAGCTGTTAAAAGATCTTGCAGAAATAGAAGAAAAAAATATGGGTATGGATCCTGATAAGCATAAAGACGATTCTAAAGGGAATGAGCACTTGCGCTTTCGAGGGTTGAAGACATTATGGAACAGAGTTGAGGGACAGTATAAACTATTTACTGCGGATAACAAGGAAATGTTATATAACAAGCCTATAGATAGCGAAGAAGTGGATAAACAATATAAGCTATCAATAATGTTGGTATTGTATCATCTGGTAAGGGGTAATCTTTGCCTGAGAATCTCGCAATACTACTATGAAAATTATGAGCTGGATGCTTCAGATAGTTGGGCAAGCAAAGGAATTGAAATTTTCTGGCATGGAAAGAACAAGGCTGCTGCACTGCGGGATTCTGCTAAATCAGATAAAAGGGTACAGGCGGATCTGTACCTTCGGTTGATTAAACTGAATCTGGCAAAATATTATCGTGATTATGCACGTAAGAACCGCAGAAGTGATTTTGATGCTGCGCTGGATGAATTTAAGCAGGTAAGATATCGTATGGAACAAGAGTATAGCCATATTAGCAATCCGGAACAGAAAAGACAGTATGTTCTGATATGGATGGATGCGATTATTAATATTGCAAAAATACATAGAAGAAAGTATCAGACAGAAATTTCCGAAAAGGAGATAGTGTTTTTATACAGCTGCCTGAAAAACAGATTATTGGCCAAAGATCCGGCATTTCAGGTACAGAAGGATTCAGGTAAGAAAGAAGGCTTACAGGTATGGCTGGAGAAGGCGGATAAAGTAATTTCAGGCAAGATGAAGCGTTTGCAAATAGAAGGTGAGCGATTTCTGGAAAACGATGAGGATATGTTGGGCTTAAAGAGAGAATCGTTTGAAAAATGTGATGACTTGAATGTTTATGACAGAAGAAGATATTTTCTTCTGGTTTTATTGGAGCTTTCCAGAATTCAGCGTGATCTGCATTTTGAGGAAAATTATAAAGGCGCAATAGCAATAGCTGTTATTGCTGCTCAATGGTCAAGTGAACTGGATAAGAAAGACGGGTATATACCAGGGTATAATATTGATGCTCTGATTACAATTTCAAGTAGTCTTAGAAAATATATCAAGTTTCAAAATGTTGCCAGTTCCAAAGAACTGCCGTTGGAACAAATTACTATAAAAATAGATGAAAATGAATATCAACTGAAATTTTGGGATGAGGAACGAAAGGAGCATGCTGTTGCCAGTCTTGAAACGTTAATAGATAAACTGGATGAGTTTGCAGGAAAGGGGCACTTGAAATCTAAGGTGGAAGTGATGAAATGGCATTGCCTGTATCTGCAGGAGCCCAGACTGCTGGCCTGTATTAAGGATAAGGTTAAGAAATCTCTTTTTCAGGAGGGGGAATCAAACTGCCAGCTCCAATTTATGAACGGGCTTTTGGCTTTGCGTTCTGAAAAATATGAGGAAGCAATTGGGATTTTTATGGATCTGCTAGCACAGAATTGGAAGGAGATGCGGTATATTCGTTTGGGAACCCTTGGATTAAAGACCAGGTATCTGCTCGCCAATTGTTACATGTCACGGGCAGAATTTTCCAAAGCAGAGAAAATACTGAGATATCTACATGACTCATTGGCGGTTGCAAAAAAGAGTAGAAAAAGTCAGGGAGTGGAAGGAAGTACGGATGCAGAAACGGACGCCAGGGTTGAGATTGATCTGGGTTATTGTTGTATGCAACGGGGAGCTTATGAAGAAGCGATTGAGATTTATAAAAGGATGTACGGTGATGGAGGCGCACTTGATGCGGAGCCACATTTTGGTTTAAAGCAGGTAAAAAAACAACGGCGTATTATGGGATTGAACAATTATGCATCAAGTTGTATTTTTTCTATTAATGACGACCCAAGCGGAAAGATATCCGGTATAAAAAGGAAAATCGAAACAGCGAGGAGAATTTTCTGTTACATGGATACTCACTTTTCCGATCAGGATAACGAAAAGGAAGCTGATCGGTTTGAATGGAATCCTGAAACAAATCTTTTGAAAGGATATTATACACTTTGCACAGGGATAGAGCCGGGAGCGGAACCAATGACTGACGAGCAGATTAATATGTGTCAGAACATATCGGGAACAGCTGACTTACATATAAGAAGTCAGGCACTTTTGAGGTCATTTCCATATTTCAAAAAGGCGAGTATGATCGGGCAGGTTTTTCCGTCACAATATGACCTGCTGGATGAGTATGACAGAGGGAATAAGGCCAAATTGAGAAACGAAATTGAGCGTATATCGGTCTATATTATCAGCTTGACAAAGCTGCAAAAGTTATATCTGGCCAAGCAGAAGAGTATCGAAGAACTGAACGCAAAATGGAAAGAATCAGAAGGACAGGATAATATAAATGGATTATTTGGTGCGGGATTTCAGGTGACGAAACAGCAGCTAGAATATTTGATGGCAAGCAAGCGGAATTTGGTGAGATTCCTTCTTCATTTCCCTGCAAATTATAAAATTTCATTAAAAGCTGCAATTGCGCTGGCTGAGTGGCTGCTGAATAATGATGAAAGAATAAAAAAAACAAAGATGGACGAAAAAAAATATACCAAAGCCGAACGCCTGCAGAATCAATTGTATCGTTCGTTTAGTTATATCAGGATTTATGAAGAACGTGGAGCCGGGGTCTTTAATACTTTGCGGGATAACGGCAAATTCCGTTTCTTTACTGCGGCCCAGAGGGGTAAATTCTGCGCGCTTCTTCTGGCCATGTATAAGCCCATTAAAGCGCTTAAGGAAGAATGCTGTTTTAATATGGAAGATAAAAAACGCACTTCGCATCTGGTACATTATACGAACATGGAAACACTGAAAAAAATTTTGGCCGGAGAACCCCGGAAAGAGGATTCCTCTGCGGCGCAGGCAGACTGTTGGGATATTATGGATTCGGAACAAAGGGAACTGGGGACAGACAGGCATGTAAAAAAAGATACAGCCCCACGCTTTCGAATCAATAATTGCGGATATATGAACGATGTTTTTGAAGGAAAAGTTTTTTTAAAGAGCATAGCTTTTATTTCGGAAGATATCCCATCCATGCACTCTCCCATGCAGTCCCAGTTTGTGGAAAAGTATTTTCCGCAGATTAACCGTTCGCACGAGGATTTGCTGCCCAGTAGCAGCAATGTCTATATTGGATCGTTTTCAGTAAAAGCAGACAGCTTTCCTATGTGGAACGGATATTCGGAGAAAGAGTCGGGGTGTAATATCGAGTTCGGAGAAGGTTTTTTTGATATTGATGGGATTCCGTATCTACCCAAGGCATTGCGTGACTATACGCTTTCCAAGTATACGGATCAGGATTATCCATTATATATTGTCCAGTATATTGGTTCACAGTTTGAAACCAAATATAAGGCAAATAAGGAAAATTACAAATACCGGGAAAAGGATTATGAAACCTTTCACACCCATGGGCATCTGCAGAACTGCGGAACAGAGGCGATTTGTTATGAGGACCTGTTTCGGATTTTGCAGCAAATTAATTCTCGGTGGAAAGAGTTGGATGAATATCTGGAAGAAAAGCAGTTTGAGAATGCTGTTGGGGAGAGCAAGGACGTTATCCGGGCGTTTGCAGCAGATAGAATTAATGAAATACGTTTTCTGTTTAAGGACGCGGACTATGAATATGAAGGAGAAGTCCGGGTCATATATACGGACTCTGCGGATAGCTCCGTTGCAAAATATAATATGGAATCGGCAGTACCGCGTGTATATGTCGATATAGAGAGGGAAGTGGAGGATCTGACAATTCGTTTGGTCAGCCGGATTGAAGATGCTACCGTTGATAAGTATGTAACTTGGTTAAAGCATACAAAAAGGGTGAAAAAGGTAGAACTGGCAAAGCAAAATCGGTATACTACATAATTGCTTATATATGGACTGTTATGTTTTCTTTTTTCAAACAGGATATATTACCATATTTTGAATGGAGAAGGTTATCGGCATGGTAAATTCAGAGAAATGGATTCTTTTATATAAATTGAACTGTCACAGAATATATAACAAAGATGAGATTTTCGATAAAGTCCGTTTACCTGCAGGATGAAAGCCGGATCAAAGCCCATTTTCTTATTAAGATAAGAATGTCTTGCGAAGCGTATCACCCGTTGTATGTTTCTTACCATCTGTTAGGAAAAGGCTTGACAGTGAATATACCTGTGAAGAAATTATACCAATTATCAGTTCATAACCAAAAACCAGATGAAGACATTAAAAATATAAGCAATTATTCAGTGCTCCTTTAAGGGCATAATAGTTCCTAAATCAAAGTATAGAAGTTCCTATTATAATATATTGATTTATAATATAATTCTTACACGACTTTGCAAGCAGCCTTTATACTTTAAACGTTCAGTAGGGGCAAACCAGCGTTTCTGTAGAGTCATACCCTGATTTTTTTATAATAAATTTTTGTCATAGCAACAACGAATGTTTTCAGAATAAATTGTAATATAGAACAAAAATATAGTTTTTTTTTCTGTTTTATAATCCATATTGCATTGCTGTTTAGAAAAAAGTATGACAGCTGATCGTCAAAATCAACATAAAAAGCAAAAAACTTTCAAGAAAGTATTGTGTGCTTTAGGGAAATGTGTTATGATGAAGCGCATATAAGTGTCGATATTTTTCATTGATTGGTACCTTGATAATTAAATCTTAAGTTCTACTATGTATAAGCAGCGAACAGTATTGGCATACTATTTGTCAATAGCAGAACTTGATGAGCGATAATACAATCGTGAAAAATGATTAACACTTAAATGATAAATAAATTGGGAGGCAGATTACGCAAAGATGGAAAAGGAATTTGTATTGGAAATAGATACAGCACACTATTTGAGGGAAACGGAAGATACGGACGATGATATACTGTATCATGATTCCAGATATTATCGAAAGGATAAAGAAATCTTTGCCCTGCATACGGATAATAGAATATATGAACCTACATCTAAAAGCCAGCCTTAATTTAAGGAGGCTTTTATTTTTGGCTAAAATCAATATAAGAGGAGTAAATCATGAATACAAAAGAAAGCAGGGAAGAACCAAATACTTATATAAAGCTTTTCTATAGTACATTCAGTCATTTTTATGGTAAAGACAATGTCAATTTTTCAAAGGCAGACGAAGATGATGCCCTGGACATTGCCTTACCAGATTGTACGATATTTAAAATAATGGATAAGGCTTCAAAAAATACATATACAATAAAAGCGTCTTTTGCGCATAGTTCAAAATTGTTTAATTCATTCCTTTTTAAAAGCATTAGGGAACATTTATTTAGAAATAATATATCAAATCTTACTGATGTGGAGACAGAGGCGCTTGGAAATAGAATTTACCAGAGAGCTTGCTCGCTTTTAGGAGAATATATAAGGGATTATCTCCATATACATATCGAAGATATTACAGAGCTTTCAGGGACCTATTATGAACATTCAGAAAGCAATGGAAATATCTGCTTTTTTCTGACTTCCAAAGATGCCTTATGTCTCAAACTTGCTAATTGTGCATTCTCTGACAAGGTTTCCTTTTGTGGAACTAATATAAGAAAGATAAGAAAACTGTTAGAAATTACAAATGGTACCTCCTCAAAGGAGCCTTTAGGATTAGCATTTGCTTTTGACGGAGAATGGTGGTTGAAAGGTTTTACAAATTCTATCCATCAGGAGCAGCAACTGATATGTTTTAATTTCGTCAAACATATGGTATGGGATATGTATTGGGGGACGGAGACCCTCAGATATAATTGTGGGAAATACATTTCTTCTAAAACAAACTATAAAGCACTATTTAAAAAGAGAATTGATGGTTTGGCGAGAACAGAGCATGATAAGATATGGCCTCTAGTCCATGCAGCGATACACCAAACGCAGGGAACTACGTTGATAATTATATGTGAGGAAAGAGAAGTTATAGAAGATAGAGTTAAAGAACTGCTTAAATCTTCTTCAGGCACAATGTTGGATACAGTGCATTTAGACCCCCAATATGTAAGCAGACTAACTGCAATAGATGGCGCATTAATTATCGATAACGAAGGAAATGGATATGGGTATGGAATGATTCTTCCATTTAAAGGAAGCACAACAATAAAAAAAGATCCCGGTCGCGGAGCAAAATTTAATTCAGCAAAGTTATATATTGCAGACCAATCAAAACGTGGAATGAAAGCAATGGCAGTCATTGTATCCGAAGATGGAATGGTCCATTTTTATTCTACTGATGATGCAAAAGAAGAAGAGGAAAAAAATGCAGAAGGTTAAGATTGATAGCAGAGAATTTCGACTTGGAAAATGGAATATTCCCAGAAACGAAAAAGCAGATTACCCAATTGGTGATATGTACTATGCATTAGGATATTTTGATATACTTGGCATAGAAAAAATAAAAGAAAGTGAACACCACCTGCTTACACAGGCGTACGAAAGTTCTTATCGCCGGAAAGAGGTTTTTCAAAGTGATTTTTTTGTGCAGGAGATAAAAGCCTTTACCAATATATCCAAAAACCCGGAAGTGGGATTTGAAGCTGAGCAAATAAAAGACTTTTGGGAGGATGATTCTATTCTTTTATGTTTTTCTATGCTGCAATTATATTTAAAAAATGATGTAGAAAGTATATTAAGAAAAATAAGAGAAGTATTTACCTCAGTAAAATATTTATACTATTTCACATTTGACTACAGTGGCATTGTTATATTAGCAAAAAACATTTCTATCAAAGACTATATGGAATTATTATTTAAAATCAATTATAGCAACAAAAAAGATGTTAAATTGGTTAAAGATACTTTTTCTATTTACGGCCTTCGAAAAGAAAATCTTAAAGCGATATTCGAGAAATTTTCAGAAAATCAATGGAGCAAAGAGAATGTATTAAAATATCTAAATGATAAGGAAGAATATGAAATTGTTGTTAATATCAGCGTGCAAAATTATTCTGCATATAAATTTTTAGAGAAAGACTTACATGATTTTGAAAAAAAATATGGCTATACAAGCGAATCATTTAAGCTTTCAGGAAGACATGATATCTCAGTTGTAAATAGAAAAACAGATATGGGATGGCTCCTGTTCATACAATATCTGTTAAATCTGTATACTGGCAAATCTGTTGGCGATTTTTATGCATATGAATCTTTTATCAAAGTAGGGCTTAAAGAAGAGTATCCTGATCAAAAAAGTGATTTTAAAATATATGACCCTTTGGTTAATAGAATAAAAAATGCTCAGGAGGAGTTTGTAGAAAAAGCAAAGGAATGCGGATATGATTCATATTGCATTCCAGTGAAAGAAGTTTCTGCTTCCATCATAAGTCTTTTACATAATGGCTTTGCAGAAGATTTTGTAATCTGCATTTATCAACCTTTTATTGAATTTTTAGAATACTTGCATAGCAAAATGGAAGAACAGATTGAAAATGAAAAAGCAAATATCCAATATTCTGAAGCATTCGATAAATGTTTTTGCTCCTATTATGATGGCTTAAATGCATTAGTAAACAGTGCAATGCATGCAGACCGTCAATTTATTCGAGCAACATCCTTCAGCAATATTTTTTATGACGTTCCGCCTAAAATCATGGCCTTTTATGTTGCTATAATTTATAAAACAATGGGAATTATGCAAACAAGCGGAGAAAAGAAATATACCTTTTTCATGTCTCCTAGCTTTTCAGATGAGGTTAATGTAAAGATAATTTCTTATGATGAGGTGGAAATGCCTTGTGACAGGCTCCTCAAAGTTTCAATAAATGAGCGATCACTGTATAATCCGAAAGCAGTTATAAGACGAATGACACATGAAATTGCACATTTTGTTGGTGGTCCCTTAAGAAAACGTTCTCTGAGAATGGAAAAAATAATTGATACTATAGTTTATATAATTTTACGACAAACATTGTACATAGATTTTAAACTTGATAGCTCCTTTATAAATTTGAAGAAAAAAATTGTTACGAATATTATTAATGATTATGGCATTAATTGCGAAAGTAAGAATTACTCTAACGATTTAAAAGAATTGTATAGACAGATTATTCGTTATATGACCCATTCTGAAACAACGGTGCACGAAGAAATAAGGAAATATGTATTTCAAAAAATAGAAGATTTGCTGCGCGAAGGCAAATATACTTATTTTTCTAAAATTATAGAAAGAGAAAATGAATCTAATGGTTGCGGAGTAATTGACAGTTTTCATTCAGAATTACAGCTTACGCTAATTCAAAAAGAATATTTATCAAAATTGATATTAAAAGATATAGTCCGTGAAATGTCAATATTATCAGGTGAAAAAAGCAGTAAAAGTATAGTCAATTCTATGGGAAATACTATCTTAAGGGGAGATAAACCTTTAAAAAAATATATTAGAGGACTTATTTCGTTATATTCAGAAACCTATTCAGATTTGCAAATGATATTGCTATTAAAGATATCCTATGAAGATTATCTGAATGGTTTCATAGATGATGAAAAGATAGATGTATACAGCTTAAAGAAAAACAATGAAGATATAAGCAGAATTGCAGTAACTTCTCAATTAATGCAGGAAAAAGAAAAATGGGAATCGGAACTCGCCCCCAAAATGCCAGAAAAAACCAAGCTGCTGCATACATATATTAAAGAATTCCAAGCGGAAACCAAATATGATGGTAATCCATATAAAGCGCAGAATCAAAATTTGAAAGAATACCTCAAGGCTTGTCTTGAACTAAGCGAAGAATATTATGAAAAGAAACAAGCAGATATTCTAGAATTAAGAGAGGTACTTCACACTTTAGTTAAATATGAAGACGCAAAACGAGTATATTCTACTATATGCAGTGTAATTTCAAAATATTGTGAAACGTTAGAGATATAAATAAACCATTGTGCAAGTATGGTCCATGCGGATGTTGATTTTTCTAAAAAACGCTGCGAGGTAACAAATGAAAAATCTTATTTTAAAATCAGATGATTTATCCGGTTTAGCTATCGACCCAGCCAAAACACTGTTATTTTTATCGGATATGACGGGGTGGAATTCTCTGACATTAAACCTTTCTTTGATGGATTAGAAGAACAGATTTTTCTAGGAAAAGCCATATATTTACATTATTGCAGAGATGTAAAATGCGAAAAGGGGGTTAAAGGAGGTAAGCACGCAGAAGCAATTATGCTTCGGAGGATATTTTGAATCCGCAAATAATAAATTCTTTACATATACTTCCGAAAATGGTATAAATTGGTAATTATAATGAGGTATAGTATAAATAAAATAATACCAAATATGGGAGGGACAAAAGATGCAAGCTCAAGATGTTTTAGTTGAAAGAATCAATAACTCAAACTTCGCATTTGAATAAGCGCAGATGCACCTTGAAAATTCAATAAAACTGGCAATAAAATAGCA
>NZ_QZDT01000197.1 GCF_009917485.1 Parablautia muri
ACAGCATGATATCTCTTTAAAAAGCTATTATTACTGGAACGCAAAGATCCGGAAGATGGCGCTTGAGGAACTGCCCCGAAAAAGGAATGGAGCCAGGCCGGTAATGGAGCAGACTGCATTGCTGCCGGATGGGGCTCCGGAATTTACGGAGGTATCCCTTCACGGCAGACAGGATTTCTCTGCCGCTCCTGCGGCAGTGCTCCATATCGGTACTGTGACGGTTGAACTCTTTGAAGATACTTCCCGCGAATTGCTGGAGGCTATCATGAAAGCAGTGCGGTCATGTTAGGCGACCTCTCCCGGGTGGAAAAGATCTATATACGCACCGGGTACACGGATATGAGAAAACAGCTGGATGGTCTGATCGATATCATCCAGTACAGCTTCCGGCTTGATCCTTACAGCAATTCCCTGTTCCTTTTCTGCGGGAAACGGGCGGACCGGATCAAGGCAGTCCACTATGAAGGAGACGGTTTCTGCCTGTTCTATAAGCGCTACGAAAAGGGCCGCCTAAAGTGGCCACGGACAGGCGAAGAAGCCAGACAGATCTCCCATCAACAGCTCCGCTGGCTGTTGGAGGGCCTGAACCCGGAGCAGCCCAGAGCGGTTCGGAAATGGGATCCCCCAAAGCCCGGGAAACCCGAAAA
>NZ_QZDT01000198.1 GCF_009917485.1 Parablautia muri
GACGTTTTCCTCAAAGACACCGCGCCCCACAACACATGGCGTTTCTACATGGAGCAGACAAGCGACCGCGTTCTTGCCTATGCAATCGAGCTGACGGGAAAGGAGCGCGGGAAAATCAAGGGCAATCTGTACGAACTGGACTACTCTAAACATTATGAGCGCGTCAAGGAAAAGGAGCTGCCCGCCGATACGGTGAAGCTGATTTATGAGCATGGGGAAAGGGTACAGGAAGCCGGGAGATATTTTGACGGAACCCCAGACCCGCAGCTTGGGAAATTTGAACGCTTTGAAGCCGTACCCAACGACCCGGACGCGCTGCAATCGCTCTTACAGGAAGAACGGCGCAGCCGGGAGCAGCTTTCGCCGGGGGATTTCAAAACGCATATCGCAGCTTTGCGGGACGGGCTGATTGAAACGGAAGCGCGGCGCATTGTGCGGGAAATGAAGCGGCATTACGAGCCGAACAGCCCGAACAAGACCCATTTCATGGCAGGGCTTTCCCCGGCGTTCATGCGGCTTGCAGCCACAAAGGACACTGACCGCCTTTTCTCCATGCTGCCCTACAAGACACTTTCCTTTTCCAAAATCGAGGGCAGACATGGGACGTATGCGCTGATTGACAAGGGGGAGAACCGGGACAG
>NZ_QZDT01000199.1 GCF_009917485.1 Parablautia muri
GACGTTTTCCTCAAAGACACCGCGCCCCACAACACATGGCGTTTCTACATGGAGCAGACAAGCGACCGCGTCCTTGCCTATGCAATCGAGCTGACGGGAAAGGAGCGCGGGAAAATTAAGGGCAATCTGTACGAACTGGACTACGCTAAACATTATGAGCGCGTCAAGGAAAATGAGCTGCCCGCCGATACGGTGAAGCTGATTTATGAGCGAGGGGAAAGGGAGATACCCGCCGGACGGTTCTTCAACGGCAACCCAGACCCGCAGCTTGGGAAGTTTGAACGCTTTGAAGCCCTACCCGACGACCCGGACGCGCTGCAATCACTCTTACAGGAAGAACGGCGCAGCCGGGAGCAGCTTCCACCGGGGGACTTCAAGGCGCATATCACAGCCTTGCGGGACGGGCTGATTGAAACGGAAGCGCGGCGCATTGTGCGGGAAATGAAGCGGCACTATGAGCCGAATAGCCCGAACAAGACCCATTTCATGGCAGAGCTTTCCCCGGCGTTCATGCGGCTTGCAGCCACAAAGGACACTGACCGCCTTTTCTCCATGCTGCCCTATAAGACTCTTTCCTTTTCCAAAATCGAGGGCAGACATGGGACGTATGCGCTGATTGACAAGGGGGAGAACCGGGACAG
>NZ_QZDT01000200.1 GCF_009917485.1 Parablautia muri
AGATAAATGGCAATTTATGCAACCTTTTTACAACAAAAACTATAAGTAAAAACTTTGCGACTATAGGAAGTTCTGGGAATTATTTGGCATTTAATATCCCTGTTGTAGATGGATATAAACCACTTTGCATTATAGCGATAAACCTTCCCGCAAATGTTGGGATTAATTTTTTCAACATATCAGGATACACAGCGAATGTAAATTTTTATGGACATGTAAATAATCCTGCTACTACATGTTCAATTGTTGTTTTGTATACAAAAGTGTTATAAATTTAAACCTGAATAATTAAAACACTCTATATTATATTTTGTATAATTTTAAATCACGTGTATCAGCTCTGACATAAGTTTTAATTATCAAGTATTTCTGTCCTTATCAATAATACTGTTGCGGTTCCTGAAACAGTAATAGAGATAGAAGCTAAATTTGTTACATTAAGCGTTGCCTTCCCTCCAGATAGTCCCATATTGAATACATGCGCATAATGCGAAGTAAGACTATATTGAAGAATGCCGACAAATGTATATCCAGATGGTATTGTTATATTTCCACTAATTGCACCCCATTGGTTTGTACCTATTGTTACAGATGAAAGCGATATGTTTTGTATTTTAAATTTTAAATTGCCATTTATCTT
>NZ_QZDT01000201.1 GCF_009917485.1 Parablautia muri
ACAACGGCTGCTGCCAGCGTAGATATTATAGGTGGGTGGTATTTCAACATATACTGTAGTTCTGTGAGACGATGATTCCCCATGGGGAACTGGTAGGATAGAATATATAGGCTGACTGAATGAATCGTTCTGTCAGGTGGGTAACGATTCGGTATAGCCCTGTTCGTTTTCAAAGCGAACGCTTTAAAAGGTTTGCTCATCTATTTTGTGGAGCAAAGATATTTTGTGGAGCGAAACGTTTGTATGGTTTGAGTTTTCAACGATTAGCCAAAGTGGGCGAAAACTTTGCACTTATGCAAATAATGTATTTCACCTCAAAACGAAAAACCTTAAACTGTGCAGTTGGTTTAAACCAATCGCCAGATTGTTGGCAAAGAATTTATATTCCTATTCTCCACAAGCTGGGAAAACAGTGTTTCCCGATTTGGAAACGTCACCATTTAGACCAATTGTACAAAAATTACGAGTGGATATATCACGGTTACACCCCGGATTCTCGAAAACGTGACGATGAATTTTCGCCACACTTAGCCGAATTCCCTGAATTTTATTGATAAAACCACCATTTTGCACTTGATTAACTCATCGTCATGTTTTATGATGGAGGTATAAACATGACGAGGTGATTGTATGTCGA
>NZ_QZDT01000202.1 GCF_009917485.1 Parablautia muri
ACTGACAGATTTTTCCGAAGCGGGAATGGCAGATGAGCCGGCTCTGTCCGCATGCCGTCTGCCATATGTCTGGGAAGTATCTGATGTCTTCCTATCTCTGTTCTGTTATAATAGATAAATACAAGATGGCTGTTAAATTTGACATCCACCTTGCAGCCGATATATCTGTATGGAATACTGGCCTTTGTTCCACCATATATGGGAGCTGCTGCCAACTTTATGCCCATAAGACCATTCACAGACTTCATAGGGGATAAGCGGCAGGGTTCTCAGATATGGCTTTTCTTCCATTTCAAAGATGCTCCGGCGGCTGCCGGGGCGTTTT
Organism: Parablautia muri; assembly: GCF_009917485.1. Taxonomy (GTDB): domain Bacteria; phylum Bacillota; class Clostridia; order Lachnospirales; family Lachnospiraceae; genus Suilimivivens; species Suilimivivens muri. Next base: position 326 of record NZ_QZDT01000202.1, read on the forward strand.
TGGAACGGCTTGTCATTGAATTCTTTTACTGCTTTCCGGATACCAGCATTTAATGCGGCTAATGATGTGAATACATCGTTCCTGAGTTTTGCAATGACAGCCGTGGCAATCTTACCCACACAACCTTCAACGCTTGCTTTCTGCTTCGGCTTTTTGACACCTGCAGGCATGATGGCAGCGGAATAATACCCGCCAAGGGAAAGATAGGCCTCATTTCGTATGATCTCGCCTCTTTTAGGATGCAGGGTCACTCCGGTTTTCAGGTTATCACAGACAATCTTTACTGGTGTGCCGCCAAAGAAC
>NZ_QZDT01000203.1 GCF_009917485.1 Parablautia muri
ACGGTGCAAATCAAATTCAGAGTGACGGAAGCGGAACGGGATTTAATACTGGAAAAAATGAAGCTCGTACCCACCCGGAACATGGCGGCATATCTGCGGAAGATTGCCATTGACGGGTATATCATTCAGATAGACCACAGCGACATTAAGGCAATGACCGCAGAGATACAGAAAATCGGTGTCAACGTCAACCAGATAGCACGCCGCGTAAACGCGACGGGAAACGCATACCAAGAGGATATAGAGGAAATAAAGGGGGTGCTTGCGGAGATATGGCGGTTACAAAGATTAAGCCTATTAAAAGCACTCTAAGCAAAGCCCTTGACTATATCGAAAACCCGGACAAGACGGACGGAAAAATGCTTGTGTCCTCTTTCGGCTGCTCCTATGAAACGGCAGATATTGAGTTTGAATATACATTGTCCCAAGCACTCCAAAAGGGGAACAATTTAGCCTTTCATCTGATACAGTCCTTTGAGCCGGGGGAAGTCGATTATCAGAAAGCCCATGAAATCGGAAAGCAGCTTGCCGACGCGGTAACAAAGGGGCAGCATGAATATGTACTCACGACGCACATTGACAAAGGACACGTCCA
>NZ_QZDT01000204.1 GCF_009917485.1 Parablautia muri
CTTTCCTTTTCCAAAATCGAGGGCAGACATGGGACGTATGCGCTGATTGACAAGGGGGAGAACCGGGACAGGGAGATAAGGAAGCCCCGCCCCTCTATCCGGGCGCAGCTTAAAGCGGACAAGGCAAAGACCGCCCCGAAAAAGGCGGCGGCAAAAACAAAAAATCACGATATGGAGGTATGAGCATGATTAGACTGACTGTTGAAGAAACAAACCTTTTGAGCATTTACAACGAGGGCGGCAAGCGGGCTTTGATTGAGAATGTCAACGCCGCGCTGCCCTACATGGACGCGGATATGCGGGAGCTTGCAAAGCGCACCCTTTCCAAAGTGGACGCTTTGACCGAAGCGGAATTTGCAGAGCTTCCCATTTACGCCGCTGATGAAGTATGAACGGGGTTAAGCGGCTGACGCCGCCCCAGAGCCGGAAAGTCAACGCCCTTGTGCGCCGGACGTGCTGCAATTATGATAATGGGAACTGTATCTTACTGGACGACGGGGACGAGTGCGTATGTCCGCAGCTCATTTCCTATTCGCTTCTCTGCAAGTGGTTCCGGGTTGCGGTGCTTCCCGCCGACAGG
>NZ_QZDT01000205.1 GCF_009917485.1 Parablautia muri
TAATCATCGGCTCGTATAATGTGTGGAATTGTGAGCGGATAACAGTTTCACACAGGAAACAGAATTGAATTCTAAGCTAAAAGGAGTCTAGAGCATATGACCCAGCAGATCAAACTGCTGGTGCTTAACGGACCCAACCTGAACCTGTTGGGTCAGCGCGAACCAGAAGTGTACGGTTCAAAAACCCTGGATGACATTATTAAAGCCCTGACCGACGAAGCCGCGCTGCAAAATGTTGCTCTTTCACATCTGCAATCTAACCGTGAATATGAACTGATTGAGAAAATTCATGATGCCTTTGAGAAAATCGATTTTATCATCATCAATCCGGCAGCATTTACGCATACTTCCGTTGCTCTGCGCGATGCACTGCTGGGCGTGAATATTCCTTTCATCGAAGTCCATCTGAGCAATGTTCACGCACGTGAGAGCTTTCGCCACCACAGCTATCTGAGCGATATCGCGCAGGGAGTGATTTGTGGCTTGGGTGCCAAGGGCTATTCTTTCGCGTTGCAGAGCGCGATTGGCAAGTTGCATAATATCTAATAAGAAATGAGATGTTTAATCTGGTA